>NZ_JAIUGU010000005.1:0-391903 GCF_020164775.1 Mesorhizobium sp. ES1-6
ACCGGCTACTACGGCAAGCCCGGCCCAAAGGTCATGCGCATCGGCCTCGCCGAGTTCAACGCCATCAAAGTCGGGACACTCTCAAGCTTCTCGATGTGTGAATCCGATAGGTGAAGGACGGGGAGAGGGGGTCGCCGGCGTCGCGAGTAGCTCCCTTCTCCCTGTCCTATACGGGGAGAAGGTGCCGGCAGGCGGATGAGGGGCAGCGCGGCGCTGACTGTTTCAGACAACGCCGGAACTCATGCTCGCGACTACGAAGCCTTCTTGATCGACGTCACCATGCCGGTCTTGTCGTCGACGGTGACCGCCACCTTGGCGCCGACCTTCAATTTCCCGACCAACGCATCGGGCGACAGCTGGTAGATCTTGCCGTCGTCGAGGGTGACCGACTTGGTTGTCGGATCAACCGCCTGGATGGTGCCCTGAACGGTCGCGGCATAGGCTGTGCCGAGAAAGGCGAGCAGGGCGGCGGTGGTTGCGAGGGTCTTCTTCATGGATAGCACTCCGTGCTGTTTCGGTTTTCCGGCGCCGCTTGGGAGGGGCAGCACCGAACGGCCCGAGACTGGAGCGGAAAGCGCGCCATCGGCAAATCACGTTGGATGTATTTTTGCAAAGGAAATCGTTGGCTTAATTCCGACACAATAGGCTCCAAACCCGCCTATTCAGACGGCTTTCCGCCCTGATGGAAAGCCTCTTCTCCGCACGAAAAGAGTCGCTTGGCGGATTGTGGCCCGCGCCGTCGGCAATCACGCGGCCGCCGCAATCCGCTCCCGGCCGCATCACGAAACAGGCCACCGATTTTTCATCGGTACACATTTTATGTCATTGCCGGCTCGACCCTCCCATTCGGCGGAGACGAATTTCGCGCTCAGGTTGCAAACCCGAAGCGAATGCGGGATGGTGTCGCGCTGTGACAAGGGGACTTCCATGAAAATCGCCGTCCGGACCGGTCTATCCCTGATGCTGGCGATCTTGCCGGGCCTCGCTGGCGCGCAAGGCGCCGATCCGGGCGACGACAAGACGCTGATCTTTGCTCCCGGCGATCCCGACATGGCAACGGCGACCGCGCGGGCGCTCGCCAGCCTGGATGAATTCCTGGCCTTGTCCGAAACACCTCCGTCCGGCACCGACAGGTTCAAACTGAAGGTCAAGGTGCGCGACGGCAACGTCACGGAACACTTCTGGGTCATACCGTTTCGCCGCACGGAAACCGGATTTGTCGGCATATTGGCGAACGAACCGGAAGAAGTTCACAACGTCGTGCTCGGTCAGAATATAGAATTCAGGCGCGACGACATTTCCGACTGGGGATATACCAGGGACGGCCATCAGGTCGGCAGCTTTACCGTCTGTGTGATGTTCAAGAGAATGCCCAAGGAAGAGGTCGACTATATGCGCGGCAAGTTCGGCTTCGACTGCTGACGGCGACGCCGGGCACGCTCAGTCCTTCGCGCCGACCTTGCGAACCAGCGCCGCCGTCGCCAGCATCGCACCTATGTCCGAGATCATCGGCGCCACATGGGTCTGATAGTCGAGCGGCACCGAAATAGCCGGCAGTTCAAAGAAATTCCTGTCCTGCGGCAGCAGCAAAAAGCCGTCGCCGCCGTTGAGCGCGACCCGCGCCGGGTCGTCGCGCCAGCTTTCCCCCAGCCACCTCAGCGCCTGCGCCAGACGGCCGGTCACCAGCGGCCGCGCCGCCTCGACATTGTCGGTGCGGAATTCATAGGCGGCGTCGAGCAGAGGATCGCCCGATTGCAGATCCTGCATCCTGGACCCGAACACGCCGCGGAAAAAGCCGACCACCGCATTGGATCGCCGCGTCGCCACCAGGATACCCGGAAAAGGCTCGATGGCCTCGAAAGCAACGATGACGCCCTTGAAGGCCGTCGACGAGCCCTTGCCGGTCCCTTCCCGCAGTTCCGCCTCGTAGAGTTCGAACGGAAACGCGTCATAGCGGCCGGAAATGACATCGTCGAACGATTGACGGTTGAAAGGCCCGACCGCCTCGCGCGGCAGCCGGTCGAACGAATTCGGCCTCTCGCCGTGCTGGTAGCTGACATCTCTGATGAAGCCGAAGATGATCGGCAGCACTGTATTGCGGAACGATTGCTGCAGCCGTGCCGCCGGCTTCAAAGCCTGGAAATAGAGCAGGATCGACGCAGCGAAGCCGATGACATAGAGGAACACATGCGGCGTCGAGAACCATTGCTCGTGCGGATCGGCGACCTTGTTGAACAGCCAGGCAATGAGCGCCACGAAGACGACCACAAGGCCAACGAACAAGGGGACGCGCCACTTGACCCCGCGCGCGACCGAGGCCCTTGTCGCTTCGTAGGTCTCGATATCCTTCTTGATGGCCGCGATAGCAGCCGCGCCCGGCATGAAGTCCGCCGTTTCCATCGCCAATCCCCCGCCGCGGAAGTCACTTTACGCCATTATGATAGCTGCTTTCGCAGGAACGACGCCAGCCGCATAGAGCGGTGATGCCTTCTCACCTTGTGGGGGACGGCAAGATCGCCCTCAGCCGACCCTCGACCTTTCGCCGCATTCCGTCTTCCAACGTCTCGACCGGCACCAGCCGTTCGTGGTCTCCCGCACGCAGGCGGACAAAAGGATGCAGCCGATACGCCGCAACGGCCCCGCGCGTCCGCGCATCAGCGCTGAGATCGACAACGAATATCCCGCCAATGCGCCCAGGCCATGGCTGGCGGGCAAAGGCGGTGCCGAGGAAATCGCCGAGCCCATACGCGACGATCGCCTCGCCGATCCGCTGCACCGGCTGCACGACATGGGCATGATGGCCGGCGATCAGCCCGACGCCCTGCCCGGCCAGCCGCCGCGCCAGCGCCAATGTTGCGGCACGCGGAAAATGCCGGAACTCCCAGTCCCAATGCGGCACGGCGCAGAGCAGATCGACCCCCGCGCTCGCCTCGCGCGGCCAGCCCGCCGGATCGCTTTCCGTCAAGACGCGGCCGGCAAACAGGCTTTCGTCGGCGTTGCGCCAGAGCGTGAAGGCGGCGAAGCCGAGAGCGAGCGGCCCGGCTGCAAAGCGTTGGATCGGACCATCGGCGGCCAGGCCGATGGTCCGGATGCCGAGCCGCTTCAAGGCGGCCAACGTCGCGTCGAAGCCGGCGACGCCCTGGTCGAACACATGATTGTTGGCCAGCGACAGCACGAGTTTTTCGCGCCCTATCCCGACCGCCGCCAGCGCCTCCACCAGAAAACGTTCGCTCATCGCATGATGCGTGCCGAGCTTGGTTCCAAGGACCGCGCTCGGCCTATCGACAACAGGGCTTTCGCAATTGCCGATGATCAGATCGGCCGTGTCCAGCAGTGCCTTGATCGCGGGGTCGCATTCGGGCGCGCTCCGGTTGGCCACAGCCGAGATATCGCCGACGAAGGCCAGCCGCACTGTCTGCTTCGGTGGCGGATCCATCAGCGTCGCCGATGCTGGCGTGAATCCGTCGGCGTCGCCCTTGAGCGAAGGCTTCAGGAAGCGCGGCAGCCAGGACAGTTTGTAGGAAAGCGGATAGTTCGACACGGCTGGGCCCAATCGTTTGCCTTCTGTAGACCGTCCGCCGGGCTGGTTGAAGCGCGCCTGTCGACAATCATGCAGCGATGTGGACAGCATCCCGGCCCGGTACACGCGACATCGTAAATCCGTGTATGGTCTCGCCGGCAACATGGGAGGGAAAAGATGACACGAATAGCAAGCCTGCTGGCATCGGCTTTCCTTGTGCTTCTGCCGCTGTCGTCCGCGTCGGCGGCCATGCCCGAAGCGGCGACCGCTCTGTTCGAGGCAAGGACGGTGGCCGCGCGCGACGGCGCGCTGTCGACGTTGGAAGCGGCCGCGCCGAAAGATCCGGCATCGGCCTATGCCGCCGGCGCCGGCGAATTCTTCACCGCGCTTGAATTGCTGGCCAGCGGCCTGCACCGTCATGGCTTCGAAAGCCCGCAATCCTTCATGCTGCCGCTGATGCAGCTGCCGGTGCCGCCCAATCCCAACCCCCAGCCGCTGACCTACGAGGGGTTTCGCGCCATCCTCGTCGCCTTCCGCGACCGGCTGGCAAAATCCGCCGCGACACTGGGCTCGGTGCCGGCTGATGCCGATATCGGCATGGTCATCGACCTCACCCATGTCGGCATCGACCTCAACGAGGACGGCACCATCGCACCGGATGAAAGCATGGCCGCCATCATGGCGGCGCTGTCGCGCGGCGGCATGGCAACGGATGGAGCAGCCCCTTCGCTCACCTTCCGCTTCGACCGCGCCGACGGCTACTGGCTGCAGGGCTATGCCGAGTTCCTGATGGCGCAGGCCGATTTCTGGCTGGCGCATGATTTCAGGAGCACGTTCGACGGCTCTTTCCACATGCTGTTCCCGCGCGCCAGGCTGCCGTTGCAGGATGTGCTTGTGCCGCCTCCCGGCGATATGGGCTCGAGCATCTTTTCCTCGGAATGGCGCATCGCCGATTTCATCTCGATGGTGCATCTCATCAACTGGCCGGTAATCGAGCCGGAGCGCCGCAAGGCGGCGCGCCAGGAACTGCTCGAAATGATCCGGCTGTCGCGCGAGGACTGGAAGGCGATCCGCGCCGAGACCGACAATGACCGCGAATGGCTGCCCGGCCCGCAGCAGAAGGGCGAAAACCCCCTTACCGGGCTCGAAGTCGGCGAGGAGCAGGTGCAGGCCTGGCTCGCCACCTTGACCATGGCCGAGGACCTGCTTGAAGGCCGCAAGCTGCTGCCGCATTTCCGTGTCACCGCCAGCACCGGCCAAGGCATCAACATGAAGCGTTTCTTCGACGAGCCAAAACCCTTCGACCTCGTGCTGTCGATCACCGGCCCGGGAATCGCGCCCTACCTCGAAAGCGGCGAGATCGTGACCAGCGGCGATTTCGACCAGATCCAGCGCGAGTTCGGCGGCGGCGGGTTTTTGACCTTCGCGCTGTGGTTTAACTGAGAGCGGCCATCGTGGGGCGAAACCTATCGCTTCGTCATCCTAT
The DNA here is from genome assembly GCF_020164775.1 of Mesorhizobium sp. ES1-6. Lineage (NCBI taxonomy): Bacteria > Pseudomonadati > Pseudomonadota > Alphaproteobacteria > Hyphomicrobiales > Phyllobacteriaceae > Mesorhizobium > Mesorhizobium sp. ES1-6. Next base: position 5,007 of record NZ_JAIUGU010000005.1, read on the forward strand.
GGCTGAGCAAGGAGCGGAGCGACGCGGCGCAGACCATAGGATCCATGCCGGGACTTCAAAGCGTTGCTACGGTTCAGAGTTCTGCTCCGCTGCGCTCTGCCGTTAAGGTCACGCAATGGATCCAGGGTCTCCGCGACGTCGCTTCGCGACTGCTTCGCCCTAGGATGACGAAGTTTGGCTAGGCTTCAGCCAATAGAAAACGATGGGACAGGCGCCTAGAAAATCGCCCCCTGATACAGCACCGCCTCCGCCTCATCGGGCGCGAACCGTCTGGCCAGCGAGCGGAACGCGCTGTGCACCCCATCGCGGTCGATATTGCAGCTTCTGAGATGCCTGACCGCCAGCGAAGGGTCGAATTCCGTGCGGCCGTGCAGGACACGCTGGTTATCGAAGACCAGCACCTCGCCCGGCTGCAACTGGTGCTGGAACTGGTTTTGCGGGTCGCGGATCAGCCGCGTCAGTTCGGCAAGCGCCTCGATCAAACCGTCGATCCGGTCCACAGGCGCCCATTGCGGCGCCAGGCAGCGGTCATTGTAGCGGATGCCGGTGACCGCGCCCGCCACGTCGAGGCTGATGACATGCGCCTCGGCGCTGAAGAACACTTCGCCCTCATGCTCGCGGTGGAAGGTGACGCCGTGCCGCGTCAGCAGATCGAACAGCTCCGGCGTGCGCGCCCGCATCAGCTCGGCGACTTGAAAGCCGTCGACCATCAGCGATGTGCCGCCGCTGCCCGCGCCAGTCCTGATGGCATGGAAAAAGATGAAGCCCGGCGGCGCATAACGGAATGGCTCGTCGGTATGCGGAATCTGCGCCCGCGCCGTCTCGCCAGCAACCCGCGCATCAGGCCGCGAGATCAGGTCGAACACCTTGCCGTAGCTGGTCTCACGGATCGGCCCGTAGCGCCCGGCGACACGCGCGGTCGCCTCGGTCTCGGCGGGCACCCCGGTCAGCATGGCGATGCCCTGGTCGCGCAGCGCCTGGAGCGAAGCGAACAGCGCCTCGTCATCCGCCACCACCGCATCGAAGCCAAAGCGCCCGAGCCGCCCGGAGAGGTCGCTGTTCCAAAGGCATGGCCGGAACCGCGCCGGGCCGGAACCATCGACATGGTCCGCGAGAGCGGCCGCGTCGTAATGCGACACATGCCCATCCTGCCAGATCGCGGTGACCTGGCCGGGCTTGGAGAGGTCGAAGCTGTCGGCATGGACGGTCTTAGCGACATCGGCCGGCGTCAGCCATCGCTTGCCGGAGGCAGTGTCGCCACACACCTCGCATTCACAGGCGAGCCGAAGCCAGCGCGTCGAGAGTTCTGCCGAGCCGCCATCCCCCAGCTCGACGGCGATGCGCGTACCCTCGGCGCGCATGGCGCGGATGGGCACTGCCGGATGGGCGGCTCGTCGTTCCTGTGCGTTCTTTGGCGTGTCGAGCATCTGGCGTCCCCGCGGTTGAATTTGTTCGGAAAGCTAGGCAGCAGCAGCCCCGGATTCAAACGAGTTCCCTTCCCCAAGTTTTGAGATAAACTCAAAACATGACGCTGAGGGATTTGCCACTTTCAGGTTTACGGGCGCTGGTGGCCGCCGCCAGGACCGGCAGCCTGACGCGCGCCGCCGAGGAACTGGGCGTCACGCCGGGCGCCATCGGCCACCAGATCAGGCAATTGGAGGAACGGCTCGGCGCCAGGCTGGTCCGGCGCGAAGGCAATGGCATCGTATTGACCCGCGCCGCCGAGGCCGCCCTGCCCGACATCGATCGCGGCTTCGACGCGCTGGCCTCCGGCCTGCGCCGGCTGCGCTTCGAACGGCGGGCCGAGACCTTCACCATCTCGGCCGATCCCTCCTTCGCCTCGCTGTGGCTGGCACCGCGCCTGGCCATGGTGCGGCCCGCCCTGGGACGGCTGGAAGTCCGCATCGTCACCTCGGTCGCGTTCGACGCCATGGCGGAGGAGGGCGTCGACCTCGCCATCAGCTACCGCACGGGATCGGCATCGGACATTCAGGCGCTCGACCTCTTTACCGAGCGCGTGATCCCGGCCTGCGCGCCGGCATTGGCGCAGGGTCGTGCCAGGCCGGATGGTGCCGAAATTCTGGACAGGATGCCGCTGCTGCATATCGACCCGATGATGGGCGACGATGTCTATCCGTCATGGCGGGACTGGTTTGTCGCGGCGGCGCGGCAGAGGAAGGACATCGACCAGGGGCCGCGCTTCGGATTGACCATCGTCGCAGCGCAAGCGGCGATCGCCGGCATGGGCGCGCTTCTGGCCAGCGAACTGGTGTTGCGCCGCCACCTCGACGCGGGCCATCTCGTCGAGATTGCACGCGAGGTGCCGGCGCTGACCATCAAGCGCCGCATCGTCTGGCCCGAACACGGTCCGAAGGCCCGCCGTGCCGCCGCAGTCGCGGCGGCACTCATGGCGGCCGCCGGCGCCGGCATCGATGGTGCCCTGCCGCAATGAGGCGCGCCAACGCTCAGAAGAACCGGCGTTGCAGCCGCAACAGCCCGGCTACGACCGCCGCTATGAGCGCATTCGATATCACGCCCACCGCTCCGCTCAGCCAGGCGATGTCGCGGGATTGGCCAAGGATCACGAAGGGAAAGCCGACGGCGATGATGACAATTGCCACGAGCAGCCCAAGCCAGCCCGCGCCCGGCCGTTTGACCCTGAGGCTGAGGAAATAGGCGATCGCGACGAGCAGTATCCTGAGCGGATCCAGTATCTGGGCAATGACAATAGCGGTCAGAAGCATGGCCGGGCACTAAGCTTCAAAGCCAAACCTTTCAAGTGCCCGGGCTTAAGGAATACGGCTCGGCCGGCCTGATGCCAACAGATCCTACCGCGAAAACCCGCGCATCCGTGCCAGCAGCCACTGCAGCGGATTGTTGACGAATGCCTTGGTGACGAAGCTGTCATGGGCGGCGTCCGAGGCGAGAAGGGCGACGGTGCCGGCTTCCAGCCGCCGCGGCTTATCGGCGCTTGCATCGATGCCCCTGCCCGCCAGCAACTGCCTGATTTCGGCATTGCCGGAAGCCGAGGATTTGCCATAGGCGCTGACGAAGAAGTTCTTCCTGTGATGCGCGATCCAATCGGCGAAGATATCAGCCTCGTCGAAGACGGCGTCGAGCAGGATGACGCCGAGCAGGCGCGCACCGACGTCGCCATTCTTGAGAATCGAGGCCGCCGGATTGTAGCCGCCGCTATAGGCAATCAGCACCACCGGCATGGCCTGGAATTTCGCCGCCTTGGCGCCGGTCAGCTTGGCCAGGCCTTGCGCCGCCTCGGCCATGAACCCGGCAAAATAGCCCGGCGTCCAGAAATTGCCGGCGCTGGAATCCTGCGCGTCGCGGGCAAATTGCGGTGCCACCAGCACGGCGTTGAGGCCTGACGCCTCGACCTGCGCGACGACACGCTGGCGGCCGACCACGTCGCGCTGCAAGGTCGCGCCATTGCCGTGGAAGAAGACCACCATGACGGCAGGCTTGGCGGCATCGAAGCCTTTCGGCACAGCCAGCAAAGTGCCGCGGTCGGAATAGGTCTCGTCCTCCCAGTAGATGCCGCCGCGCGGCGAAGTGTGGCCGCGTCGGCCGTCTACCCCGCTGACGTCGAGAAAAGGTGCCGACCCGTCGGGCAGTCTGCCGCGATAGGGAAAGGGCGAGGCCTTGAACGGCACGATGCTCGATATCGCCTTCTTCAACCCAGCGCCCTCGCTCGTGGCCGGAAATACCGCCGTGGCCAGCAGTCCGGCGACGATGGCGCGCCGGTCAGGCATGGGCGACCTGCCCGATGGGCATGGCCTTGGACGGCAAGAGCACGGCGAAGAACGCCGGTATGGCGACGAGATAGGCGATCGCTGCCCATTGCAGCACCGCGCTCAGGCCGAAGCTGGTGGCGACGATCGGCACGGCGGCCGAGCCGATGACCGAGAAGCAGCCATTGATGCCCCAGGCCCAGACGAACAGATGCTCCTTGCCGAGCCGCGCCAGCCAGGTCATGGCGGTGGCCATCGGCATGCCCATCAGGAAGGCCGGCGGCGACACCAGCAGGAAGCACAGCAGCAGCCGCACCGCATAGGGATAGGCGCCGATCCAGTCGAGCACCGGCGACAGGTAGAAGCCGTAGGCCAAAAGCAGCACGCAGACCGCGAGCAGCACCATCGGCAGCAGCGTCCTGGCACGGTCGAAGATACGCTCGGCGAACAGGCTGCCAAGGCCGGAAAACACCAGCATCGAGGAGATCAGCACCGAGGCTGAGACGGTCGGGTTGGCGAGCGCCACGGTGAAGCGGCTGATCAGCCCGACCTCGACCATGATGTAACCGAGGCCGAGGCAGGCGAAATAGAGGATGGTGCCGAGCTTGCCGCGCGAGCGCGAGAACACGATGCGCCAGCCGAAGAGGACCGGCAGCAGCACCAGCGACGCCGCCGTGACGCAGGCAATGCCGAGTGTCGCCCAGATCAGGAGATAGCCCCAGTCGTCCTGGAACAGGTCGAGCCGGTCGAGTGTGCGCGGCAGGTCGGCGACCTTCACATAGGCCGCGAAATAGGGCTGGTCGTTGCTCAGCGCACGCGCGTCGAAGACATAATCGCTCGCGAGCTTTTCCCAGCCGCCGGTCAGAAGCGCGTGCCATGTCATGCGCTGCAGTTCCGTCGCCGGCAGCACCTGCGGGCCGGCATTGCCGCCCGCATCCGCGCAGGCATCCAGTGTCGGATCGGCCGGCGCGGTCGGGTCGCAGTCGGGATTTGCGGGCGCGGTCGGGTCGGCGGGCGCCGTTGCGTCGGCGGGCTGCGTCAGCGTCGCGTCCTGTCCGCTGCCGAAGATCGAGGCGCGGTAATCATCGAGTATCCTCTGCGCGCCGGAACCGTCATAAACCATTCCTGGATAATAGACTTCTTCCCAGGACATCGATTTGGTGTAGTCGCGCAGCGTCTTGATTTCGGTTTCTGTGAAGCCGCCGCGCTTGAACAGCACGGTTGTCGTCGACAGATAGCTCGACACCGCGAAGATGTCGCTGGCGGCGCCTTGCGGATCGAATGTTTTGGCCGCCTCGGCGACGGTCGAATAGAGTTTCAGCACCGATTTCGGCGGCTCTTCCTTGTTCCACAAGGTGATCGACAGCACGCCGCCATCGGCAAGCGCGTGCATGTAGCTCAGCATCGCCTCGCGCGTGTAGGCATATTTCTCCGAAATGGCGAAGCCGCCGGGATTGGACAGGCCGACGCTGTCGGCGAGGCTGAGGTCGATGACGTCGTAGCGCTCGGCCGTGTTGGCGAGGAACAGCCGCCCGTCATAGTCGACGACCTTGAGCCGTGGCTCGGCCAGTATATTGCCGGTGACATCCCTGAGCACGGGATCGCGAAACGCCCGCAACGTCATCGGGTTGCTCTCGGCGACGGTCACCGAGGTCGAACCGGCGTTGAGCGCGGCTTGCGTGGAAATGCCGCCGCCGAACTGCACGACGAATGTTTTTGGCTTCTCCTTGATGACATAGGGATAGTGCATCGGCAGATAGCGGAAATAGACCTGCTCGGCCGGCGCCAGGTTGCGCATGATGCCTTCCGGCCCGTCGCCGTCGCGATACATGCCGACATAGGTGTTGGCCGGAACCTCGGGCATGCCGAAGGCGGCATTGTCGCTCAGGCCCGGCGCGAAATGCATGTAGGAGCTGGCATAGACCTGCAGATCGCCAAACGGCGAGATGCTGCGGTAGATGCGCTTGCCGTCCGGGAAGTTGCGGGCATAGGCGACGCCCTTGTACTGCGAGACGGTGATGTCGGGTATGCCCGTCAGCCCAGGCAGCAAGAGGTAGCCTGAGATCGACAGCGCCGCGACGGCAACGCCGGCGACAACGCTCTTCCAGGCGCCGAAGGCGGCGAACCACAGCAGCGAACCGGCGGCCCACAAAAGCAGCGGCACGACGATGATGGTTTCGGGCGCGAACAGATAGAGCGACCCCAGCACGACGAGGCCGGCAAGACCCGAGCCGGTGAGATCGGCGAAATAGACGCGGCCGAAGGCGGTGCGGCTTTTCAGGAAGACGATGCCGAGGAAGAAGGCGCCGGCCAGGAACGGCAGGAGGTAAAGCAGGAAATTGGCCAGCAGGCGCCATTTCTGCGCGGGATCCGAGACCAGGAAGATGGCGTTGAACGGCACCGTCTGGGCGACGAGGTTGGCGCCGACGGCGAGCGGGCCGATCAAGAGCAGGGCCGCTGTCGCCGCCCCTTGCCAGTGGCGGTCGAACCAGCCCTTGCCGGCGAAGATGACGACGCTGGACAGGGAGAAGCCCAGCATGGCAAGGCTGACCACCAGCGAGCCGAAATGCGACCAACTGCCGACGGCGAACACGCGCATGACGGCGATCTGCAGCGCGATGATGGCGCCGGCGATCAGCCCGACCGCGAGATAATGCGGCCGACGTGGCGGCTCCAGCGAGGCGATGCCTGGTCGAGAGATCGATGCGACGGCTGCCATCCGGGCCCCTTGATGCGAATTCAGCAAGGCCGGTGCCGCGGCGCGGCAACTCAGCCGTTATGCGTGCCGACGATATGGTCGCCTTCCAGCTTGGTGAAGGGCACGAACGGCACCACCTTGCCATTGTAGATGTCGGAGCGGACGATGTTGAACGTGCCGTCGGCAAGCTGCTGCTTGACCACCTTGAGCACATGCTGGGCGCCCGGCGGACCGACGGGGATGACCATCACGCCATTGGGCTTGAGCTGCTGCAGCAGCGATGGCGGAATGTGGTCGATGCCGCAGGTGACGATGATCTTGTCGAACGGACCGACGCTCTCCCAGCCATAATAGCCATCGGCATTGCGGCTGGTGACCGAGCCGAATTCGCTGTAGCCGCGCTCGATCAGCCCGTCATAGGTGCGCCGGGTGCGTTGCGCCAGCGGATTGATGATCTCGATCGTGTGCACCTTGTCGGTGAGGTTGGCCAGGTAGGCCGACTGATAGCCGGAGCCGGTGCCGATCTCGAGCACGGATTCGCCGAACTGCACGTCGATGGATGTCGTCATGCGCCCGACCAGATGCGGACCCGAAATCGTCACGCCATAGCCGATGTCGAGGAAGGCATGGTCATAGGCGCGCCCCAGATTCTGCGGCAGCACGAATTCTTCACGCGGCGTCAGCAGGAAAGCGCGCTTGTTGCGGTCGTCCAGCACGTCCTTGTTGTAGACCATGATCTGGAAGCGATCGAAGCGCTCGGCGAGCAACTTCGGATCTTCGCCGCGATTGGCCACCATCCAGTCGATGAATGACTTTTTGTCCTTGAACGGCACGTCCGCGTTGCGGTCGTAGGGAACCGGCACGGCAGCCTTGACGGCGGCCGGAAGAATGGAAAACGCCGCCGCACCCGCCGACAGCGCCAAGAAGTCCCGACGCTTCATGGACAAGTCTCCAAAAGTGGCCCTTGCCACCTTAAAACCAAGCACTTGACCGGATTGCACCGCCTCCCAAAACGAGTCAATCGGCCGCCGGGAGGCGATCCTCCAGGCCGAAAAAATGTGGCAGGACGGCAACAGTATTTGTGGGCGCCGATGGCGTTCGCGGAGGCTCGGTCGATGCAGGTCGGCGTCCCCCGTTGCCGCGTAAAACGCCCGAAGCGCTTCTTTGCAAGGATTATCGAAGGCTCTTTTGCTTGACTCGGCTGGCAAAAACAGGCAGCAAAACAGCCTTGGAAGGGCTGCAATACCGCGTGCATGGTCGTGGACGAGCCTTTTTCGGCACAAAGTCCACGTCTCTCGATTGGTTTTGAGAGGGATTGGTTAACCAACTTTGTCCATATTTTGAAGCAATCGGCAACTAACGACAGGCGCGGCAAACGCGTCGGGGACCACCTGGGATCACTCACAGAATGGTCGTCGCGGCTATCCCGGCCGCGGACGTGGGAGCCGATTGGAGCAAGATTGGTTGCATGGCGTTCTTGAGTCGTAAAATTGTCGGGGACAGGCGTTGGAGCGGCGAGACCGCCATCGAAGCGCCACGTGCCTCATCCTTCACCCCTGAACGGGTTGTCCGCTGGGTCGCCGTGCCGGGCGTCGGCGCCGCCGTCGGCCTATGGCTGATCGGCACCATGGCCGGCCTCAGTTCCGTCGGCGCCTCGCTCTCGGCGACGTCGGCCGGCCTGCCGCAGACGCTGTCCCTGCCCGGCTCGCTCGCTCTCGCCGATCCGTTGAAGCAGCATTTCCTCAGCTCTTCGGCGCCTTTCGTGCTGGCCAACGCCCATGGTGGCGCGCAGGCGCTGCACGACCATGCCGTACAGTGCGGCGCCGACTGCTTCAAGCTGGCCGCAATAGCCCCCCAGGCGCAGAAATCCGCGCGGCTGGTGGCACGGGCCAAGCCGGCGCCCGTGGTGGCGAAGTCGAAATCGCAGCAGCGCTTCGAGCTCATGGAAGCGTCGCTGTCACCGACAAAGCTTGCCGCTGCCTTCGCCGGCGCCGAAAAGCCGGCGACCCCGGCCAACATCCGTCCCGTGATTTCCAGCGCCGCCCCACAAATCAACGAGGCGTCTCTCGTTCCCTCCGTCCAGGTGATGGCCAGCCTGTCCGACGACATGCCGGCTCCGGCGGCGGAACGCTTCGCCCGTGTCGATGCCGGCTCGGCGGTTGTCCAGACCGCGCCGGTACCACAGGGCTTTGCCCAGTCCGAGACACCTGACAACACGCAGCTGGCGCTGGCACTCGTGCAGTCGCTGCCGGTCGAGGACGAGGCCTTCGCCTCGCCGCTGCCGATGACCGAGTCCCCGGCCGACGTCGCGGTTGCGCCTGTCGAGACCCAGCAGCAACAGCCAGGCGATGCCGCCTCGCTGCCGGATGCGCTCACCGACGACGTGCCGCTGCCGACCCGCCGCCCGCAATTTGACGCGCCGCAGCCCACGGTCGTGGAACAGGACAAGCCCGCCGCACAACCCAGGATCGTGCAGCAGAAGCCCGCGCCCCAGGCAAAGCCGGTCCAGGTGGCCAGGCAGCCTGCCCGGCAAGGCCGGTCAGGCGAAAACGGCGACGTGCTGGCCTATGCCAAGCCGGATACCCCTGCGGGTGGCCTCGGCCAGGCGTTCAGGAACCTGTTCAACGGCCCCAGCGCCGGAAGCGGCGCCGGCCATGGCGTGGCGGTCTACGACATCAGTGCGAAGACCGTCTACATGCCGGACGGCCAGCGGCTCGAGGCGCATTCCGGCCTCGGCGCCATGGTCGACCAGCCGCGCTATGTCCACGTGAAGGACCGTGGTCCGACGCCGCCCAACACTTACAATCTGTCGCTGCGCGAATCCCGCTTCCACGGCGTCGAGGCGATCCGCCTGACACCGACGAGCGGCGGCAACAAATACAACCGCAACGGCCTCCTCGCGCATACCTACATGCTGCGCGGCGGCCGCGCCGAATCCAATGGCTGCGTTGTCTTCCGCGACTATGCCCGCTTCCTCGCCGCCTTCAAGAAGGGCAAGGTTACACGCCTCGTCGTGGTGGATCGCCTGAAGGGATCGGCGACCCGGGTCGCGTCGAACGGAAGCGGCGCTTGAGATAAGGCGAGATCCTCCGCCACCTCCTGACAGCCTTCTGTCAGGAGCATGACGCGGCCGCCGGCCTGTCCTCATAGCGCCCTTTCCATTTTGGCTGAGAAATCCCATATTTGGGGCATGGCCAAATCCCCCGACAAGAAAACGCCGCCGACGGCGAATGACGACCGCGCCGCGCCGAAGCGGCGCAGCCCGCTGACCGATTTCCTCGACGCCTCGGAGCCGCTGCACAAGGGCGGCTTCGCCGAGATGCCGCAGGCTGAGCTGACAGGCACGCCGCTGACCGGGTCGATCGCCGATTGGGCCGAGCAGATCGAGCAGGAGGCTGAGCGCGAAGGCCGCGCCACGGGCAAGGGCGGCGGCGCCAAGGCGCCGAAGAAGATTCCGGAACGCTCGGCCGCCCCGGGCCGCACCGCGCGCGGCACCTCGATGGGCGGCGCTGCGTCGGCCCGTGAACGCACGGCGGCCGGCCTCAATCCGGTCGCCGGGCTCGACATCTCGCTGGAAGAAGCCGAGACGATGTCGTCCAGCGGCGTCACCGCCACGGTGGCCGCGCTCTCGGCGCTGATCGAGTCCGGCAATCCGCTGCACAAGGACGGCGTGCTGTGGACGCCGCACCGCCCCGCCAGGCCGGAAAAATCCGAAGGCGGCATCGCCATCAAGATGGTGTCGGACTTCGAACCGGCCGGCGACCAGCCGACCGCCATCAAGGATCTGGTCGAGGGCGTCGACAACAGCGACCGCACCCAGGTGCTGCTTGGCGTCACCGGCTCCGGCAAGACCTTCACCATGGCCAAGGTGATCGAGGAAACGCAACGCCCCGCCTTGATCCTGGCCCCCAACAAGACACTGGCCGCACAGCTTTATTCCGAGTTCAAGAAATTCTTCCCCGACAATGCGGTGGAGTATTTCGTCTCCTATTACGACTATTATCAGCCGGAAGCCTACGTTCCGCGCACCGACACCTTCATCGAGAAGGAATCCTCGATCAACGAGCAGATCGACCGCATGCGCCATTCGGCGACGCGTTCGCTGCTCGAGCGCGACGACGTCATCATCGTCGCCTCGGTGTCCTGCATCTACGGTATCGGCTCGGTCGAAACCTATACGGCGATGACCTTCCAGATGCAGATCGGCGACCGGCTCGACCAGCGCGCTTTGCTCGCCGACCTCGTCGCCCAGCAATACAAGCGCCAGGACATCAATTTCGTGCGCGGCTCGTTTCGCGTGCGCGGCGACACGATCGAAATCTTCCCGGCTCACCTGGAAGACCGCGCCTGGCGCATCTCCATGTTCGGCGACGAGATCGAGGCGATCACCGAGTTCGACCCGCTGACCGGCCAGAAGACGGGCGAGCTGAAGAGCGTCAAGATCTACGCCAACTCGCACTATGTGACGCCGCGGCCGACGCTCAACCAGGCGATCAAGTCGATCAAGGAAGAACTGAAGCAGCGGCTGGTGGAACTGGAGCACGCCGGCCGCCTGCTCGAAGCGCAGCGGCTGGAACAGCGCTGCCGCTTCGACCTCGAAATGCTGGAAGCCACCGGCTCCTGCGCCGGCATCGAGAACTATTCGCGCTACCTCACCGGCCGCCAGCCTGGCGATCCGCCGCCGACCTTGTTCGAATACATTCCCGACAACGCGCTGGTCTTCATCGACGAAAGCCACGTCACCGTGCCGCAGATCGGCGGCATGTATCGCGGCGACTTCAGGCGCAAGGCGACGCTGGCCGAATATGGCTTCCGCTTGCCGTCCTGCATGGACAACCGGCCGCTTCGCTTCGAGGAATGGGACGCCATGCGGCCGCTCTCGGTTGCCGTTTCGGCGACTCCAGGGGCTTGGGAAATGGAGCAGGCCGGCGGCGTCTTCGCCGAGCAGGTCATCCGCCCGACCGGACTGATCGATCCGCCGGTCGAGGTGCGTCCGGCGAAAAGCCAGGTCGACGATGTCGTCGGCGAAATCCGCGAAACCACGGCCGCCGGCTATCGCACGCTGGTCACCGTGCTGACCAAGCGCATGGCCGAGGACCTGACCGAGTACCTGCACGAGCAGGGCGTTCGCGTGCGCTACATGCACTCCGACATCGACACGCTGGAGCGCATCGAGATTTTACGCGATTTGCGGCTTGGTGCTTTCGACGTGCTGGTCGGCATCAACCTGTTGCGCGAAGGCCTCGACATTCCCGAATGCGGTTTTGTTGCCATTCTCGACGCCGACAAGGAAGGCTTTTTGCGCTCCGAGACGTCGCTGATCCAGACGATCGGCCGCGCTGCCCGCAACGTCGACGGCAAGGTCATCCTCTATGCCGACCAGGTTACCGGCTCGATGGAGCGGGCGATGGCGGAGACCAACCGCCGCCGCGAAAAGCAGATGGAATGGAACGCCGCCAACGGCATCACGCCGGAATCGGTCAAGTCGCGCATCTCCGACATTCTGGATTCGGTCTACGAGAAGGACCATGTCCGCGCCGACATCTCGCAGTTCACCGACAGCGCCGGCGCCATGATGGGCAACAATTTCAAGGCCCATCTCGACGCGCTGGAGAAGCAGATGCGCGACGCCGCCGCCAATCTCGACTTCGAGAAGGCGGCCCGCATCCGCGACGAGATCAAGCGGCTGCGCGAGATGGAACTGTCGATCTCCGACGATCCGCTGGCGAAGTATGCCGATATGGAAAGCCCGGCGTCGGGTCGCGAAAAAGGCAAGCACAACAAGGGGGTCGCCAAACATCGCACGGTCGAGGAACAAGAGCGGTTCCGCAAGCTCGACGAAGCACGCGCCGCCGAAGAGGCCGCCAAGGCTGCCCGCCCCAACCTCTTCCGCAAGCCCGCCCTCGACGAGATGGGCGCCGACGGCGCCGTGCCGGTGAAGAAGCCGCTGTTCGCCAAGCCGTCGCTGGACGATATGGGGCCTGGTACCGACATGCCGACGCCGTCGGGCGTCGTCTCGCGCTCGCTGTTCAAGAAACAATCTGCACAGGAACGTCACAATTCCGATTTCGGGATTCCGGGAGAGCAGGTGAAACCGTTGTTCAAGAAGAACTCTCTCAATGAGATGACGGTGCGGCGGACCGAGACGCCGATCGAGGGCGAGAAGCCGGTCAAGCGCGAACGCGCCGGCATTGGCTCCTACGAGGACCCGGGCGACGCCCGCCGCGAAAAGCGCCGGCCGGGAAAGACAGGCAGACCGGGAAAGTAGCGCTCTTCCTTCTCCCCTTGGGAGAAGGGAAGCGCTCCGCCGTAGACCTTAATATCCGCGGTCAAATCAGAACAGCCTTTGGACTATGCGCTCGCGCTTGCCGCCCGTTTGCGGAAACGATACGCACGGCTACAAGTCTGCGTCCGCACACAAACCTCCCACCGACCCGCCACTCCCATGAAACCCAAGGACATCGCCGCCTACGTCTTTCTGGCCGTCACTTGGGGCCTGTCCTTTCTTGTCCTGCTCGAGGTGGTGCACGCCTTCGGCTGGGTCGGCGCGGTCACCTTGCGCGCGCTGATCGCCGGCATCACGCTCTTCCTGTTGGCGGCCGCGACGCGGCGGCGCCTGGATTTCAGCGCCGGCTGGCGGCATTTCGCGGTGGTCGGCGCGACGACCGTCGCGGCACAGCTGATCGGCCTGTCCTACGCCACCCCGCGCATCGGCACGGCGATGGCCGCAATCCTGGTTGCCGCGATCCCGCTGTTCTCGATGATCCTTGGCCAGTTGTGGGGGCTTGAACGCATCTCTGTTCGCGGCCTCGCCGGATTGCTGCTCGGCGCTGCCGGCATCGTCGTCCTGGTCGGCTTCCCCGCCGTTCCTGTCACCGCGTCCTTCGCGCTCGGCTGCGCCGCCTCGTTGTTCAGTTCTTTCTCGGCCGCCTTCGGCAGCAACTACGCCAATCGCCATCTGCGCGCGGCCGGCTCGCTGGAACTCACCAGCGCCGCCTTCCTGTTCGGCGGCCTGATGACGCTGCCGCTGCTGTTCATCGTCCCGGTGCCGGCCATGCCGCGCCCCTTCGATTTCCTCTACCTCGCAATTCTGGCCTGCGTGATGAGCGCGATGACCTATGTCGTCTATTTCCGGCTGGTGGCCTCGATCGGCGCAACCCGGACGATCAGCGTCGAATTCGCCGTGACCACGATCGCCGTGCTGGCCGGAACGATCCTGCTTGGCGAGCAGCTGACCATCATCCAGGGCTTCGGCGCGGGGGCAATCATCGGCGGCTGCATCCTGGTGCTGGACCCCTTCCCGCGCCGCGCGAAAGGGGCGGCCTTGCCATCAGCCCCGCCTTTGGTGTAGCCAGTCGTCACACTCGAACGTCTCGAAAGGAGGGCTCACGTGTTTACGTTTTTTCGTCACCATCGTCAGCGTGGCCCGATTTCAGCCCTGCGAGCTTGCTTGCAGGGCTGACCAGGGACGGTCCGGGTTTTTTCCCGCTTCGATTTTTTGGTCTGCCCTTCGTGGTGCGCAATCCTGAGCCTGATGGCCGGCACGCGCACCGTCAAAGTGCATTGAGCCGGACTTCCCGGACAGACCAGAGAAATCGAAAATGGCCCTGATCAGCCTCAAATCCCTCGGCGTCACCATGAGTGCGCCGCTCTTTTCCAACCTTGACCTCACCATCGGCGGCGGCGACCGGCTCGGCATCGTTGCCGCCAACGGCCGCGGCAAGTCGACCTTGCTGAAATGCCTGACCGGCGAGGTCGAGCCGACAACAGGCGACATCACCCGCACGCGCGGCTTGCGTGTCGGCCATGTCGAACAGTCCGTAGCCCCTGCCCTGTTCGGCCGTACTTTTTATGAGGTGGTGGCCGACGCCTTGCCGCCGGATCAGGCCGACAGCGAGACGTGGCGCGTCGACGTGGTGCTGGATTCGCTCGATGTGCCCGAGGCGATGCGCGAGCGACGGATGCAGGCGCTGAGCGGTGGCTGGCAGCGGCTGGCGCTGATCGCCCGCGTCTGGGTCACCGATCCCGATGTGCTGCTGCTCGACGAGCCGACCAACCATCTCGACCTCGCCCGCATCAGCCAGTTGGAAAACTGGCTGAACGCGCTGCCACGCGAGGTGCCCGTCGTTATCGCCAGCCACGACCGCGCCTTCCTCGACGCAACCACCAACCGCACGCTGTTCCTGCGCCCGGAACAGTCGCCGGTGTTTTCGCTGCCCTACTCGCGTGCCAGGGATGCGCTGGACGAGGTCGACGCCTCGACCGAACGAAAATTCCAGCGCGACATGAAGGTGGCGCAGCAATTGCGGCGGCAGGCCGCCAAGCTCAACAATATCGGCATCAATTCCGGCAGCGACCTCCTGACGGTCAAGACCAAGCAGCTCAACCAGCGGGCGGAAAAGCTCGAAGAGGCCGCCAATCCGGCGCATCGTGAAAGATCGGCGGGGGCGATCAAACTCGCCAATCGCGGTACGCCCGCCAAGGTGCTGATCACGCTCGACGACGCGGCGGTGGAAACGCCAGACGGAACGCTGCTGTTTCGGACCGGCAAACGCCACATCTGCCAGGGCGATCGCATCGTGCTGCTCGGCCGCAACGGCGTCGGCAAGTCGCGCTTCGTCACCTTGATCCGCAACGCCATCCTCGAACCGGACATGGTACGCAATGTGAAGGTGACGCCGTCGACCGTGCTCGGCTACAGCGACCAGGCGCTGTCCGGCATCAGCGGCGACGACACGCCGCTGGCCATGGTTTCGCGCCGCTACGATGTCGGCGAGCAGCGCGCCCGCTCGCTGCTCGCCGGCGCCGGCGTGGTCATCGAGATGCAGGAGAAAAAGATCGGCGTGCTGTCGGGCGGCCAGAAGGCGCGGCTGATGATGCTGGCGCTGAGGCTCGCCAATCCCAACTTCTACCTGCTCGACGAGCCGACCAACCATCTCGACATAGACGGCCAGGAAGCACTGGAGGAGGAGTTGCTGAAGCACCAGGCAAGCTGCCTGCTCGCCTCGCACGATCGCTCCTTCATCCGCGCCATCGGCAACCGTTTTTGGCTTATCGAGAAGCGCAGGCTGATCGAGGTCGAGGATCCGGAAGGCTTCTTCCGCGAGGTGGCGGAAGGAACCGGCTGAGCGGGGTGTTGCGGGGGTCGATTCTTCGTATCATTGCATGAGACGTTCCCTTGACTCGCCGAACGTATCATGCGACGGTACGTCCGTCGGAGCCGACCGATGATACGCTCGTTCAGGGACAAGACCAGCGAAGCCGTTTCGAACGGCAAGGCTCCAAAGGGTTTCCCTTCGGACCTTGTCCGGTCAGCCCAACGGAAGCTGTACATGATCGACAATGCCGCCGAACTCTCGGACCTCAAGACGCCTCCCGGCAACAGGCTCGAGCCGTTGCAAGGCAACCGGGCCGGTCAGTATTCGATCCGCATCAACGATCAGTTTCGCATCTGCTTTCGCTGGGTGGATGGGCAAGCAGAAGATGTTGAAATAACCGACTACCATTGAAGGCAGGTCCCAAATGCTTGATATCAACCCGCCAGTCCATCCCGGAGAAATTCTCCGCGAAGAGTATCTCGTCCCGCTCGGTCTGAAGCCTTACACGCTTGCCAAAAAGCTGCATGTGCCGCGCACGCGCATCGAGCGCCTGGCCAGCGAAGCGACACCGGTAACACCAGACACTGCATTGCGCCTTGCGAAGTTCTTCGGAACCACACCGCAATTCTGGATGAACATGCAGGCAAGCTATGACCTCGCCGTCGAGGGGAAGGCCAAGAGAGCCGACCTTGAAACGATCGAACGATTGGAGACTGCTGCCTGAAGTAAGCGCGCCGATAACAAAGGCCGATAAAAAATTCCGGGCGATCTGTCGGATCGCCCGGACCTCTCCCGTCCTTGGGATGCCGACACGATGATGCCGGCGCCAACCCAGGGAGAAGCTACCATGTCCGTCCTGTCATCCATCGGCCGCATCGCCACCCGCTATGCCGCGGCGCGCGCCCGTCATCGCAGCGAACGCATCCTGCTAGCGCTGCCAGCCGAGCTGCGCAAGGATATCGGCTTTCCGGAAATCTTCGATGCCCGCGACAGCCGTCGCGCCGCCACGTCCTCGGCCAAGGTCATATGACCATAGCCAGCCAGCCCATGCATCGACCTCCAAGACCGGCCGGTTGCCCGGTAATCCGGGCCAGCCGAAAAATTCTTCCGACCCTGTAGGATTGCCGTCACCTCGTCCGTCCTATGGTTGGCAAGGCCAAACCAAACGAGAAGAGGAACACGAGAATGACCGACCAGACCCCGCCCCGCCCCAAGGTTCTCGGTGGATTGACGCCCTATTTGCAGGTAGACGGCGCCATCAAGGCCGCCGAGTTCTACAAGAAGGCTTTCGCGGCCGAGGAAGTCTTTGCCTATCCGGCGGATGAAAAAGGCCGCACCATGCACATCCATCTCCACATCAATGGCTCGACGCTGATGCTGGGCGACGCCTATCCGGAACACGGCCATCCGCACCAGGCGGCGCAGGGCTATACGCTGCAGCTCCATCTCGGCAAGGATGACATCGACGCCTGGTGGAAGCGGGCCGTCGATGCTGGCTGCGAGATCGCCACGCCGCTGCAGGTGATGTTCTGGGGCGACCGCTGGGGGCAGGTGAAGGACCCCTTCGGCGTCGCCTGGGCGATGAACGCACCGACTGAATAAGTTTTAGCGGCCGCGCCCTCGCCGAGGGACGCGGCCAACCGCGCCGGGTCGTATCCCCGCCGGCCCGGCGCCCGTTTTCAGCAAAGGAGTTTCGTCATGTCCTATGTCGACGGTTTCGTGCTTGCCGTGCCGAAGGCCAACCTCGATGACTACAAGAAGCTGGCCAATCTCGCGGGTCCGATCTGGATGGAGCACGGCGCGCTCTCCTATGTCGAATGCATCGGCGACGACGTGCCCTATGGCGAGGTCACCTCTTTCCCGCGTGCCGTCCAGGCAAAAGACGACGAGATCGTCGTCTTCGCCTGGGTGATCTATGAATCGAGGCAAAGCCGCGATGCGGTGATGGCCAAGGTGATGGCCGATGAGCGTATCAAGATGGACTGGTCCGCCATGCCGTTCGACGGCAAGCGCATGATCTTCGGCGGCTTCCAGCCGTTCATCCAGCTTTGAGCACTCGGCCCCAAGCTGGGTTGAGATTGAGGTCAGGCCGAGTCGAGAATGATGGTTCCCGAGAACCGGAGCGGAGCGTACTTAAGGTACGTGAGCACCGGAAGCGCAGGGAACCACCGTTCGCAGGCCGGCCTCACCTCAATATCAGCCTAGCTTGTCCAGCAGCGGCTTCAGCCTGTCGCCATAGCGCTTCCACAAATCGACGGAGCCCTGGTACATGGGCTGGCGCACCTGCGCGGCGGATGCCGTGCGCACCGGCCTGTCGGTCTGGTGGAACGACAGCACGGCGTCGTCCCATGGCAGGCCGAGATAGTCGATCAGCGCCCGGCTCTGTCCGTCCTGGTCGGCGACGAAATCCTCGTAGCGCACATCATGCACGACGCCGGGCAGCACCTTGTGCCAATGCGCCATGATGTCGGTGTACAGATTGTGGAAATCGGCGAGCTCGCCCAGGTCATAGCCATAACGGTGGCTGTCGCCGCGGAAATGCACCTTGTAGATCGACAGGCACGTCGCCGCCGCATCGCGGGCGCAGTGGATGATCCTGGCCTTCGGCAGCATCATGTGGATGAAGCCGACGAGCAGGAAGTTGCCCGGCATCTTGTCGGTGACGTGGCGCATGTGCGGATAGCGGGCATGCAGCATGTCGAGATAGGCCTGCCCCGCCTCGGCGAAATCGGTATCGTCCGTGTCGGCCACGCCCCAGGGAAAGCCGCCCGGCATGTTCGAGGGAAACTGCTTGCCGACCGCCGTCTTCAAGATGCCAAGCTCGCCCGCGCCATAGACCTGGGGGTGGCTGGCGATGATCTGCTCGACCAGCGTCGTACCCGAACGCGGCATGCCGACGACGAAGATCGGCGCGTCGTCGGTGATCGGGCTCGGCCTGTGCTTTTCGAAGAAGCCGTTATCGAATACCGCCTTCATCGCCTCGAATTCGGCGCGCGTCTTCACCGGATCATAGTCGATGCCCTTGCGCCGGATGGCATTGCCTTCGGCGAAATAGTCGAAGGCCTTGCCGTAATCCTTGAGATCGTCATTGGCCTTGCCGAGGCCAAACGAGAGCTGCATGCGTGCCAGGCTGTCCTGGGGGGCCTTGGCGTGCTGCGCCTCCATGCCGGCCAATTCGGCATCGCGCTCCTGCTGGCGCTTGACCTGCGTCAGCATCAGCCACGCGCGGGCCATGCCGGGCTGGATCGCCACCGCCTGCCGGAACAGGTCGGTCGCCTCGTCGAGCTTGCCCTTCTCCATCAGTCCGACGCCCAGCCCGTGCAGCAGGTCGGCATCCTTGGGGCGAATGGTCAGGGCCTCCTGGAAGGCGGCCAGCGCCTCGTCCAGGCGTCCGGCTTCCTGCAGGGTTTCGGCAAGCCCGATGCGGGCGCGCACGTGGAATGGATTGCGCTGCACCGTGCCGCGATAGATGTCCTCGGCCTCGTCGAACCGGCCGACCTGCTTCAGCGACGAGCCGAGATTGTCACGTGCCGCGAGCTGTTCCGGTCGCAGATCCACCGCGCCGCGGAAGAAATCGATGGCCGCCGCGACGCGGCCGAGATCGCGCATCACCGTGCCGAAATTGTTGAGGAAGTCGGGGTTCGTCGGCTGTAGATGAACCGACTGCTCCAGGAAATCCATCCCTTCTTCGCTGCGCCCGGTCTGGTGCAGCAGCAAACCCAGGAAATGCGCGGCGGCGGCGTGCTTGGGCTGACGCGCCAGCACCTGCCGGTAGATCGCCTCGGCCTCTTGCCGGCGTCCGGCCTGGTGCAGTTGCAGCGCCTGCTGCACATACTGGTCGAGGCCCAGCGGCGGCTGTCCTCCCGCGCCAGACTTGGCCGCGCCGGACTTGGCTCCCGCACCCGCCGCTCTTCTCTGATCTCTGTTGATGGGACACCTGCCGTGTTTGTGTGCTTGCGGGACCTAAGCCATGCCGCGCGGAGATTCAAGGTGCGAGGCTGGCCGAAGGCCGAGGGGCCCCATCGCCGCCGCGCAACCGCAAGCGCCTCGCGACGTTGAGCCTGCACCCCCAGATGCAGGAGTTCCGCAATGTCCCTTACCGCCTTTGCCCTCAACTGTTCGCTGAAAGCTTCCGGCGACAAGGAAAAATCCTCCACCGACAAGATCGTCGCCGATCTGCTCGCGGCGCTCAAACCGCATGGCGTGAAGGGCGAGGTCGTTCGTGCACTCGATCATGACATCAAGCCCGGCGTGCTCTCTGACATGGGCAAGGGCGACGATTGGCCTGAGTTGCGCAAAAAGATCGTCGCCGCCGATATCTTCATCCTCGGTCTGCCGATCTGGTTGGGCCAGCCGTCGAGCGTCGCCAAGCGCGTCATGGAGCGGATGGACGCCTTTCTGGACGAAACCGACGACAAGGGCCGCATGCCGGCCGCCGGCAAGGTCGCGCTGGTGGCGATCGTCGGCAACGAGGACGGCGCGCATCACTGCCACGCGGAATGCTTCCAGGCGCTCAACGACGTCGGCTTCACCATCCCCGCCAATGGCGGCGTCTACTGGGTCGGTGAAGCCATGGGCGACGTCAATTATGTCGATCTGCCGAAGACCCCCGACAAGGTCGCCCAAGCCATCGAAATGGCGGCTTCAAACGCCGCCCATCTGGCCGGCCTGCTCAAGACCAAAGCCTATGTTGGCGTGGAAGAATAACTGCAATTTCAGTTTCTCCGACAAGGGAGAAGGTAAGCTCTCAGCACGGCCCGTCGCCGACGATGCGATAGTCCGATGCACGGGCCTCGCAGGCGTTGGGGAAGGTGCGCATGTCGCCATGCCGGCGGCCGCACACCGGCGCGTATTCGCGGGTGCAGAAGGTCTGCTCGCCGCCACCGCCACCGCCGCCGCCACCGCCATCGCCGCCATCGCGGCAGGGACCGTCCCGCACGATGCGGTAACCGGCCCGGTCGGCCAGACAGGAATTGGCGAAGGTCTGGCGATCGCCGCCGCGCCGGGCGCAGACTGGCTCGTACTGCTTGGTGCAGAATTGCGGTTCAGGGCGCGGCGGACGCGGGCGCGGCCCCGGTCCCTCATCGACGACGACCGTACAGGCGGCAAGAATTGCCGACAGGAACAGGATGGTAAAACCCTGCCGTGAAAAGATTGCCGCAAGAAACCTCATGATCGTCTCTCCCTCGATCCCCGCCCAGGTGCGTACCGCCCAAGACTGCCAGCGGTTCGCTGAAAATGATATCGATCAAAACAAGACTTAAATCAGTCACCCTTGGCGCGATCCTCGCCATTCCACTGCCAATTGCAACCCCTGTTCGCGGCTACTGTGGGAGAACGACGCCCGGACCGGTAGCCCCCGCCGCGCGCCGCCGCCAATCATCGCTTCTGGCCCATGCATGACCGGGGCTGTGGGCCGATGACCCCTCGGGCAACGAAGCCTATTTGCGGCCGGTCGACGCTTTGATCGGTCGATTTTTGCGTCGGGATGCGCCTGCGGCGGCGGCCCGCGGCGCTATCTTGCAACCTTCACGTTTCCGTGCGATAAATTCTGTGTTCGGGCATTTGCGACCCGGAGAGCGGAACGTTTTGGACGACCTTTCCCCGATACTGTGAATCTCTGACGGCCCCGTTTTTCGGCGGGGGGTTTGACCATGCGCCAATGCATGACTGCCGAAAGCAACCACCAGGAACTGCCCTCGACGCCAGGTGGCGGGCAGGACCACCAAGACTGAACGGGTGAAGGAGTTTCCCCAATGGCCCAGACCGGCACCGTTAAATTCTTCAATGCGACCAAAGGCTTCGGTTTCATCACGCCCGACGGCGGCGCCAAGGACGTGTTCGTCCATATTTCGGCGATAGAGGCCTCGGGCCTGCGCACGCTCGTCGACGGCCAGAAGGTCACCTTCGACGTCGAGCCGGACCGCATGGGCAAGGGCCCGAAGGCGGTCAACCTGCGCGCGGCCTGAGCGATCGGCGCGCCGCGCATCCAGGCGGATGGGCGAACGAGAAGCTTGACCAGCACCTTGGCGGGCGGACGGATTTTTGAAAGGCGCGGCGGTTTTCGTCGCGCCTTTTTCATGTCCGTGGTGCAGCATGACCTCGTCTCATCTTGAAGTTCATCCCGGTCCGGCCCAATGACACGCGTCATAACAAGCACTTAAAGCGCGACCTGCTTTAAGTGCCCGAAAAACTTTCACTTGCCGATGACGCTAAAATAAAGGACAAATTTCCACTCGGGCATTTGCCGGCCCGAGACTGGAGTTTATGGGATCAAAGGAGCTTCCCATGCCGCAGACCGGCACCGTCAAATTCTTCAACCATGCCAAGGGCTTCGGCTTCATCACACCGGATGATGGCGCGAAGGATGTCTTCGTGCATATTTCAGCCGTGCAGGCGTCGGGTCTTCCCGGTCTTGAAGATGGGCAGAAAGTGACATTCGACACGGAGCCGGACAAACGCGGCAAGGGACCCAAGGCTGTCAACCTGTCGGTCGGCTAAGCCGGCTTCGGACCGATGCCGGCCCCGGCAGAGGGGAATCCGCGCCCAGCGCGCGGGTTGGATGCCGTGAAACAGGGCGTGCGGCCAAATTTTTGTTCAGCCCCCGTTCAGCCACGGTCTCATATTAGTCATTCGTAAAGCCGGACCGCATCCCCTGCAAACTGTACGGTCCGTACGAAGGAGACCAAGATGAACCGTATTTTCAAGACAGCCGTGCTGTCCGCCGCCGTGGTCGCCACCACGCTCGCGACCTTTTCGGCGGCCAATGCCGATGACTGGCGCCGTTGGCATCATCATGGCCATGGAAATGGCGATGCTGTCGCGGCAGGCGTTCTGGGCCTGGCCGCCGGAGCGTTGATCGGTGGCGCATTGGCCAATGACCGGCCGCCGCCCGATGCCGACCGTTATTACGATGACGGTTATTACGATCGTGATGTGCGGATACGCCCGGCCCCGGTCCGCCGCTACTACGCCGAGCCGCAGGTGGTCTACGCCGACCGCTACGCCGAACCGTGGACGCGTGGCTGGTACGAGTACTGCTCGGACCGCTACCGCACCTTCAATTCCCGCACCGGCACCTTCACCGGCAATGACGGCGAACAGCATTTCTGCACTGCCAATTGAGGCTTCCCTGCCCCAAACAAAAAGCGCTGGCTGAAAGGCCGGCGCTTTTTTATCAGCCCGTCGGGCTTTCGATCCCACGGACGGTCCAGATCCAATTCAGGTCAAAAACGGATTGGTCCGCCGTTCCTCGCCAAAACGCCCGCCCGGGCCATGGCCGCAGATAAAGCCGATGTCGTCGCCAAGCGGCAACAGCTTGTCCTTGATCGAGGCGATGAGGGCCGCATGGTCGCCGCCCGGCAGGTCGGTACGGCCGACCGAGCCGCGAAACAGGACGTCGCCGACATGGGCGAACTTGGCGGCGCGGTTGTAATAGACGACATGGCCGGGCGCGTGGCCGGGGCAATGCAGCACCTCGAACACATGGCCGCCGAATGACACGGTCTCGCCTTCGGCGAGGAACCGGTCGGGCACGCAATTGCGCACACCGTCGATGCCGTAGCGCCTGCCCTGGTTCTCCAGATTGTCGAGCAGCATCTTGTCGGCTTCATGCGGGCCGAGGATCTCGATGCCAAGTGCCTCCTTCAACTCCATGGCGCCGCCGGCATGGTCGATATGGCCGTGCGTGATCCAGATTGCCTCGGCCGTGATCGCATTGTCCTTCAACACCGCCAGCACCTTGTCGATGTCGCCGCCCGGATCGACGACCACGCCGCGCTTGTCGTCCATGTCGAACAGGATGGTGCAGTTCTGCTGGAACGGTGTGACCGGCACGATGCCGGCGTTGAGCTGACCCATGATCGTCCTTTCGCTGTGTCAGCGTTCATGTAGAGGCATCGGTCAAAACCGTCCACAGCCGGAAGGCCAAACAGTGCGTGTCAAAAGGAAATGGGCGGCCGAAGCCGCCCATTCTGCGAAGCCCGAGATCGGTAGGCTTATTTCTTCATGGCGCCCATGACCGCGCCGATAATGCCGGTCAGGATCGCGCCACCGCCGGCGCCACCGACGATGTTCTGCAGATTGAGCGCGCTGCCGAGACCGCTCGTCGCAGCGGCAGCCGCCGCCGGATCCACCGCGCCGCCGCCGAGCAGGCTGCCCAGGATCGCCGCGCCGCCGACGCCGCCAATGGCTCCGCCCAGGATTTTGGGAAGCTGCCCCAACGCCGCCGTCTTGATCGCCGCGCCGACCGCCTGACCACCGATAATGCCTGTAATGATCTGAATGATGATCGGAAGAAGCGTGTTCATGTCCATATGATTAGTCCCTCCATGGCTGCCAGCCTCCCGGGCCGACGCCATCATGAGACGCCGAATTGGATGAAAGTCAAATGCAGAAACGCTGAAATAAAAAGGGCGGCCCTAAAACCGCCCCTGCTTGCGTGAAAAGCTGTGACTTTCGTTATTCTGCGGCGATCGCATGCTTCGGTTGAACGGCCACAGAATAGTCGTTCATGAGATTCTTGGCGATCTCGCCGACCTCGAATCGGTAAGGCCCGATCTCCGAGACCGGCGTTACTTCCGCCGCGGTCCCGGTCAGGAAGCACTGTTCGAATCCTTCCAGTTCTTCCGGCATGATGGCGCGTTCGATGATCTCCAAGCCGCGATCCCTGGCCAGGCCAATGACCGTGCGGCGGGTAATGCCGTCGAGGAAGCAGTCGGGCTTGGGCGTGTGGATCTTGCCGTCCTTGACGAAGAAGATGTTGGCGCCCGTTGCTTCCGCGACTTGCCCCCGCCAGTCGAGCATCATGGCATCGGCATAACCCTTGGCCTCGGCGGCATGCTTGGACATGGTGCAGATCATGTAGAGGCCGGCGGCCTTCGACCGCGACGGCGCCGTGCGCGGGTCGGGCCGACGCCATTCCGCCACATCGAGACGGATGCCCTTCAGCTTCTGCGCCGGGTCGAAATAGCTCGGCCACTGCCAGATGGCGATGGCGACGTTGATGCGGTTGTTTTGCGCCGAAACGCCCATCTGCTCGCTGCCGCGCCAGGCGATCGGCCTGACATAGGCGTCCTGGAAGCCCTGCTTCTTCAGAAGCGTGGTCGAGGCGTCGTTGAGCTCGGCGACCGAATAGGGAATCTTGAAGCCGAGCAGGCGCGCCGATTCATGCAGGCGCTCGGTATGCTCGTTGAGCTTGAAGATCTCGCCGCCATAGGCGCGCTCGCCCTCGAAGACCGCGCTTGCGTAATGCAGGCCGTGGGTCAGCACATGGATCTTGGCGTCACCCCATGCGACGAACTCGCCATTCATCCAGATGAAGCCGTCCAGTTGATCGAAGGGAACGGATGCCATTGTAACCTCCCGCGGATCTCGGTCCGCCTATCCTTGGTGTCGTTGCGTGTTCGTTTTTTGGCCGCGCCATGTGATTGGAGACGCCGGCCAGCGTCTCGAAGCGTAAGCGGATAATCGCGCCCTGGCAAACTCAGGAAGTTCCGGAAAAACCGGCCTATCTTGCCTTTTCGTTCGCAATCCGCCCAAAAGCTTGTCAAAAATTACCATTGCGGGGAAATTACGTCAATAGTACTGACATAATCTCCCGTTCCCATGGAGAAATGATGCCGGATAAAAGCCCAGCCGCCGGAAAACCGATCAGGACCGCGATTACCAGCGAGGACGGCATCGACTTCGCCATCATCGAACTCTTCTTTTTCGCCTATCGCGACTTCACCTCCGATCCCGATCAGATCCTGGCCGATTACGGCTTCGGCCGCGCCCATCACCGGGTGCTGCATTTCGTCAACCGCCGTCCGGGCCTGACCGTCGCCGAACTGCTCGAGGTGCTGAAGATCACCAAGCAGAGCCTGGCGCGCGTGCTTAAGCAATTGATCGACACCGATCACGTCGTGCAGTTGCAGGGCCCGCGCGACCGCCGCCAGCGCGAACTCTATCCGACGGCCAAGGGCCGTGCGCTGGCGCTGGCCCTGGCGCGGCCACAGTCGCGCCGCATCCATGCTGCATTGAAAGATTCCGGCGCCACCGAACGGACCTTGGTGGAACGCTTCCTCGAAGCGATGGTCAATCCGGAACTGAGAGCTCAGATCGACGTTGGGTCCGCAAAACTGTCGGGGAAAAGCCATGGAGAGCAATGAGAGGGTCGACCAGGCGGCCGCACCGGACGACGACGCACCGCATCTGCTCGTGGTCGACGACGACACCCGCATCCGCAATCTTCTCAAGCAGTATCTGACCGAAAACGGCTTTCGCGTCACCGTCGCCGGCAATGCCGGCGAGGCCCGCCGCAAGCTCGCCGGCCTCGACTTCGACCTGCTCGTGCTCGATGTCATGATGCCGGGTGAAACCGGTGTCGACCTGACCAAGTCGCTGCGCGCCGAAAAGAACGTGCCGATCCTGATGCTGACGGCCCTGTCGGAAACCGACAGCCGCATTTCCGGGCTCGAGGCTGGCGCCGACGATTATTTGCCAAAACCCTTCGACCCGCGCGAGCTGATCCTGCGCATCAACAATATCCTGCGCCGTGGCGGCCCGGCGGCGACGCCCAAGGTCGAACAGCTGGTCTTCGGTCCCTACACCTTCCAGATCGCCAGGCGCGAACTGAAGCGCGGCGGCGAAGCGCTGAAACTGACCGACCGCGAACAGGAGATCCTGGCGATCTTCGCCGCGCGCGCCGGCGAAACCATCCCCCGCCACGAACTGGTCGGCGACGATTCGGAAGTCGGCGAGCGCACCATCGACGTCCAGATCAACCGGCTGCGCCGCAAGATCGAGCGCGATCCATCCAATCCGGTCTGGTTGCAGACCGTGCGCGGTATTGGGTATCGGCTCAGCGTGGAATAGAATACCGGCGGCGGTCCAAGCGCATGATCCTGAAAAACGGGAACCGGTTTTCTCGGACAAACGGTTTCCGTTTGTCCAGGGATCATGCTCCAATACCGCCGACGGATGAAAAGAGCCAATGGCGACCACGGAACTGGAACAACCGGACAATGACGGCTTGAGCGCACGCGCCACGCGCACGCTCAAGGCGGTGCCGCGCATCTGGAACCGGTTCTGGCGCCTCGTCTCGCTCTACATGCCCAAGCGCCTCTACGCGCGCTCGCTGATCATCGTCATCGCGCCGATGATCCTTTTGCAGTCGGTTGTCGCCTTCGATTTCATGGAACGTCACTGGGCAACCGTGACGCAACGCCTGTCGCAGGCAACCGTGCGCGACATCGCCGCCATCATCGACCTGATCGAGACCTACCCGCACGACGCCGACTACGCCAACATCATCCGCATCGCGCAGGACCGCATGCAGCTCAAGGTCGATCTGCTGCCGCCCGATCCGCTGCCGCCGCCCGGTCCAAAACCGTTCTTCTCGATCCTCGACGACGTTCTCTCCGCCGAAATCACCCGTCAGATCAACCGGCCCTTCTGGATCGACACGGTCGGCAATTCCAACATCGTCGAGGTGCGCGTCCAGCTCGAGAACAAGGTGCTGCGCGTCTTCGTGCGGCGCAGCCAGGCCTATGCCTCTAACACCCACATTTTCCTGATCTGGATGGTCGGCACCTCGCTGGTGCTGCTGATGATCGCCATCCCCTTCCTGCGCAACCAGATCCGGCCGATCCTGGCGCTTGCCGAGGCGGCCGAAAGTTTCGGCAAGGGCCGGCCGATGTCGCGCGATTTTCGCCCGCGTGGCGCCGAGGAGGTTCGCCGCGCCGGCTTCGCCTTCATCCAGATGCGCGAGCGCATCGAACGCCAGATCGAACAGCGCACGGCCATGCTGACCGGCGTCAGCCATGATCTCAGGACCATCCTCACGCGGTTCAAGCTCCAGCTGGCGCTGACCGCAGGCAAGCCGGAGACCAAGGCGGCGCTGGACCAGGACATCGACGACATGCGGTCGATGCTGGAAGGCTATCTCGCCTTTGCGCGCGGCGAAGCCACGGAGGACCCGGGACGCTTCGACCTCGATGCCTATTTCCAGAAGCTCGGCGAGGAAGCGGGCTTGCGCAAATGCAAGCTGTCGACGACGCTTTCCGGCGATCCGACCGTGCATGTCCGGCCGAATGCCTTCGCCAGGCTCTTGTCCAACGTCATCGGCAACGCCTTCCGCTATGCCGAGACCGTCGACGTCAACGCCAACCACAGCCGCGGCTTCCTAGTCGTCACCATCGACGACGACGGTCCTGGCATCCCGACCGACCGGCGCGAGGACGTGTTCAAGCCCTTCGTGCGGCTCGACGAGGCCCGCAACCTTGATGCCAGCGGCACCGGGCTCGGCCTGTCGATCGCCCGCGACATCGCCCGCAGCCATGGCGGCAACATCACGCTTGGCGACAGTCCGATGGGTGGCCTGCGCGCCGTGATCAAGGTTCCCGCCTGACAAAGCCAGACTAAGGCTGACGGCATTCAAATAGAGCGGGTCGGCAACAGTCCCCTCTTCTTCCACGCCCTTTATCTTGTCAGAAAGCCGGCTCTCCTTTGCCAAGATCATGCGCCGGTCTTCATCCGCCCGTCATGAAACCATGGTCAAGAGCGCGCATGAAGCGCGCGACCGCACTTGATTCGTCCTTGCCGCCTCACTTCGACCCCGCGCCCGCCAGGGTGCGCTGGAGCGAAGCGAGGGCGGCCGCATGGTCGCCCTTCCGGCATCGTTTCAAGGCAACCGTCGATCTCCGGAGCAAAGGGCCGCCATGCGCATCTTGATGGTCACCGACGCCTGGCGCCCGCAAGTCAACGGCGTCGTCCACACGCTGGAGCGGCTCACCGAGACGCTGAAATCCTTCGACGTCGCGGTCGAATTCCTGACCCCGAACATCTTTCGCACCTTGCCCTTACCGACCTACCCCGACATCCGCCTGGCGCTGACCACGCCGGGCCATGTCGCGCGCCTGATCGACGGCTACAAGGCGGACCACATCCACATCGTCACCGAGGGTCCGCTTGGCATCATGGCGCGGCGCTATTGCCGCAATGCCGGCCGGCCGTTCACCACCAGCTATCACACCCGTTTTCCCGAATATCTCAGCGCCCGCCTGCCGGTGCCGGAGAGCTGGGCCTATCGCTGGCTGCGCGATTTCCACAATTCCGGCCAGGGCACGCTGGTCGCCACCCAGTCGCTGGCGGATGATCTTTCGGCGCGCGGCTTCAACAAGCTCAGGCCCTGGACGCGTGGCGTCGACACCGACCATTTCCGGCCCGACAAGCGCAGGGATCTCGGCTTCCCCGGCCCGGTTTTCCTCTGCGTCGGCCGCGTCGCCATCGAAAAGAACCTATCGGCCTTCCTCGATCTCGACTTGCCCGGCAGCAAAGTGATCGTCGGCGAAGGTCCCGAGTTCGCTAAGCTCAAGGCGAAATATCCCAAGGCGCATTTCCTCGGTCATCGCCCCAATGACGAACTGGCCGAAATCTACGCCTCGGCCGATGTCTTCGTCTTCCCCAGCCGCACCGACACTTTCGGCAACGTCATCATCGAGGCGCTGGCCAGCGGCACGCCGGTCGCCGCCTATCCGGTGACCGGACCGATTGACATCGTGGGCGACGGCTTTGGCGGCGCGGTGTCGAACGATCTGCGTGAAGCCGCGCTCGCCGCCCTGAACGTCGACCGCGCCCAGGCCCGCGAACGCGCCATGCGCTACAGCTGGAAGGCCTGCGCGGAGATGTTTCTCGACACGGTCGAAGAAGCCCTCGGCAGGACGCGCAAGCTGGCGGCCTAAAACAATCGTCCGCCGTCAGGCACCTTGCGCTCGATGGCGCCGAGCACCACGGCGCCCTCCTCGTCGGGAAAGCCCAGCGTCAGAACTTCCGACATGAATGGGCCGATCTGGCGCGGCGGGAAATTCACCACCGCGAACACCTGCCGGCCGATCAAAGTCTCGGGCGTATAATATTTGGTGATCTGCGCCGACGATTTCTTGATGCCGACATCAGGTCCGAAATCGATCCTGAGCTTGAAGGCCGGCTTGCGCGCCTCCGGAAACGGTTCGGCCTCGACGATCGTGCCGGCGCGGATGTCGACACGATCGAAGTCGGCAAAACTGATCTCGGGCTTGCGCTCGCTGCTCGAACTCATCCTTGGTCTTACCCGGCTCAGGCGTTGCCGAAGGTCTCGAACAGAACGCCGGCGAGCGCGTCCTTGGCCGAGGTTCCCGACCAGACGACGAACTGGAAAGCCTGGAAGTAGCATTCGCAGGCTTCCAGCGCCGAGGACAAGAGCACCTCGACCTGCTGGCTCGAGGGTTCGACCCCGCCGGCGAGCAGCAGCGACTGGCGGAACATGATCGCGCCTTCCTGCTCCCAGAGGTCGAAATGGCCGAACAGCATCTGTTCGTTGATCAGCGACAACAGCCGCATCACTTCCAGCGTGCGGGTTTCCGGCACCTTGATGTCGAAAGCGCAGGCCAGATGCAGCGCCTCGAAATCCTCCATCCACGAGAAGGAGACGTGATAGTCGGTCCAGCTGCCGGCAACCGAGATCGAGATTTCGTCGTCGCCGGCCCTTTCGAAGGACCAGTCATTGTTGTGGGCCACCTGCTCGATCACATCCACCGGATGGATTTCGCGGGAAAATTCGAGTTCGAGAAGTTCCATGGAATGCTTCCTGTGTTCAGGGGGAGCGCCACACGCTCCGCGGGGCACACACGACGAACAATCTTGTCTAGAACTCGGACGGCCAGGACTTTACTTCGCGCCAAGGACTACTTCTCAACGCAAAGACCCCAGACCGAACCCCACCGCCCGGCGGCATGACCCTGCTCCGAATCATGCAACAAATTCAGTCTATTGATCGGGAGTCGCGTGAACAGCCCAATTTTTCGCACTGCGGCATTCGCATGTGGAAAGGTGCCTGTCACAAAGAGTCACGCAATGCCGGTAAGCGATTCACGGCAAAGCGATTTTCAGGCTGGTGCTTTGTGGAAAAGTTTAACGAATTATTTTTTTGGTTTGGGCTTCGCCGGAGCCGCAGGTGTGGCCTGGCCGGTCAGTTCGGCGATCCTGGCCTCAAGCGCTTCGATGCGCTCGGCGAGCCTGCCGTTCTCTTCCCTCGCCTTGGCCGCCATCTCGCGCGCTGCCTCGAATTCCTCGCGCTGCACGACATCCATGGAGTTGAGGATACGCTCCGCCTGGCCCTTGAAGGCCGTCTCCACCTCGCGCCGCACGCCTTGGGCGGCGCCGGCGGCATCGGTCATCAGCTTGGCGAATTCATCGAGAATGCGGTTCGGTCCGGTCGACATGGCAAATCCTCGCTTGCTTGATTTGAGTTAGTGGTGCCGCGCGCCGAATGCAAGAACGTTGAGGGCTGGTGCGGCATCAAGTCAATCCACCTCATCAAATCACTGGCAAGCCTGACCAATAACTATTATTATTCCGGAATGTTTTTTGCCGGAGCACCATCATGGCCATTAGCGCGGACTTGGGCGCCCGCCTCGAAGATATCGTCAACCAGCTGGTCAGCACAGGGCGCTACAATTCGAAGAGCGAAGTGCTGCGTGAGGGCGTTCGCCTCGTCGAAGAACGGGAAAAACGGCTCGCCGCCCTCGATGTGGCCCTCGCAGAAGGCATTGCTGACGCCGATGCCGGCAGGGTCAAGCCTGGCGACGAGGTGCTGGACAGGCTCGAAGCCAAATACAAGGCGATGGCAGAGAAGAACAAGTGAGGCGGCTGGTCTTCACACGTCGGGCTGAAGCGGACCTTGCAGCCATTGGTGACTACATAGCGCTGTATAACCCATTTCGTGCGGTGACATTCATTCAGGAATTGCGCCGCGATTGCAAGGAACTGTGCACAATGCCGCAGAGATATCCGCTCTTCGAGCGGCATCGATCCTCAAGCATTCGTCGGCGCGTCCATGGCAGCTATCTAATTTTCTACCGCGTTGGCACGGACACCTTGGAGATAGTGCACATCCTGCACGGCGCGATGGATCTTGGAACGATCTCTTTCCCAGACACCTGACGATACGATCTTATCTGATCCACCAGAATCTTCCGACCTGGTCTCGACCCGCTTTGCAAGGACTTTGAGCGACTCCTGCTTAGCGGATGGCGCCAAGTCGCCTATTGTGGCGTTTTCATCACGACGTGCGTCGAGTATGATCAACTCCAGAGGATCAACCAATGGCAACGCCCCCGCGCCGACCGACAAATCCGATGGAAGCCGCCGAAGCCGTCTTCAAGCCGGTCAAGAAGGCGGCCCCGCCGCCGCCACGCGAACCCTCGGCGGCTCCGAATGTCCGCGAGCTCGTCTCGATCCGGATCGACCGGGCCGTGCTCGAGCATTTCCAGGAAGATGGCCCCGGCTGGCAGGACAGGATCAACGACGCCTTGCGTGAATTGGTGGCCGCCAAGACCAGGGGTTGAGCATCGCTATCCGCGCGATGGAGGGTTGAAGCGATCCCGCTCGCGGGCCATTGACGGCCGTTAGCCTGCCTTGACCCTGCCAAAACCCTGCCGCATGGTCCGCGCCGATCGCAACCGAGAGCTTCCCGTTGAACGAATATTTCCTGCTGCCGCTGGCTTCGCTGCCGTTTCCCAACATCAACCCGATCCTCGTCCAGATCGGGCCGCTGGCGGTGCATTGGTACGGCATCGGCTACATCGTCGGCATCCTGTTTGCCTGGTGGTACGCCAAGCGGCTCGCCGCCAATCCCAAACTCTGGCCCGACGGCGTCCTGCCGATGAAGCCGGAGGATCTCGACGATTTCATCGTCTGGGCCGCCATCGGCGTGGTTCTGGGTGGCCGCACCGGTTATGTCCTGTTCTATGACCTGGCGCGCTACATCGCCCACCCGCTCGACATTTTCGCGGTCTGGCAAGGCGGCATGTCCTTCCATGGCGGCCTGCTCGGCGTCATCCTCGCCATGACGCTTTTCTCCATCAAGCGCGGCATCCGCACCTGGTCACTGTTCGATGTCGTGGCAGCAGGCGTGCCGGTTGGGCTGGGCCTCGTGCGCGTCGCCAACTTCATCAACTCCGAGCTCTGGGGGCGGCCGAGCGATGTGCCCTGGGCGATCGAATTCCCCAATGGCGGCCCGTTCACCCGCCATCCGAGCCAGCTCTACGAGGCCCTGCTCGAAGGCTTGTTGCTGTTCGTCGTGCTGCGCATCCTCACCCATTCGCGCCTCAAGCTGAAGACGCCGCGCTTCGTTGGCGGCGCCTTCATCTGCGGCTACGGCCTGTCGCGCATCTTCGTCGAATTCTTCCGCGAGCCCGACCAGCAGCTCGGCTATCTCCTCGGCACCAACTGGCTGACCATGGGCATGATCCTGTCGACGCCGATGGTGCTGGCCGGCATCTGGGCGATGGCGACAGCCAAGCCGGTGACGCAAGCGCAGCCGCAGGCGACATGACGCGGCTGAAGGCCCGCATCGTCGAGCTGATCGAAGCGGTGGGCCCGATGCCCGTCAACGAATACATGGCACTGTGCCTGTTCGATCCCCGCGACGGCTACTACACGACGCGCGAACCGTTCGGCGCGGCCGGCGACTTCATCACCGCGCCGGAGATCAGCCAGATGTTCGGCGAACTCGTCGCCGTCTGGCTCTACCAGGGCTGGCAAGCCATCGGCCGACCGCTGCCGGTCACCGTCGCCGAGATCGGTCCCGGCCGCGGCACACTGATGAAGGACATGCTGCGCACCCTGTCACGGCTCGACCCGGCCCTGACCAATGGCGCCGCCTTCGCCATGGTCGAGACCAGCCCGCGCCTGGCGGACGTCCAGAAGCAGACGCTCGGCGCGACACCCTTTGCCATCTCCTGGCACGAAACCATCGACACGCTGCCACGGCAGCCGCTGCTGATCGTCGGCAACGAATTGTTCGACGCCGTGCCCATCCGCCAGTTCGTCCGCGCCGGCGCCGAATGGCGCGAACGCATGGTCGGCGTGGACGGCGCCGACAATCTCTGCTTCTTCGCCGGCGCCGGCTCGCTCGATCCGACGCTCTTGCCCAGGGATGCGGGCGACGCGCCTCAGGGCGCGATCGTCGAAGTCGCGCCCGCCCGCACAGCCCTGATGGCCGCGATCGCCGAGCGCATAGCCAGTGACGGCGGCGGCGGGCTGTTCCTCGACTACGGCCATCTGCTGCCCGGCATCGGCGACACGCTGCAGGCGTTGCGCCGGCACAATCACGACGATGTGCTGGCCAATCCCGGCGAGGTTGACCTGACGTCCCATGTCGATTTCGCCGCCCTTGCGACTGTCGTGCGCGCGCATGGCCTCGACGCCCATCTGTCGACGCAGGGCAATTTCCTGCTCGGCATGGGCATTCTGGAGCGCGCCGGCCAGCTCGGCGCCAATGCCGGCCAGGCGGCGCGCGATGAGATAGCGGATGCCGTCGAGCGCCTCGCCGGCCCGCAAGCCATGGGCGAACTCTTCAAGGCGCTCGCCGTCGTTCCGCGCGGCACGGCCCTTCGGCCTTTCGCGACGGCGGATTGACTTTTCACCGCAGCCCCTCCCAATCTCCCGTCCGGTAAAAGAGCGCCGGACCGCCGGCCGCTTTTCCTTGACGAAACCGCCCACACGGACAACAACGCCCGCATGCTCAATCAGACCAAACCGGATCCCGTTCGGTCGCCGCTGCTGGACAAGGCGCAGGCGCAAGGCATCCGCCACGGCTATTTCACCCGCATCGGCGGCGTCTCCACGGGCATCTACCAGGGCCTCAACATCGGCACCGGGTCGGATGACGACCAGGCGCTGGTCGCCGAGAACCGGTCCCGCGTCGCCGCCTGGATGGGCGTGCCCGCGAGCCATCTCTTGACCGCCTGGCAGGTCCATTCGCCCGACGTCGTCATCGCCAGGGAACCGTTCGCGGGCGAACGGCCAAAGGCCGACGCCATCGTCACCGACCGGCCCGGCATCGCCATCGGCGCCTCGACCGCCGATTGCGGCCCGGTCCTGTTCGCGGATGCCGGCGCGCGCATCATCGGCGCCGCGCATGCCGGCTGGAAAGGCGCTTTCACGGGCGTACTGGAAAACACCATTGCCGCCATGGAAAACCTCGGCGCCCGGCGCGAAAACATCGTCGCCGTGCTCGGTCCTTCGATCGGCCCCGACAATTACGAAGTCGGGCCGGAATTCGTCGCCCGCTTTGTCGAGGCCGACAGCGAAAATGCCCGCTATTTCGTGCCTTCGGCACATGCCGGCCACTCGATGTTCGACCTCGCCAGCTACACGGTCGACCGTCTGGCCAGAGCCGGCGTCAGGGCCGATGGCCTTGGCCGCTGCACCTATGCCGAGGAAGATCTGTTTTACTCCTACCGGCGCACCACGCACCGCAAGGAACCCGATTATGGCCGGCAGGTTTCGGCAATCGTTTTGGAGAGTGAATAATGGCGCTGCATTTTGAACGATCGGAATTCGACGCGCGGCGCGACCGGCTGATGATCGAGATGGCCGAAAAGAAGCTCGACGCCATCCTGCTGTTCGCGCAGGAGAGCATGTACTGGCTGACCGGTTACGACACGTTCGGCTTTTGCTTCTTCCAGTGCCTGGTGGTGAAGGCCGACGGCTCCATGGTGCTTCTGACCCGCTCGGCCGATTTGCGCCAGGCGCGCCACACCTCGATCATCGACAACATCGTGTTGTGGACCGACCGCGACGGCGCCAATCCGGCCGTCGATCTGCGCAACCTGCTCAACGAACTCGACCTGCTCGGCGCCCGCATCGGCGTCGAATACGACACGCACGGCCTGACCGCTTACAATGGCCGCCGCCTGGACGAGCAATTGCAGACCTTCGGCCAGATCGCCGATGCCTCCGGTATCGTCGGGCGGCTGCGCCTGTTCAAGAGCCCGGCCGAGGTCGCCAAGGCGGAAAAGGCCGCCAATCTCTCCGACGACGCGCTGGACGCGGCCCTGCCGCTGATCAAGCAGGGCGGCGACGAAGCCCTGATCCTGGCCGCCATGCAAGGCGCGATCTTTGCCGGCGGCGGCGATTATCCGGCCAACGAGTTCATCATCGGCTCCGGCGTCGATGCGCTGCTGTGCCGCTACAAGGCCGGCCGCCGCAAGCTCACCAAGAACGACCAGCTGACGCTCGAATGGGCCGGCGTCTTCCACCATTACCATGCGCCGATGATGCGCACGGTGCTGACCGGCAAGGTCTCCAAGCGCCATCAGGAGCTGTTCGACGCCGCGCGCGCCGCGCTTCTTTCCGTCGAAAAGGCAATGACGCCGGGCAACAGCTTCGGCGACGTGTTCGACGCCCACGCCCGCACCATGGAGGCGCACGGCCTGACCAAGCACCGGCTGAACGCCTGCGGCTATTCGGTCGGCGCACGCTTCACGCCGTCCTGGATGGACATGCCGATGTTCTACCAGGGCAATCCCGAGCCGATCGCGCCGAACATGACGCTGTTCGCCCACATGATCATCATGGATTCGGAGACCGAGACGGCGATGACGCTTGGCCGCACCTACCTGACCACCGAATCCCAGCCGAAGGCGCTGTCCCGCCATGATCTCGACTTGATCGTGCAGTGAATCCATAATGGGAGGCGTTCTTCGCCAAGGAGTTAGAAGGCAAATGAGACGATCGCATGTGACGACCGTGTCATTGCTTGTGGCATTGGCTCTGGCTGCCTGCACCAACGCAAAGGATGTTCTCGAACCTTCCGCCATCACCCCGCCGGCGGCCTCGGGGCCGGCCGCGCAGGGCAGCGCCACAGTCACCGTTCCCGCCCCGGCACCATCGACGGCCGCTTCGACCGCCACGACGACGGCACCCGTCACCTCCGCCCAGGCCGCCGCCATCCTGTCGAAGACCCGGCTGCAGATCGCGCCGATCGTCGGCGCTTCGGTGGAAGCCGCCACGCCGCTGACGGCGGAACTGCAGACACGCGCCAAGCAGCGCGGCATCACGCTGGCCGGCAGCCAGGACCAGACCGCGACCCATGTGCTCAAGGGCTATTTCTCGGCGATGTCGGAGGGCAAGGACACCACCGTCATCTATGTCTGGGATGTCTACGACCCCTCCGGCAACCGGCTGCACCGCATCAACGGCCAGATGAAGGCGCCTTCGACCGGTTCCGGCGACAGCACGGGCGCCGACAGCTGGAAGTCGGTATCGCCGGCCACCATGCAGGCGATCGCTGACCAGACCATCGACCAGTTTGCCGCCTTTCTCAGCGGCAAGGCGAGTTGAGGTGTTGTCCGCCGCCGAACAGCTTTCTTGACCTTAGCCGGCGGATTCCCGATCTCGGCGCTTGCAATACCAGCGCGGGCCGCTAAAAGCCCGGTTAACAGGCGCAGGAGAGTCCGCCAGGCCTCTCCGTCCTCCACCAGGAACGGTGCATGAAACTCTTCGCGGGCAATTCCAACAGGGTGCTGGCCGAAGCGGTCGCCCGCTATCTCAACATCCCGCTGGGCAAGGCCAGTGTCAGGCGCTTCGCCGACCAGGAAATCTTCGTCGAAATCCAGGAGAACGTGCGCGGCGAGGATGTCTTCATCCTGCAGTCGACCTCGTTCCCGACCAACGATCACCTGATGGAACTGCTCATCATGATCGATGCCTTCATGCGCTCCTCGGCCAAGCGCATCACGGCGGTTATCCCCTATTTCGGCTATGCCAGGCAGGACCGCCGCGCTTCCGGGCGCACGCCGATCTCGGCCAAGCTGGTCGCCAACATGATCACCCGCGCCGGCGTCGACCGCGTTCTGACGCTGGATCTCCATGCCGGCCAGATCCAGGGTTTCTTCGACATACCGACCGACAATCTGTTCTCGGTGCCGGTGATGGCCCGCGACGTGAAGGCGAAATACAAGCAGCTCGGCAATGTCGTGGTCGTGTCGCCCGACATTGGCGGCGTGGTCCGCGCCCGTGCGCTGGCCAAGCGCTTCGACGCGCAGCTCGCCATCGTCGACAAGCGCCGCGAGCGCCCGGGCGAATCGGAAGTCATGAACATCATCGGCGCGGTCGCCGGCAAGGACTGCCTATTGATCGACGATATCGTCGATTCCGGCGGTACGCTGTGCAACGCCGCCGAAGCGCTGCTGGCCAACGGCGCCACCAGCGTCACCGCCTATATCACCCACGGCGTGCTGTCGGGGGGTGCCGTCGCCCGCATCAGCGGCTCGAAGCTGCAGGAACTGGTGATCACCGATTCCATCCAGCCGACGCAAGGCGTGCTCGACGCGCCCAACATCCGCGTCATCTCGATCGCCGACCTGATGGGCGAAGCCATCTCGCGCACGGCGACCGAGGAATCGGTGTCGAGCCTGTTCGACTAAAAACCTGTTACCCCTGCGGCCCAGTTACCCCTTTGGCAACGCCGATGGCGTCGGCGCCTCCAGCCGGGCCGGGGTTCGCCGCATGCCTTCGCCGGCATCACGCGCGCCGCGCATATAGCCGCGCGGCGAGGAGCCGAGCATGCGCTTGAACATGGTGATGAAGGCCGGCACGCTGTCATAGCCGAGATCGAGCGCCACGCGCGTGATCGGCTCGCCATCGGCGAGCCTCGGTAAGGCCGCGAACAGGCAGGCCTGCTGGCGCCATGTCGACAGCGACAGGCCGGTCTGGCGCTGGAAGGCGCGGGTGAAGGAGCGTCGGCTCATGCCGGCGGCGTCGGCCCATTCGTCGATCGTGGCATGCGGCGAAGGTGCGGCGACGAAGCGCCGGCATAGCATCGCCAGCCGGGGGTCGGAAGGGAAAGGCAGGCCGAGCGGCCGTTCCGGCAAGGTCGGGATTTCATGCAGCAGCAGGTTCATGATCAACCCGCCGCGCCCTTCCAGCACGCCGCCCTGCGGCAGCTTTTCCGATTCCACGATCAGGCTGTGCATCAACTCGGTTACCCCGACGACGCGTAACCCTTCCGGCAGCCCGGGGATCGCGCCCGGCATGACATAGACCGAGCGCATCGAGACGTCGCCCAGCATTTCGACGGAATGTTCCGTGCCGGCCGGTATCCACATCGCATGGTCGGGCGGCACCATCCACCGCCCGTACCGCGTCGTCACCAGCACGACGCCGACCAGCGCATGCAGCAACTGGCTGCGGCTGTGGCGGTGTTGCGGCACATGGTAGCCGTCGGGATATTCGGTCGGCAGCGCGACCGCTGGTCCCGACACCTGCTCCAGCCACTGCCAGCGGCTCTCGTGCAATTGGCCGAGATCGGCACTGCCGGCGCGAAAGATTTCCCTGCCATGTGGCATCGGGTCTGGCCCACTTGCGAAACTATTGGACCAAACCACGAAAGAAGTCGCCCCGCAAGCAGCTTATAAGGCAACCGTCCTAAGGTGGTCGCAGGAGCGTCCGCCAATCTGCCCGCGGCTACGCCCGCCAAAAAGACCACGGAGCCTATCTTGACCGATACGACAGCCACCAGCGTCGCGGCACCCGCGACGGCCAGTCACGCTTCAGCCCAGGCGACGGCCTTCACCGTCATCCTGGCGGTGAGCCTCTGCCACTGCATCAACGACATCATGCAGTCGCTGCTATCGGCCATCTATCCGCTTCTGAAAGAGAATTACGGCCTCGATTTCTGGCAGATCGGCCTGTTGACCTTCACCTTCCAGGTCACGGCATCCCTGCTGCAGCCGATCATCGGCGCGGTCACCGACAAGCGGCCGATGCCTTATTCGCTGCCCTGGGGCATGGCGTCCTCGCTGATCGGCCTGGTCGTGCTGGCCTATGCCGGGCACTACTACCTGCTCCTGATCGGTGCCTCGCTGATCGGCATCGGCTCGGCGATCTTCCATCCCGAATCCTCGCGTATCGCCCGCTTCGCGTCCGGCGGCCGGTTCGGGCTGGCGCAGTCGCTGTTCCAGGTCGGCGGCAATTTCGGTCAGTCGATGGGCCCCTTGCTGGCCGCCTTCATCGTCGTGCCCTTCGGCCAGACCAGCATCGCCTGGTTCGCCGTCGGCTCGCTGATCGGCATCTTCGTCCTGTGGCAGGTCGGTGGCTGGTACAGCCGCCTGCGCGCCGCGCAGGGCAATCGCAAGACGGCAAGCTTCGTCTCGCCCTTCCCGCGCCGCAAGGTGATGTGGGCCTTGGCGGTGCTGACCTTGCTGGTGCTGACCAAGAACGCCTATATCGCCAGCCTGGCCAGCTACTACACCTTCTATTCCATGCATAAGTTCAGCGTTTCGGTGCAGATGTCGCAGGTCATGCTGTTCCTCTTCCTCGGCTCCTCGGCGCTGGGCATCCTGCTCGGCGGTCCGTTCGGCGACCGCTATGGCCAGAAGGCGATGATCTGGTTCTCGATCGTCGGGGTCCTGCCCTTCACGCTGGCGCTCCCCTACGCCAACATGGAATGGACGATGGTGCTGACCGTGCTGATCGGCCTCATCCTGTCGTCGGCCTTCTCCAACATCGTCGTCTTCGCGCAGGAACTGGTGCCGGGCCGCGTCGGCACGATCGCCGGCATCTTCTTCGGTTTCGCCTTCGGCGTCGGCGGCATCGCGGCCGCCGTGCTTGGCGTCGTCGCCGACATGAAGGGCATCGATTTCGTCTTCCAGATCTGCTCCTACCTGCCGTTCCTGGGGCTGCTGACGGTGTTCCTGCCCAACATGAAGGAAGCCCGCAAGGCGCAAGCAGCCGCTTAGAATCATCCGAGTTAGGTCCAGGCAAAGGCACCCGCCACATGGCGGGTGCCTTTTTCGTTCAAGCGGGAAGGATTCAGGCCTTGAAGAAGGCCAGCAGGTCGGCGTTGATGACGTCCGCATGCGTCGTGGCCATGCCGTGTGGAAAGCCCTTGTAGACCTTGAGCTCGCCCTTCCTGAGCAGCTTGATCGCCAGCAGCGCCGAATCGGCGATCGGAACGATCTGGTCGTCGTCGCCGTGC
This sequence comes from Mesorhizobium sp. ES1-6, assembly GCF_020164775.1. NCBI lineage: Bacteria > Pseudomonadati > Pseudomonadota > Alphaproteobacteria > Hyphomicrobiales > Phyllobacteriaceae > Mesorhizobium > Mesorhizobium sp. ES1-6. The sequence continues at coordinate 45,333 of NZ_JAIUGU010000005.1, forward strand.
ATGACCAGCACCGGCACCTCGATCGCCTTCAGATCCTCGGTGAAATCGGTTTCCGAGAAGGCCTTGATGCAATCATAATGCGCCTTGGTGCCACCCATCATGCCCTGGCGGTACCAATTGTCGATCACGCCCTGCGAGACCGCGGCGCCCGGCCGGTTGAACCCGTAGAACGGGCCGGCGGGAACATCCACGTAAAGCTGCGCGCGATTGCCCGCGACGCCGGCGCGGAAGCCGTCGAACACCTCGATGGGAAGGCCGCCGGGATTGGCTGCGGTCTTGAGCATGATCGGCGGCACCGCGCCGAGCAACGCGGCCTTGGCAACCCGGCCGCCCGCTCCATACCGGGCAACATAACGCGCCACTTCGCCGCCGCCGGTCGAATGGCCGACATGGATGGCGTCCCTGAGGTCGAGATGCGCGGCAAGTTCAGCCACGTCGGCGGCATAGGTGTCCATCTCGTTGCCGATATCGGTCTGCGTCGACCGGCCGTGGCCGCGCCGGTCATGGGCGATGACGCGGTAGCCCTGCGCCAGGAAGAACAGCATCTGGGCATCCCAGTCGTCGCCGCTCAGCGGCCAGCCGTGATGGAAGACGATGGGCTGACCGGTTCCCCAGTCCTTGTAATAGATCCGCGTGCCGTCCTTGGTGGTGATCGTGCCGCTGCCTGAGCCGGATTTGGTCTGCGAGGTCATCTCAATCTCCATTTGATTTGATATCGCAATAAACAATATCGCGACATAGACACCGCTAAGGCAGCTCGATCTCCTTGTCCAGAAAAATATGTATCGCGATATCATTTTTCGTGGTACATGTCATGGACGCTTAATCGGCAAAGGAACGCGTCGTGCCTCTTCCGCTGGACAATCAGCTCTGCTTCACCCTCTACGCCACCTCAATGGCGATCAATCGCACCTACAAGCCGATGCTGGACGAGATGGGCATCACCTATCCGCAATATCTCGTGCTCAACGCGCTGGGCGAGGCCGACGGCATGTCTGTCGGCAGGATCGCGCACAGGCTCGCCCTGGAATCGAGCACGGTCACGCCGCTGGTCAAGCGCATGGAACAGGCCGGCCTGGTGACCCGCCAGCGCAGCCAGACCGACGAGCGCCAGGTGCAGGTCGACCTGACGGCAGCCGGCCGCAAGCTGCTTGTCCAGTGCAACTGCCTGAACGAGACACTGGTCGAACGCTCGGGCATGACACTGGCCGAGCTCGACGCCCTGAACCGGCAGGTCCAGGCGCTGTGCGATGCCTTGACTGGCGAGCGGTAGTGGCGGCCCCTCCGGCCGCCGCTTGCGCCCTCGCCCGCCTTCCGCTATAGAGCCGCCACCCGCGTAGACACCCTTGGAGGCAACGCGGCGGAAGGCTGCCTTCCCCTTGTGATCCCGAACAAAGATCCGCTCGCTGCGGTTTCCGGCATTCGGGCATCGAGGTCCGGCGGCTTTCGACGTTTACGGCCTGGCACATCACCAACCGTAGGCGCTCCATAACACGCGAAAGGAAAAACCATGAGCCACGATACTTACGAGCTCAAGGCCGAAGCGCGCGAACAGGTCGGTAAGGGGTCCGCCCGTGCAGTTCGCCGCGATGGTAAAGTGCCTGCAGTGATTTACGGTGACAAGCAGCCTCCCCTGGCGATTGCGCTGAACTACAAGGACGTCTACTACAAGATCCATGGCGGCGGGTTCCTGACCACGGTCGCCACGATCGATGTCGGCGGCAAGAAGATCCAGGTTCTGCCGAAGGATTTTCAGCTCGACCCGGTCAAGGATTTCCCTGTCCATGTCGACTTCCTGCGCATCGGCAAGGATACCGAAGTCAACGTCGATGTTCCCGTGCACTTCATCAATGAAGACAAGTCGCCCGGCATCAAGCGCGGCGGCGTGCTCAACATCGTGCGTCACGAGGTCGAGTTCCACTGCCCGGCCAATGCGATCCCGGAATTCATCACCGTCGATCTCACCGGCGCCGACATCGGCGATTCGATCCACATCTCGGCGGTCAAGCTGCCGGCCGGCGTCAAGCCGGTGATCTCCGACCGCGACTTCACCATCGCGACCGTCGCCGGTTCGTCGGCGATGAAGCCGGAGACGGAAGAGACGGTCGAGGCCGCGGCTCCTGAAGCGGCTCCTGCCGCCGAAGAGAAGTAACTCCTTTTACGCCCGGAGACGACGATGCTTGTATTTGCAGGCCTCGGCAATCCGGGCGCGAAATACGCTGAAAACCGGCACAATGTCGGCTTCATGGCGGCGGACGCTATCGCCCGCCGCCATTCCTTTTCGCCCTGGTCGAAGAAGTTCCAGGGCCTGATCGCCGAAGGCACGCTCGGCGGCGAAAAGATCATCCTGATCAAGCCGCAGACCTTCATGAACCTGTCCGGCCAGTCGGTCGGCGAGGCGCTGCGCTTCTACAAGCTCGCCCCCTCCGCCCTCACCGTCTTCTATGACGAGATCGATCTCGCCGAGGGCAAATTACGCATCAAGTCCGGCGGCGGTGCCGGTGGCCACAACGGCATCCGCTCGATCGACGGCCATGTCGGCAATACCTATCGCCGCGTGCGCATCGGCGTCGGCCATCCCGGCGTCAAGGAAATGGTCCAGCATCATGTGCTGGGCGATTTCGCCAAGGCCGACCGCGAATGGCTCGACCCGCTGCTCGACGCCATCGCCGACAACGTCGCGATGATCGTCAAGGGCGACGAATCCGGCTTCATGAACAAGGCCGCCCTTGCCGTGCAAGGCAAGGCCGGCGCCGAACCGGAAAAGCCGGCGCAAAAACAGGCTCCGAAACAGCAAAGCCATGTCCGCCAGGCGCGGCCGCAGCAAGTGCCCGCCAAGCTGCCCGAGACCGGCCCGATGGCCGCGATGCTGAAGAAACTCTTCGGCAACAAGGACTGAGCCGCGGGACCATCGGCGTTACAGGGCTTGACGTTCCCGACCCCTATCGCCCATAGCCCTCATCAAATTTCGCTTTTCCCGATAGGACCGGACACAATGGGTTTCAAATGCGGCATCGTTGGCTTGCCCAATGTCGGTAAGTCGACGCTCTTCAACGCGCTGACGAGGACGGCAGCCGCGCAGGCCGCCAACTATCCCTTCTGCACCATCGAACCGAATACAGGCGAGGTGGCGGTGCCCGATCCGCGCTTGCGGAAGATCGCCGAGATCGCCAAGTCGAAGGAGATCATCCCGACCCGCATCTCCTTCGTCGACATTGCCGGCCTGGTGCGCGGCGCCTCCAAGGGCGAAGGGCTGGGCAACCAGTTCCTCGCCAACATCCGCGAGGTCGACGCCATCGTGCATGTGCTGCGCTGCTTCGAGGATGACGACATCACCCATGTCGAGGGCCGCATCGACCCGGTCGCCGACGCCGAGACGGTCGAGACCGAACTGATGCTCGCCGACCTCGACAGCCTCGAGCGCCGCATCGTGCAGATCCGCAAGCGCGCCGGCAGCAAGGACAAGGAAGCCACCACGGTGCTGCCGATGATGGAGGCGGCGCTCGAGTTGCTGCAGGCCGGCAAGCCGACCCGCATCCTGCTCAAGGGCATTTCGGCGGAGGACCTGCGCATCCTGCAGGGCCTGAACCTTTTGACCTCACACCCCGTGCTCTATGTCTGCAATGTCGCCGAGGCCGATGCCGCGACCGGCAACGAGCACACCAGGGCCGTGGAAAAGATGGCAACCGCGCAGGGCGCCGGCACGGTGGTGATCTCGGCCGCGATCGAAGCCGAGGTCGCCCAGCTTTCGGACGAGGAAGAGATGGAGTTCCTGTCCTCGCTCGGCCTCGACGAGCCGGGCCTCAACAAGGTCATCCGCGCCGGCTACGACCTGTTGCATCTGATCACCTATTTCACCGCCGGTCCGAAGGAAACGCGCGCCTGGACCATCCACAGGGGCGACAAGGCCCCGCAAGCCGCCGGCGTCATCCACACCGATTTCGAGCGCGGCTTCATCCGCGCCCAGACCATCGCCTACAACGACTATGTCACGCTCGGCGGCGAGGTGGCGGCCAAGGAAGCCGGCAAGGCGCGCGACGAAGGCAAGGAATATGTCGTCCAGGACGGCGACGTGCTGTTGTTCAAGTTCAACACCTGACGGGCTCGACCCCGTGATCAGCCACGCTGGCTGGCTACGGCTTTTTGCCCTGCCTTGACCTTGTCACATCGCGGGTCTAATCGGCTGCTGCACGCGGTCGGCGCTCTCGTCGAAAGGGCCTGCCCTGTGAAATCCGACACGATGCGTCTATCCGAGCGCAGCTTTGGCAGGGAAATCTGGCGATGATCAAAGCCTTCGCCGTCGACAATGATCGCCTGCGCCTCACCGACGATTTCGCGGCGGATGGCGACAAGATCGTCTGGGCCGATCTCTTCAATCCGACCAAGGAGGAAGAGGCCACCATCGAAAGCTGGCTCGGCGTCGCCATCCCGACCCGCGAGGAGATGGAGGAGATCGAGATTTCCAGCCGCCTCTACATCGAGGACGGCGCCTATTTCATGACCGCCACCCTGCCCGCGCAGACCGAGGTCGACGATCCCCTGATGTCGCCGGTCACCTTCGCGCTCGCCGGCACAAGGCTGATCACCATTCGCTATCATGAACCCAAGGCCTTCAAGACCTTCCCGCTACGCGCCGAAAAGGTGGCGACCGGCTGCACCAGCGGCGACACCATCCTGATCGGCCTGCTGGAAGCGATCGTCGACCGTCTCGCCGACATACTGGAGCGCGCCGGCCGGGACGTGGAAGTGATTTCGCGCGATATTTTCGAAGCACGTTCGACCAAGGTGTCGAAGCGCAACCGCGACTTCCAGGAACTGCTGAAAGCGATCGGCCGCAAGGAAGACATCGCCTCCTCCATCCGCGACAGCCTGATCTCGCTGCAGCGCCTGGCGGGTTTCCTCGCCCATGTCGCGACCCAGACCAAGATGAGCAAGGATGTGCGCGCCCGCATCAAGACGCTGTCGCGCGACGTGCTGTCGCTCGCCGACCACGCCACCTTCCTGTCGCAGAAGATCTCCTTCCTGCTCGACGCCACGCTCGGCATGATCTCGATCGAGCAGAACGCCATCATCAAGATCTTCTCGGTCGCCGCCGTCATCTTCCTGCCGCGACACTCGTCGCCTCGATCTACGGCATGAATTTCGACGTCATTCCCGAGCTGAAATGGGAGTTCGGCTATCCCTTCGCCATCGCCATGATGATCCTGTCGGCGATCCTGCCCTTCTGGTATTTCCGCCGCCGCGGCTGGCTCTGACCACCGCCGCCGGCGCCGGCTGCTCCAGGCTGGCTCACCAGAAAGGACTTGACCAAAACGCCGCCGGCCTGCATCCGGGTTGCCCGATCCTTGGGATTCAACCGGATTGCCGACATGACCGCAAAGACATGGGCCTATGAGGATTTCGTCGAGGGTGCCTCGTTCGACCTCGGCGCCAAACAGGTAAGCGCGGCGGAGATTATCGAATTCGCCAGCGAATTCGATGCCCAGCCGATGCATCTCGACGAGCAAGCCGGCAAGGCCAGCATCCTCGGTGGCCTCTCGGCCTCGGGCTGGCACACATGCGCCATGTTCATGCGCATGCTGTGCGATGCCTTCCTGCTGGACTCCACCTGCCAGGGCGCGCCCGGCGTCGATCAGGTCAAGTGGAAGAAGCCGGTGCTGGCCGGCGATACGCTGCGGGGCAACCTCGTGGTCCTGGCCAGGCGCCTGTCGAAATCCAAGCCCCAACTGGGCTTCGTCACCATGCGCAGCGAACTGGTCAACCAACGCGGCGAAAGCGTTTTCGAGTTGGAGAACTACGTCATGTTCCTGACACGCGATGCCGCGGGTAACCTGTCATGACCTTGGACGAATTCTTCCGCATCGGCACCACGGTGACGCTGGGCTCGCACACATTCGAGGCCGACGCGATCAAGGCGTTCGCCCGCAAGTACGACCCGCAGATCTTCCACATCGACGAGGAAGCCGCCCGGAAAAGCGTGCTCGGCGGGCTTTGCGCCTCCGGCTGGCACACCGCCGCCACCTGGATGAAGCTGAACCTGGAGACCCGCCTGGACGCCGAAGGCTGGGACGGCGCGGTGCCCGAATTCGGCCCCTCGCCCGGCTTCAAGAACCTGAAGTGGCTGAAACCCGTTTATGCCGGGCAAACCATCACTTTCACGCGCACCGCGCTTTCCCACCGCCCGATCGCGTCGCGCCCGGGCTGGCGGCTGCTGGCGCTGCTCTGCGAGGCCTCCGATTCGAACGGCGCCAAGGTGCTGGAGTTCGAAAGCGCCGTGCTGGTGAAGGTGAGTAGTGAGTAGTGAGTGAGCGCAACGCTTATTCACTATTCCCTACACTAATGCCCCTCGAACCCGATCAGCGTCCTCACCGGAACACCCAGCGCTTCGAGCTTGGCGCGTCCACCCAGATCCGGCAGGTCGATGACGAAGCAGGCGGCGAGGATGTCCGCGCCGATCTGGCGCAGCAGCTTGACCGCCGCTTCCGCCGTGCCGCCGGTGGCGATGAGGTCGTCGACAAGGATCACCTTCTCGCCGGGCGCGACGCCGTCCTTGTGCATCTCCATCTCGTCCAGCCCGTATTCCAGGCTGTAGGCGACGCGCACCGTCTCATAGGGCAGCTTGCCCTTCTTGCGGATCGGCACGAAGCCGGCCGAGAGCTGGTGCGCGACGGCGCCGCCAAGGATGAAGCCCCGCGCCTCGATGCCGGCGATCTTGTCGATCTTCTGCCCGGCATAGGGATGCACCAGCTCGTCGATGGCGCGGCGGAAGGCGCGCGCATTGCCGAGCAGCGTGGTGATGTCGCGAAACAGGATGCCGGGCTTGGGATAGTCCGGAATGGTGCGGATCGACGCCAGCAGCGTGTCTTCGAGAGAAGGTTTCATGAAGCGGCTCCGAATGATCCGGCTGACAAAGTAAACGGCGCGGGGCCGATCGTAACCCGGCGCGACCGACAACGGCTAGCGCGATGTGGCGGCCGAAACAAGCGCATCCGGCAAAGGATTTGATCAGGGCCCGGGAGCAGACGTCGGCGATTTTTCCTGCCGTTGGCGCAGCCACGAAAAAGGGGCGCCCGAAGGCGCCCCGCTCGAACGGATGGTTATTTGCCAAACCCTACATGCCGAGATCGGACCGAAGCTCGGCCCTGGCCACTTCGTACTCGGCCTTGAAATCCTCCCGGTTGAGCAGGACCGCGGCGATGACGCTGCCGGAAATCTTGCCCATCTCGACGTCGGACGGATAATGGATGCCGCCGACGATTCGGTTGTGGGCGAACTCGGCCGCGCGGGCCATGATCTCGGCGCGCTTTTCCGGAACCATGTCGGACAGGATGATGCCCATCATCGTGCCGACGGTCGCGTGCCCTGACGGCCAGGAACCGGAGCTCGACAGCTTGACCACCGGCTTGACGAGATCGCTGAGTTGATGCGGGCGCGGTCGCTTCCAGACATCCTTTGCCGGGTCGACGACGGCGCCTTCGGTCTCCACCACGCGATCGAAGAAGGCGCTGAATTTCGGCAGCTTGTCCTTGTTGAAATTCGGCCCCATGACATCGGCGAAACGCCAGACGTTTTCCTCGGCATCGGCGATGGCGCGAGCTTCCATTTCGGGCGTGCGCGTGACCTGCATGGTCAGCACCTCGCCAAGCTCGGCCTTGGTCTGCGCCGAATCATTGGCCGGCGGCGGCGGCAGGATCATCGTCAGGTCGACATCCTTGTTGGTGATGAACGGTTTTGCGTCTTCGGCACGGGCCGCGGAGCCGACGACAAGCAGCAGCAGGCCTGCCGCGAGCGATGCGTATCTTTTCATGGGCGTGATCCTTTGATGAGAGCGCCGCAGGATCGCGATGTGCGGTGACGGCCATGTGACACCGCCGAGGCGTGGTGGTGTAATCCACCTCAAAAGCAGAAAGGGCGCCTCTCGACGCCCCACATTGTGCATTGAACGGCCAAGGCCTTTTGAGATTCAGGTCAGGCCGAGTCGAAAACGATGGTTTCCGAGAACCGGAGCGGAGCGTACTTGAAGTACGTGAGCACCGGAAGCGCAGGAAGCCATCGTTTGCAGACCGGCCTCACCTGAAGGTCAACAGGCCTTAGTGGGCGACGGCTTCCCAGACCTTGCGCTTGGTCAGATAGACCAGGGCGCCGAACAGAAGCAGGAACACCAGCACGCGGAAGCCGGTCTTCTTGCGGGCTTCCATGTGCGGCTCGGCCGCCCAGGCCAGGAAGGTCGACACATCACGGGCGTACTGGTCGACGGTTTGCGGCGAACCGTCGTCATAGGTCACCTGGCCGTCGGAGAGCGGCTTGGGCATCTTCAGCGACACGCCCGACATGAAGTACGGGTTGTAATGCGTGCCTTCGGGAATGACCATTCCGGCCGGCGGCTTCTCGTCATAGCCGGTCAGGAGCGAATGGATGTAGTCGGGGCCGCCCGCGTCATACTGGGTGAAGATGTCGAAGACGAACTGCGGAAAACCCCGTTCCACGCCGCGCGCCTTGGCCAGCAGCGACATGTCGGGCGGTGCCGCGCCGCCATTGGAGGCAGCCGCGGCTTCCTCGTTGGCGAACGGCGCCGGGAAATGGTCCGACGGCTTGCCGGGACGGTCGAACATGTCGCCAGCATCGTTGGGACCGTCATGGATGGTGTATTCGGCCGCGAACGTCTTGACCTGGGCGTCGCTGTAGCCGAGGTCCGACAGCGTGCGGAACGCCACAAGGTTCATCGAATGGCAGGCCGAGCAGACTTCCTTGTAGACCTTCAGGCCGCGCTGCAGCTGTGCCTTGTCATAAGTGCCGAACGGGCCAGTGAAGCTCCAGCTCATTTCCTTCGGTTCGTGGATCGGGAAATGCGTCGGAGCCGCCGCGTCGTGCGCCTCTTCGGCCGCGTAGGCGGCGGTGCCGGCGGCCACAAGGCCGATCAGCGCCAGCGAGGTGAGAATCTTTTTCATGCCAAATCCCCTTAGATTCTCTACCGCTCAGCCCTTGGTCTCAGGTGCTGCCGTGGCGCCCGCCGGATGCCCGCTGCCGCCCTTGTTCTTCTCGAGCACCGCTTCGGTGATCGAGTTGGGCAGCCTGCGCGGCGTCTCGATCAGGCCGAGCACCGGCAGGACGATCAGGAAGAAGGCGAAGTAGAACAGTGTCGCCATCTGCGCCATGAACACATAGCTGCCTTCCGCCGGCTGCGAGCCCAGCCAGCCAAGCAGGATGGCATCGGCAACGAACAGCCAGAAGAACAGCTTGTACCAGGGCCTGTAGACCGCCGAGCGCACCTTGGAGGTGTCGAGCCACGGCACCAGGAACAGCATGACGATGGCGCCGAACATGCACAGCACGCCGCCGAGCTTGGAATTGATCGGCCCGATGTTGAAGGTGATGGCGCGCAGGATCGCGTAGAACGGCAGGAAGTACCATTCCGGCACGATATGGGCTGGCGTCTTCAGCGGGTTGGCGACGATGTAGTTGTCGGCGTGGCCGAGATAGTTCGGCAGGAAGAAGATGAAATAGGCGAAGATGAACAGGAACACGATCATGCCGAACGCGTCCTTGATGGTCGCGTAGGGCGTGAAGGCGACGGTGTCGGTCTTCGACTTGACCTCGATGCCGGTCGGGTTCGACTGGCCCACGACATGCAGCGCCCAGACGTGCAGCACGACGACGCCGGCGATCATGAACGGCAAGAGATAATGCAGCGCGAAGAAGCGGTTCAGCGTCGGGTTGTCGACGGCGAAGCCGCCGAGCAGCAACTGCTGGATCCAGTCACCGACCAGCGGAATCGCGCTGAAGAAGCCGGTGATGACGGTGGCGCCCCAGAAGCTCATCTGCCCCCAAGGCAGCACGTAGCCCATGAAGCCGGTCGCCATCATCAGCAGATAGATGATGCAGCCCAGGATCCACAGCAGTTCGCGCGGCGCCTTGTAGGAGCCGTAATAAAGACCGCGGAAGATATGCAGGTAGACCGCGATGAAGAAGAACGAGGCGCCGTTGGCATGCATGTAGCGCAACAGCCAGCCGGAATTGACGTCGCGCATGATCTTCTCGACCGAATTAAAGGCGAGAGCGCTGTCCGACGTATAGTGCATCGCCAGCACGATGCCGGTCAGGATCTGCGACACCAGCATGATCGCCAGGATGCCGCCGAAGGTCCACATATAGTTCAGGTTGCGCGGCACCGGATAGGCGATGAAGCTGTCATAGACCATCCTGGGCAGCGGCATGCGGGCGTCGAACCAGCGTTCGATACCGGTCTTCGGCGTATAGGTCGAGTGTCCCTCGCTCATCGAAATATCCCCTGCCTCAACCGATAAGGAGTTTGGTATCGGAAATGAATTTGAATACCGGAATCGCCATGTTCTCCGGCGCCGGGCCTTTGCGGATGCGGCCAGCGGTGTCGTATTGCGAGCCGTGGCACGGGCAGAACCAGCCGCCGAAATCGCCTTCCTGGCCGAGTGGAATGCAGCCCAGATGCGTGCAGACCTGAACCATCACCATCCAGGCTTCCTTGCCGGGCGTGGTGCGGTTGGCATCGGTCGCCGGCGCATCGGACGGCAAATTGGCGTTGCGGGCGATCGGATCCTTGAGATCGGAGAGGCTGACGGCCTCGCCGTCCTTCATTTCCTTTTCGGTGCGGTTGCGCACCACGACCGGCTTGCCGCGCCACTTGACGATCAGCGAGCTGCCAGGCGTCAGCGAGGAGACGTCGACCTCGACCGAAGCGAGCGCCAGCGTCGAGGCGTCAGGGCGCATCTGGTCGATGAACGGCCAGGCGACGGCACCGGCGCCGACCACGGCGGCCATGCCGGTGGCGACGTAGAGAAAATCTCGACGATTGGGATCGTGGATGTCGGTTGCGCTCACGGGTGCCTGATCCTTTCGCCTCTTCCGCGCCGGTGGCCGAGCCTTGTTCCCCGCTCAATCACGCCAACCCGACAGCGCATGGCGAACAGGCTAGCGAATTCCTCCGGCATTTGGACTTCGGTTTATGCGTGAAGCCCGTTTTTGTCCAGACGGGTCAAGGCACAAGGGCAGATTGTCGCGGGGACAGAATACCCTATCGCGCGACAAGGCGGCGAATGGCCGCGAAGGACGGCTAAACAACCGGGAAACAACCGCAAATCCGGCATCTCTGTTTACCTCGACACAGGATGTCGGTGTGATCTATCTTCCCCGTCATGGCGCATGTCATCGATCGCGAGGAATGGGCTGTTCGTCCCGACCGCTGGAAGGGCGAACTGCAGTGCGGCGTCTACGGTTCCAACTCCTGCCTGATCTTCAATCATCTGCCCGACACAGGCGGCGGCCCGCGGCTGCATTCCCATCCCTATGCGGAGATCTTCATCATCCGCCAGGGCAGCGCCCTGTTCACGGTCGGCGACCAGGAAATCGAGGCCTCCGCCGGCCAGATTGTCATCGTGCCGCCCAACACGCCACACAAATTCACCAATCTCGGCCCCGGCCCGCTGGAAACGACCGACATCCACGAGAACGGCACGTTCATCACCGAATGGCTGGAGTGATCCTTACGTCGCTCCCAACCGGACAAGGACCGCCCTGGGGATGTTGTATTCGCGGATGACGGCATCGTGCTTTCGAAAGCCGCACAGTTCGCGCTGGATGAAATAGGCGTGGACGGCCACGGCGGCCTCCTTGAGAAGAAGGGGACGCAGGTCCTCCTCGGCATTGCTGGCCAGCCGGGCCAGCGTTTCCTCCACCTTTTGACCGGCGCGCCCGAGAGCGGCCGCTTTTTCCGCCAGGATTTCATGGCCGAGCGCATCGAAGGCGGCTTCGGCAGCGGTAGCGCCGGCAAGATGAGACGGTGGACGCAAGGACATTTCAGCCCCCTTTCCCGAAAATCATGCGATGGGTGACGAATTCTTCGCCTTCCACGCGTTGAAAGCCAAGCCGTTCGTAAAAACCGAAGGCTTCCGGGGGCGCGCGGGTGTTCAAGACTGAAAAATACTGACGAGCCCTGTCGGCAACGGTTTCCACCAGCATGCGGCCAAGGCCGTTGCGGCGGTGGCGCGCGCTGACGAACAGGTGACGGACCCGGCCCTGGTCCCTGCCCTCGAAATAGGGATCGATGTTCAGCCCGCACACGCCGGCGAGTTCCCGGCCATGCCATGCCCCGAACAGCGCCTCGCCCCGCTTCAGGAACTTGTTGCGGCCGCTTGCCCAGCCATCGCTCAGGCGCACCAGCATCCAGTAGCCCTCCAGCCGGCTCTCATCCTTCAACGTGTCGAAGGCCGGCGCGGTTGGCCGCAAACGCTTGAGCACATAGCCCGTCTCTGGGCCGATTCCTGGGCTGACCTCTGGCGATCCACCCATGCGCCTACTCCGCCGGCCGCGTCTCTTCGAGCACGCTTTCCTCGTGATAGAGGAAGCCGCCCGACTGGCGCTTCCACAGCCGGGCATAGAGCCCGTCGAGCGCCACCAGCTCGTCATGCGTGCCTTGCTCGACGATGCGGCCGCCGTCGAGCACCACCAGGCGGTCGAGTGCCGCGATCGTCGACAGCCGATGGGCGATGGCGATCACGGTCTTGTTCTCCATCAGCCGCGTCAGGTTCTCCTGGATCGCCGCCTCGATGTCGGAATCGAGCGCCGACGTCGCCTCATCGAGGATCAGGATCGGCGCGTCCTTGAGGAAGACGCGGGCGATCGCCACGCGCTGGCGCTGGCCGCCCGACAGTTTCACGCCGCGCTCGCCGACAAAGGCCTCGTAGCCGGCGCGATCGCGGTTGTCGCGCAAGGTCAGGATGAACTCGTGCGCCTCGGCTTTTTTCGCCGCCGCGATCACCTCGGCGTCCGTCGCGTCGGGCATGCCGAGCTTGATGTTGTCGCGCAGCGAACGGTGGAAAAGCGCGGTGTCCTGGCTAACGACGCCGATATTGGCGCGCAGCGAATTCTGCGTCACATCAGAGACGTTCTGGCCGTCGATGGTGATCTCGCCGCTTTCGAGGTCGTAGAGGCGCAGGATCAGATTGGCCAGCGTCGTCTTGCCGGCGCCTGACGGGCCGACCAGCCCGACCTTCTCACCCGGCTTGACGACGAGGTCGATGCCGTTGAGCACGCCGAACCCCTTGCCGTAGTGGAACTCGACATTCCTGACGTCGATGCGCCCGCCCGTCACGACCAGCTCTTTCGCGTCCGGCGTATCGGTCAGCCCGAGCGGCTGCGAGATCAGCGCCTTGGAGTTTTCCAATACGCCGAGATTGCGCAAGATGCCGTTCATCTGCATCATCAGCCGGCCAAGCAGCATGTTGAGCCGCAGCACCAGGCTGAGCGTGAAGGCGACGGCGCCAACGGTGATCGAGCCCTCGACCCAGAGATAGACGGCAAAGCAGCCGATCGCCGTGATCATGATGCCCGACAGCGTCGTCAGCGCCATGCGCACGCCGGTCAATCGGCGGGTGAAGGGCCGCAATGCGTCGAGATAGATGTCAAAACCGTTCCGGATGTAGCGGTCGTCGCCGTCGGCCGCGAACAGTTTCAGCGTCTGCACGTTGGAGTAGGAATCGACGATGCGGCCATTGATCATGGAACCCGCCTCGGCGGTCGCCTCGGCGTGCTTGCGGATCGCTGGCAGATAGAGCTTGGCCAGAAAGCCGAAAGCGGTGATCCAGACCACCACCAGCGCCGCCAGCCTGAGGTCGAGCCCGGCGACCAGCGCCAGCGTCGTCACCGTATAGACGACCATGAACCAGACGACCTCGATGAAGCTTTCCATCAGGTCGCCGGTCGCCTGCCCCGCCTGCCAGACCTTGGTGGCGATGCGGCCGGCGAAATCGTTCTGGAAGAAGGCGTAGGACTGGCGCGAGACATGCCGGTGCGCCTGCCAGCGCACCAGATTGTAGAAGCCGGGCGTGATCGTCTGTTCGTCGACCAGGGCCGACAGGCCGACGACGATGGTGCGGATGACCAGTACCACGACGACCATGAACACCAGTTCGGGGCCGGCGGCGGTCCACAGTGCGTGCCAGCTGCGCTCGCCGGGCAATTGATCGAGAATATCGACCAGCCGCCCGACGAAATAGAACAGGCCGGCCTCGACCAGCGGCGCGATGCCGCCGATGACCAGCATGGCGAAGAAGGCGAACTTCGCTTGCCCAACATAGTGCCAGAGGAAGCCCGTGATGCTGGCCGGTGGCCGAAGATTCGCCGGCTCCCTGAACGGGTAGACCCAGGTCTCGAACCAGCGGTAGACGGCTGTCATCATGCGGCGGCCATCATTCTGCGGCTTGCCCCTTTGCTATTGCGTCATTGGCGGCTTCGACTGGGACGTCATCGAGCAGGAACCCACCCGACTGGCGCTGCCAGAGCTGCGCGTAGAGTCCGCCTCCGGCGACCAGTTCCTCGTGCGAGCCCTCCTCGATGACGCGACCCTGGTCCATCACGACGAGCCTGTCCATCGCCGCGATGGTCGACAGCCGGTGCGCGATGGCGATGACGGTCTTGCCTTGCATGAGCTTGTAGAGGTTCTCCTGGATGGCGGCTTCCGCCTCGGAATCGAGCGCCGACGTCGCCTCGTCAAGGATAAGTATGGGCGCGTCCTTCAACATAACGCGAGCAATGGCGATGCGTTGCCGTTGACCGCCGGACAGTTTGACGCCGCGGTCGCCCACATAGGCGTCGAACCCCTTGCGTCCATGATGGTCCGAAAGTCCTGATATGAAATCCATCGCCTCGGCCCGCCGCGCCGCCTCGAGCAGCATCTCGTCGGTGGCATCGGGCCGGCCATAGAGGATATTTTCGCGCACCGAACGATGCAGCAGCGAGGTATCCTGCGTGACCATCCCGATCTGCGCGCGCAGCGAATCCTGTTTCACGCCGGCGATCTCCTGGCCGTCGATCAGGATCCGGCCGCTTTCCAGGTCGTAGAAGCGCAGCAAGAGATTGACCAGCGTCGACTTGCCGGCGCCCGAGCGGCCGACAATGCCGACCTTCTCGCCCGGCTTGACCACCAGCGACAGGTTTTCGATGACGCCTTTCTGCTTGCCGTAATGGAAGCGGATATCCTCGAAGCGGATATCGCCTTCGGAAACGATGATCTCCTTGGCATCCGGCCTGTCCTCGACTAGGCGCGGCAACGAAATCGAGGCAATGCCGTCCTGCACCGTGCCGATATTCTCGAACAGGCTCGACATTTCCCACATGATCCACTGCGACATGCCCCACATCCGGAGCACCAGACCGATGACCACGGCGACCGCACCGATCGTCACCACTTGCCCCATCCACAGCCACAGCGAGATGGCGGTGACCGAGAACAGCAGCAGCGCGTTCAGTATGTAGAGCGAGCCGAACAGCAGCGTCACCAGCCGCATCGACCGGTAGACCGTATCGAGGAAGCCCATCATGCCGTCCCTGGCGAAGGCGGCCTCGCGGCGTGAATGGGAAAACAGCTTGACCGTCTGGATGTTGGTGTAGCTGTCGACGACGCGGCCGGTCATGGTCGAGCGCGCATTCGCCTGCTCCTCCCCGACCTTGCCCAGTCGCGGGATGAAGAAGCGCAGCAACAGGATATATCCGACCATCCAGACGCCAAGTGGCGCCGCCAGCCGCCAGTCGGCCGAACCGACAATCAACAGCATGCCGAGGAAATAGACGACGACGTAGTTCAGGACGTCGATCACCTTGATGACGCATTCGCGCACGGCAAGCGCGGTCTGCATCAGCTTTGTGGCGATGCGGCCGGCGAACTCGTCCTGGTAGAAGCTCATCGATTGCTTGAGCAGGTAGCGGTGCACCTGCCAGCGGATGCGCATGGGGTAATTGCCCATCAGCGTCTGCTGGTTGAGCAGCGAATGCAGCCAAACCGTGCCGGGCAGCGCAAACAATACGATGAAGGCCATGCCGGCGAGCTTCCAGCCTTCCGTCTGCAGGAAGGTCTCGCGGTTCTGGCCCGACAGCCAGTCGACGATGCGGCCGAGGAAGCCGAACATCCACACTTCCGCGATGGCGATGGCCGCGACCAGCACCGCATCGACAAGAATATAGGGCCATGCCCCGCGCGTATAATGCAGGCAGAAGGCAACCAGCGTCCTGGGCGGCTCGACCGGCTCCGCTACCGGAAACGGATCGAGCCTTCTTTCAAACCAACTAAACAACAACATAGGTCATGCCTGTGAAATTTGTTTCCGCTTACGCGGCTTGGCGGCGTACGAAGTCCTCGGACCGGATGGCATCGAGGGCCGACGCTCCGGAATCATCCGGAGCGTCGGCCCTGCTTCGCGCTATATAGGAGTTCGCCGGCTTTTCGCCGACAGCCGCGTTTGCCGATGCCGACGACACGGTGCCGTCGGCGCGGTTTTTCGCGCCCGGCCGGATCAGCCGGATGATGCGGCGCACCAGCGAAGGCCGGCCCGGGTCGGGGACCGCGCGCGAGAAATCGACGTCCGGCAGCATGCCGCGATGCGGACGGCGGCGCACTTCGGCATGGACCGCCGACGAATAGGTCTCGCCGATCAACAGCGCCCAGGTCGGCAGCCGGTGGATATGCAGGCTCCTCGAGCCCGGTATTCTGTAGGGATCGAACATCGGTCCGTCCTCCGTGTTGAAATAGAGATAGAAAGGATGATCGACATCGTGCCGCGGGATCGGCGGCGGATCAGTCGGAACGCGTTGGGACGGGGCCATCGGCCCCTTCGGCAGCTTGAAAAACATCGCAGGATTCCTTCGAAGACCAGGGTATGGTTTCGGCGGAGATCGGTGCGGAAGTGCCTAAAAGATCAGGAGAAACGTCGTACCGAAACCGCCAGGGCGCAGTTGAGCCCACGGGTGGGGCGCTGGATGTGCATGGTCATCATGAATTACCCCTCCTTCGGTTCGGGTTGACAATGCTGGTCGTATACCCGACTTCGAAAAAAATGGCCACCCGCGGGTCCAGGAATTTCCAAAACCAGGGAGCCGCTGTGGCCGATCTGCCACTTATTAGAAGGACGCGGAAGTGAACAATGGTCTCCGCATCGCGCTCTACCAGCCGGACATTGCCGGCAATACCGGGACAATCCTGCGCTTCGCCGCGTGCCTCGGCCTTGGCGTCGACATCATCGAGCCTGCCGGCTTTCCGCTTTCCGACAAGGCGCTGAAACGTGCCGGCATGGACTACCTCAAAATGGCCGCCCTGACCCGGCATGTCGACTGGAACGCCTTCGAGGCGTGGCGCAAGGCCCGCGCGGACCGGCTGGTGCTGCTGTCGACCAAGGCCGCGATCCCCTACACCGACTTCAGCTTCACCGACCGCGACATCCTGCTGTTTGGCCGCGAATCCGCGGGCGTGCCGGATCCAGTCCATCAGGCGGCGGATGCGCGGCTGACCATCCCGATGCAGCCCAACGCGCGCAGCATCAACGTCGCTCTTTCCGTGGCCATGGTGGCGGGCGAAGCCATCCGGCAGCTCCGATAGAAGTTTCAGCCTCTCCTCGTCCCCAACCGTAGCGGTTTCACCAGTTATTCCGGCCCAGGCGCACATCGCCTTTTCCTTTCAATTGCCCACTCGATATTTCCTGGCTACAAGCTCAACTTAAGTTGAGGTCAAGCGGAAAGTGGGACATGGCTCCGATAATGGAATTGACGGTGGGCCAGGTGGCCAGGCGCAGCGGTGTCGCGGTGTCGGCGCTGCATTTCTACGAGACGCGCGGCCTGATCCGCAGCCATCGCACGTCGGGCAACCAGCGCCGCTACGGCCGCGACGTCCTGCGGCGCGTGGCCGTCATCAGGATTGCCCAGGAGGTCGGCATTTCACTGGCCGACATCGGAGCCGCACTGGCGGCGCTTCCCGAAGGCCGCACGCCGACGCGTGACGACTGGAGCCTGCTTTCAAGTGCCTGGCGCGACGAACTCGACCACAAGATCGCCCAGATGAAGAAACTGCGCGACGGGCTGACCGACTGCATCGGCTGCGGCTGCATGTCGATCGACAAATGTCCGCTCAGGAACAAGGGTGACAGGCTGGCGCGGGAAGGAACGGGCGCGAGACGGCTGGTGGTAGGATCCTAATCCGCCGCCGGCAGCCGCCTGATCGTGAACTCGATCAGGTCGCCTGGTCGCTCGAACCAGCTTTCGATCTCGGTCCAGTAGGCCTGTTTGGGGAAGCGCTCGAACCACTCCTTGGCCTTGAGGCGGGCGTCGGAGCGCGGCAGGACGAAGGTTTCGCGCAGAAAACCGTCGCGCGGCTTGAGCGCGCGCTCGGCCCGGCTCTGATCGAGCCTTTTCTTCAAGCCATCCAGCGGCGGTCTTGCCGGGGTGCGCACGAAGCAACTCCTTACACCCTAAATCAGACGGGACTTGACCCTGATCCCCAAGAGATTAGGGATCGCGCCGGCAAAAGACGAGTCATTTATCGGGGATCCCCGCCACGGGTGGCCCACAACCGGAGACGGCACTTGGAACGACCCGAAATACCGGCAGGCCTGCCCGCCGACATCGAAGAGAAGAAGATAAAGGCGCGGCTGTGGTTCGAGGCGCTGCGCGAGCGCATCTGCGGCGCCTTCGAGCAGATCGAGCAGGATCTCCAGGGGCCGCTGGCCTCGTGGTCGCCGGGCCGTTTCGAAAAGACGCCGTGGGAGCGCGATCAGGGCAAGGGCGGTGGCGGCACCATGTCGATGATGCATGGCCGCGTCTTCGAGAAGGTCGGCGTCCACACCTCGACCGTCCATGGCGAATTCTCGCCCGAATTCAGGAAGCAGATGCCCGGCGCCGAGGAAGACCCGCGCTTCTGGGCATCGGGCATTTCGCTGATCGCGCATCCCTGGAACCCAAACGTCCCGGCCGTGCACATGAACACACGCATGGTGGTCACATCCAGGCATTGGTTCGGTGGCGGCGCCGACCTGACGCCGGTGCTCGACCGCCGCCGCACCCAGGACGACCCCGACACGACGGCGTTTCACCGCGCCATGCAGTTCGCTTGCGAGAAGAATGCCGCCGTCGCCGACTATCCGAAATACAAAGCCTGGTGCGACGAGTACTTCTATCTATCGCACCGCAACGAGCCGCGCGGCGTTGGCGGCATCTTTTTCGACTATTTGCATTCGGGCGAGGACAGAGGCGGCTGGAATGCCGATTTCAACTTCGTCCAGGATGTCGGGCGTTCTTTTCTCGTCGTCTACGGCCACCTCGTGCGCGCCAATTTCAACGGCAACTGGACCGATGGCGACCGCGACGAACAGCTCATCCGCCGCGGCCGCTACGTCGAATTCAACCTGCTTCACGATCGCGGCACCATCTTCGGCCTGAAGACCGGCGGCAATGTCGCCTCGATCCTCTCCAGCCTGCCGCCGGAGGTGCGCTGGCCGTAACAAGACGGTGAGCGCGATGTGAGGCCGCATTGATGTCCCATTTGTCGAATCTGGGCGCCGAATGTGGCGCCAGGAATATCTTTTTCGTCTAATATCCATCTGAAAAAATTGGGTTATTTGTCACAGTTGGGTCGGGAAGCGCCGGTGGTTTGCCCCAGGGGCAATTCCGGGAAATGCAACCCGCTTTCCCTTCGGAATTGCCTTGCAACAAGGCGAGCCGCGACTCGACGCGACCGGACGGCCCAAAGACGATGCGGATCATCCTCGTCAAGAAGGATCCCGCTCTCCCAGGAGTATATCAGCATGAGAAAGATCATCGTTTCCGCGGCCGCTGCCGCCCTTCTTGCTTCCGGTTCGGTGGCGTTCGCCGCCGTCAAGCACACCACCGGAACGGTCAAGAGCTTCGATGCGACGGCAAAGAGCCTGGTTCTCGACAATGGATCGTCTTTTACGCTTCCCGAGACTTTCAAGGATCCTGGCCTGAAGGTCGGCGAGAAGGTCAGAATTTCGTGGGACATGAGCGGCAAGGACAAGGTTGCCGAGGCAGTCAAGATCGTGAAGTGATGGCCTGCCCGATGGGCTAGCGTGAAGAGGGCGGAGCAGCGCTGCTCCGCCTTTTCAACATTGACCGCAACCAATGGCACCCCATCTGTGTTATGGCTTCCACCCCTGCCGTGATCGGAAAGCTGGTCACAGGCCAAGAAAATACCGGAGCCCGACAGGGTTCCACGGAGGAAAAGGAGAAATCCGATGAAGCAATTTCACTGCGGGTCGCTGGTTCCCGGCTGCGAGTGGCATACCCGTGCGGACGAGGAGGCCGAAGTCATGCGCCGCGCCGTCGAGCACATGCGCGAGACACATGGCGAGACGACCATCCGTGAAACGATGATCGAGGCCATCCGATCGCGCATCGAGAAAGTCCGCGACGCCGCCTGATCGGAAGCATTTCAGGGCGTGCCGCGAAGAATCCTTACCTCGCGGCCAGGGCCTGCGCGGCGCGTTCGAGCAACGCGTCGCGATCAGGTGCAAATCCGGCTTCGATCCATTCCGCCTCGATATTTTTGAGGACTTCGCCGAGTTTCGGCCCCGGCGTTGCGCCGAGCGCGGTGAGGTCGGCGCCACGTAGCGGAAATTCGGGCCTTTCCCATTTGAGGGCGAAGGCAAGCAGGCGCGAAAAGCCGCCAGCTTCGAGCAGAGCGTCATTGTCATCGACGGCGCGCACCCGCGCCGACGCCAGCGACAGCCTCAGCCGATCGACAAATCCCTGGCGGTCGCCGCGGTAGAGCCTTTTCGCCAATTCGCCCTCGGTCGTCTTCGGCTCGACCGCAGTGGAGAGCGCCCAGCGAAGCATGCGCTCGGCTTCGGAGGTCGAGAACCTGAGCCTCTCGGCCAGCGTCTTCATGCGTGCCGCATCAGGCGGTACGATCGCCGCAAGCCGCAGCATCGGGTCCACCGTCCAGCCCAGGTCCTTCTCGGCCTTGGTCAGTCCGTGGATGGCATCGATGCCCCATTTCTCGCTTTCAGGCAGCGCCGCGGTCAGCACACTGGCCTGCCGCATCCAGAGCAGTGCGCGCGAGGGGTCGGGCGCCGACAGAAGCTTCTTCAGTTCCGACCAGACGCGCTCGGCCGAAAGTTGGGCGAGGCCCTCCTTCAGCCGGGCGCAGGCCTTCAGGCCCTCGGCGTCGGGGCGGCCGTCGCCGTACCAGGCGAAGAAGCGGAAGAAGCGCAGGATGCGCAGATAATCCTCCCGGATGCGCGCCTCCGGCTCGCCGATGAAGCGCAGCCGGCGCGCCTCGATATCGGCGATGCCGCCGACAAGATCGACGACCCTGCCGTCGGCCTCGGCATAGAGCGCGTTGATGGTGAAATCGCGCCGCTCCGCGTCGAGCTTCCAGTCGCGCCCGAACGACACCTTCGCGCGGCGGCCATCGGTCTCGACATCGGCGCGCAAGGTGGTGATTTCATAAGGCTTGCCACCGGCGACAACCGTGATCGTACCATGCTCGATGCCGGTCGGCACCGTCTTGAAGCCTTCCGTCTCGGCGCGACGGATGGTTTCCTGCGGCAGGCAAGTGGTGGCGATGTCGATGTCGGCGACCGGCTGTCCCATGAGCGCGTTGCGCACGGCGCCGCCGGCGACACGCGCCTCTTCACCGCCTTCGCCGAGCGCGCCAAGCAGGCGCCGCAGATGCTTGTCGGTGAGCCAGTCGGCCCTGCCCGCGATCGAAACACTCACGCATAAAGCCTTTCATAGAGCGTACGGATGATGCCGGCGGTGACGCCCCAGATGCGCCGGTCGCCATAGGGCATGTCGTAGAAGAACCATTCGAGATCGTTCCACATGCGGCTGTCGCGCTTGTGGTTGGCGGGATCCATCAGGAAGCGCAGCGGCACCTCGAAGGCGGCATCGACCTCGTCGGCGTTCAAGGTCAGTTTGAAAGGCGGCCGCACGATGCCGAGCACCGGCGCGATGCGGTAGCCGCTGCCGGCGACGTAATCCGGCATCCGCCCGATGATCTCGATGCGATCCTGGCCAAGGCCGATCTCCTCGAAGGTCTCGCGCAGCGCCGCCGCCTCCGGACTCGCGTCGGTCGCATCGATCGTGCCGCCGGGGAAAGCCACTTGCCCGGAATGGTTGCGTAGTTTCTCGGCCCGTTTGGTCAGCAGGACGCTCGCCTCGCCGTCATGGTCGACCACCGGGATCAGCACCGCCGCGTCGCGCAGCGGCTTGCCCGGGTTGAGGCGCGGATGGCCAGGATTGAAGCGGTGATCGCCATAGTCGTCGCCGGCATGCGCGTCCGGCTGCGCGGCAAAGCGCGCGCGAAATTCCGCCGATGAGAAAGGCGCCGGCGATATATGGTCCATCACGCGCTCAACCGCTTCAGCTGATCCGCCGGCATGATCGGAAACACGGCGTTCTTCGAGCGCACCGAAAACATCGTCCTGCCGTCGATCTCGATCTCCTCGCCATGCCCGACCAGTTCGTACATGACCGGCCGCGCCACCAGCGCCTCCAGCCTGCCACGCACCAGGAGATAGGGTTTCAAACCGCCGGTCTCGTTCTCGTCGACGAAGCGCAGCGGACGCTCCGGCCCGGCCTCGACCACGTCGCCGACATTGGTGCGAAACGTGATGACCTGATCCTCGCCTTGGCCCGAAACATCCATCTCGACGGCGATGAACGGCGCGTCGGCGACGCGTATCCCGACCTTTTCCACCGGCGTCACCAGATAGGTCCTGCCGTCGGCGTCCTTGCGCAGCACGGAGGAGAAAAGCTGCACCAGCGGCATGCGGCCGATCGGCGTGCCCAGGTAGAACCAGGTGCCGTCGGCCTTGATCTCCATGTCGAGATCGCCGCAAAAGTCGGGATTCCAGCGCTCGACGGGCGCCGCGCCCTTGCCGGCGCGGGCCGCGCGCGAGATCAGGGCTTCCAGGCCCCGGGCCTCGGTCGCCTGCGTAAGGCTTTGTTGGCGATGTTCATCGTGTTCGCGCATCGTCACGAAATAGTCACTGTTGTTCCGCTTGTCAGCCTAAGTCTGTGATTTAAGTTCGACCATAGGCGCTACGCGAGGCCGAATCGCGGCAACTTATGCTATGGTGCTGCCGTATTTCCAACCATAGGTATCTCCAGGCAAAAGGGATCGAGCTGCATGAGCGTGATGGTCAAGGAAAGCCCGATCAGCGAAAAGGACATGGTCGCCCAGGCCGAGACGGCGCTGGCGGATATCGCCAGGATTCGCGACGGCGTCGGCCGGGTCATCTTCGGCCAGGAGAACGTCGTCGAGCGCACACTGGTGGCGCTGCTGGCCGGCGGCCATGCGCTTCTCGTCGGCGTGCCGGGCCTTGCCAAGACCAAGCTGGTCGAGACGCTGGGCATCGTGCTCGGCCTCGATTCGCGCCGCATCCAGTTCACGCCCGATCTGATGCCGTCCGACATTCTCGGCTCCGAAGTCATGGAACAGAACGAAACCGGCAAGCGTTCCTTCCGCTTCATCTCCGGGCCGATCTTCGCCCAGTTGCTGATGGCCGACGAGATCAACCGCGCCTCGCCGCGCACGCAATCGGCGCTGCTGCAGGCGATGCAGGAATATCATGTCACCATCGCCGGTGCCCGCTACGACCTGCCGGCGCCCTTCCATGTGCTGGCGACGCAGAATCCGCTGGAGCAGGAAGGCACCTATCCGCTGCCCGAGGCCCAGCTCGACCGCTTCCTGATGCAGGTCGATATCCTCTATCCCGAAATCGAGGCCGAGCGCCGCATCCTTCTGGAAACCACCGGCGTCGAGGACGCCAAGGCGGCCAACGTGCTGCAGCCGGCGCGGCTGAAGGAAATCCAGACACTGATCCGCCGCATGCCGGTGCCCGAAAGCGTCGTCGAGGCGATCCTCACCCTCGTGCGCTCGGCGCGTCCGGGGCAGGGCAATGCCGAGACCGACAAACATGTCGCCTGGGGTCCGGGTCCACGCGCCAGCCAGGCGCTGATGCTGTGCACCAGGGCCCGCGCGCTCTACGACGGACGGCTGGCGCCCTCGGTCGACGACGTCAGGGCGCTGGCCGAGCCGGTGTTGCAGCACCGCATGGCGCTGACCTTCGCCGCCCGCGCCGAGGGCACCAGCGTGCGCGACGTGGTGGCGAAACTCGTGAAAGGAATTTGATGGCGCGCATCGGCGAGGTCCAGGCTCCGGCGGCGACGCGTGACGCGCTCGCCCGCGGCCGGTTGCGGGCTTCGCTCGTGCCTGACCTGCTGGTCGAGGCGCGCCGCATCGTCAACACCGTGATCGCCGGCTGGCATGGCCGCCGCAAGCGTGGCATCGGTGAGAATTTCTGGCAGTTCCGGCCCTATGTCGAAGGAGACGCCTCGCGCATCGACTGGCGCCGCTCGGCCCGCGACGACCACACCTATGTGCGCGACCGCGAATGGGAAGCCGCCCACACGGTGTGGCTGTGGGCAGACCCCTCGCCATCCATGCTCTACAAGTCGACCGGCGCCAGTGTTTCCAAGCAGTCGCGCGCGCTGGTGCTGGCACTGGCCATGGCCGAACTTCTGTCGCGCAGTGGCGAGCGCATCGCCTGGCCTGATCTGACCGATCCGTTCACCGCCCGCAACGGCGCCGAGCGCATCGCGGCCCAGCTCATGCATGCCGGCGAATTGCCGGCCAAACCCGATCTCTCTGATATCAGGCGCTTCTGCGACATCGTCATCGTCAGCGATTTCCTCGATCCGGTCGAGGAGACAATGGCCTGGCTCGACGTGCTCGCTCGCCACGGCGTGCGCGCGCATCTGATCGAGGTCGCCGACCCGGCAGAGGAAACCTTCCCCTATGCCGGCCGCACCGAGTTCACCGATCCCGAGACCGGCGACAAGCTGACAGCCGGCCGCGCCGAGACGTTGAGCGAGGAATACCGCCTGCTCTATCGCGCCCGCCGCGAGGAACTGGCGGCTTGGTGCAAGCGCCTCGGCTGGAGCTTTACCGTCAACCACACCGACCGGCTGGCCTCCGAGGCGCTGGTGCGCCTGCATATGGCGATGACCGCTGATGGTCCCTCCGCCGGGAGGGCCGTCGCATGAGCTGGCTGCCGCTCTCCTTCGGCGCCCCCATGGTGCTGTGGGGCCTGCTGGCGCTGCCGGTGATCTGGTGGCTGCTGAGGCTCACTCCGCCCAAGCCGCAGACCGAGGTCTTCCCGCCGCTAAAGATTCTCGCCCGCGTGCTGAAGCGCGGGGAGACACCGCAGCGCAGCCCCTGGTGGCTGACGCTGCTCAGGCTGCTGATGGCGGCCCTCGTCGTCGCGGCATTGGCAGAACCGGTCTTCAATCCGCGCGAAAAGCTGCCGGCCGAGGGTGCGGCGTTGGCGCTGGTCATCGACAATGACTGGGCAAGTGCCGCCGACTGGAACAAGCGCGTCGCCACCGCCGAGCGGCTGATCAACGACGCCGGCTCGAATGGCGTGCCTGTCATTATCGCCTTCACCGCCGAAAAACCCAATGCGGAGATCGGTCCGTTCGATGCCGCCGCCGCGCTCGACCGGCTGCGCGCCGCCAAGCCGCGACCGATCCCGACCGACCGGCCGGCCGTCTATGCCCGCGTCGCCGGCGTGCTGGAGACCTTGCCCGGCGCCAGCGTCGCCGTGCTGGCTGACGGCCTGGCCGCGAAAGGCGACGAGGCAGCCTTCAACACGCTGCTGTCGAAAAATGCCGCCCGCGTCGTCTGGGCCGTGGCCGACCGACTTTCCCTGACCGGCCTGACATCGGCCGAAAACCAGGTCGACGGCTTTGGCCTGACCGCCATCCGCGCGCCCGGCGATCCCGCCCCGGCGCAGGTGATCGCCGGCGCCTTCGACGACAAGGGCCGCCGCATCGCTGACGCGACCTTGACCTTCGCGCCGGGCGAGGCCACGGCCACCGGCACGATGCCGGTTCCGTTCGAATTGCGCAACGACTTCGCCTCGATCGCGCTCGATGGCGAGCGGCATGCGGGCGCCGTGCGCGTGCTCGACGAAAGCTCCAAGCGCCGCCGCGTCGGCTTGCTGTCGCAGGCCGAGGCCGACCAGGCGCAGCCACTTCTGTCGCCGCTCTACTACATCAGGCGCGCGCTGCAGCCCTTCGCCGATCTGGTCGAACCCTCCAGCGCCGATCTCGCCGACGCCATCCCGCAGATCCTCGACCAGAAGCCGGCGATGATCGTCATGGCCGATATCGGCACCATTCCCGCGCAGGTCCGGCAAAGGCTGGTCGACTGGGTCGACAATGGCGGCACGCTGGTGCGTTTCGCCGGCTCGCGGCTGGCGGCCGCCGGCAATGACGACGATTTGCTGCCGGTTCGCCTGCGCACCGGGGAACGTTCGTTGGGCGGCGCGCTGTCATGGACATCGCCGCAGCCGGTCACCGAATTTCCCAAGGCCGGTCCGTTCGCCGACCTGGCGCCGCCGACCGAGGTCACGGTGACCCGGCAGGTGCTGGCAGAGCCGACACCCGATATCGTCGAGCGCACCTGGGCGGCCCTTGCCGACGGTACGCCGCTGGTCACCGGGCTGAAGAAGGGCAAGGGCACGCTGGTGCTGTTCCACGTCACGCCCGAGGCGACCTGGTCGAACCTGCCGATCTCGGGCAGCTTCGTCGAGATGCTGCGCCGTATCGTCCAGCTGTCGCGCAACCAGGGCGCGGCGATCGCCAATGCCGAAGCCGCCGCCACCTCGCTCGCCCCCTACCGCATGATCGCGGCCGACGGCTCACTGGTGCCGCCGACACCGGATGCACGGCCGCTGGTGCCGGGCGCGGGCGCACTGCCGGTGACCTTCGAGAACCCGCCCGGCCTCTATGGCTCGGAAACCGGCGTTTTCGCTCACAACCTGCTCGACGCCGCGAGCACGTTCGAGCCGCTGGCGCGCCCGCAAGTGACGGTGCCGGTCACAACCATCCAGTATGCCTTTGACGAATCGCGCAATTTGAAGGGCGGACTGGTTGCGGCGGCCCTGCTTTTGATGCTGCTCGACACGCTGGCTGTGTTGTGGATGGGCGGCCTGTTTTCGCGCCGGCCGCGCCGCGCCGGTACCGCTGCAACCGCCGCCGCCATGTTGATTGCGCTTGGCGCGCTGTTCGGCCATGCCGACCTTGCCCGCGCCGACGATGCCAAACCGGGTGACCAGGCCGCAATCGAGGCGATTTCGAAAACCCGTATCGCCTATGTGCTGACCGGTGTGCCGGGTGTCGATTCGATCAGCCGCGCCGGGCTCGAGGGCCTGACCCGCTTCCTGATCGAGAAGACCGCATTGGAACCCGGGGCTCCGGCAGGCGTCGACATTTCCAAGGACGAGCTGTCCTTCTATCCGCTGATCTACTGGCCGATCGACCCGGCGGCACCGATGCCGAGCCAGGCCGCGATCGCCCGCATCGACGCCTATATGCAGCAGGGCGGCACCGTGCTGTTCGACACGCGCGACCAGTTCGCCAACGGCATCGGCGCCGATTCCACCAGCCCGGCGACCGAGCGGCTGCGCGACATCCTCGGCAACCTCAACGTGCCGCCGCTGGAGCCGGTGCCGTCGGACCATGTGCTGACCAAGTCCTTCTTCATCCTGCCCGAATTTCCCGGCCGCTTCGCCGGCAGCCCGCTCTGGGTCGAGGCATCGCTCGATGCCAGCAATGCCGACAACCGGCCGGTGCGCACTGGCGATGGCGTCTCGCCGATCATGATCACCGCCAATGATTTCGCCGGTGCCTGGGCGGTCGACGAGAATGGCGATCCGCTGCTGCCGACCGTGCCGAACGATCCGATGCAGCGGGTCTACGCCCTGCGCGCCGGCGTCAACATCATGATGTACATGCTGACCGGCAATTACAAATCCGACCAGGTGCATGTTCCCATCCTGCTCGAACGGCTGGGGCAGTAGGGTGATGTGTTATCTCGCGCCCCTCAAGATCGCTCCTCCCCCGACGCGGGAGGATAGGGCATGAACTGGTCGATCTCCTTCGAACCGCTTCTATCCTGGCCGCTTCTGGCCCTGGTGCTGGTGCCGTTGGCGCTGCTGGCGCTCGTTGGCCTGTGGTTTCGCCAGCGCGGCGCGGTGTTGCGCTTCGTCGCTTTGCTGGCACTCGCCGCCGCTTTGTTCAATCCGGTGTTCCTCAATGAGGAGCGCGAACCGCTGAAGAGCGTCGTCGCGCTGATCGTCGACCGCAGCCAGAGCCAGGACATCGGCGAACGGACGAAACAGACCGACGAGGCGCTGGCCGGGCTGCAGCAGCGCCTTGGCCGCTTCAAGCAGTTCGACGTCCGCGTCGTCGAGGCCGGCAAGTCCGAGGCCGCAGAGGAACGCACGGCGACGCGGCTGTTCGGCGCGCTCGAAGGCGCCTTCCGCGACGTGCCGCCGTCACGCGTCGGCGGCGCCATCATGATCACCGATGGCGAGGTGCATGACGCGCCCGCCGGTACGCCCGAATTCAACGCCCCGCTGCACGCCCTGATCACCGGCAACGAGCATGAGAAGGACCGCCGCATACGTTTCGAGAACGCGCCGCGTTTCGGCCTCGTCGGCAAGCCGCTCGACATGAGCTACCGCGTCATCTCGACCGAAAACGAGACCGCACCGGTCGATGTGCGCGTCTCGGTCAATGGCGAGCAGGTTTCGGTCGAGCATGCCATTGTCGGCCAGGCCATGCCGCTGCAGGTGACCATCCCGGGTGCCGGCCGCAACATCATCGAACTCGCCATCGACCGCGAGCCGGGCGAACTGACCGACACCAACAACCGCGCCATCGCGCTGGTCGACGGCATCCGCGAGAACCTGCGCGTGCTGCTTGTTTCGGGTGAGCCGCATGCCGGCGAGCGCACCTGGCGCAACCTGTTGAAATCCGACGCCTCGGTCGATCTCGTCCATTTCACCATCCTGCGGCCGCCGGAAAAGCAGGACGGCACGCCGATCAATGAATTGTCGCTGATCGCCTTCCCGACCCGCGAGCTGTTCGTCGAGAAGATCAAGGATTTCGACCTCATCATCTTCGACCGCTACCAGCATCGCGACGTGCTGCCGATCCTCTATTACGACTACATCTCCGAATATGTCGAAAAGGGCGGCGCGCTGCTGATTGCCGCCGGCCCCGAATATGCCGGCGAGGCGTCGATCGCGCGCACGCCGTTGATGTCGGCCCTGCCGGCGATGCCGACCGGCGAAGTGGTCGACAAGGCGTTCTATCCGCGCCTGACCGACCTCGGCCAACGTCATCCGGTGACGCGCGGCCTCGACGGTTCGGCCACCGAGCCGCCGCATTGGAGCCGCTGGTTCCGCACCATCGGCGTTCAGAATCCGCAAGGCGAAGTGGTGATGAAGGGGGCTGACAACCGGCCCCTGCTGCTGCTCGACCGCAAGGGCGAAGGCCGCGTCGGCATGCTTCTGTCGGACCAGGGCTGGCTGTGGGCCCGCGGCTTCGAGGGCGGCGGCCCGCATGTCCAGCTCTACCGGCGCATCGCCCACTGGCTGATGAAGGAGCCCGAGCTCGAGGAAGAGCGGCTGACCGCCGAGGGACGCGGCATGGTGCTGGAGATCCGCCGCCAGACGATGGCCGACGATCCCGGCCCGGCGCAGATCATCACCCCGTCCGGCAAGACGCTCACCGTCAAGCTCGACAAATCCGAACCCGGTGTCTTCCTCGGCAGCGTCCAGACCAGCGAGATCGGCCTCTTCCAGGTCGCCAATGGCGATCTCACCGCGCTCGCCCATGTCGGACCGGTCAACGCGCCGGAGTTCGCCGACGTCGTCTCCACGCCGGACCGGCTGAAGGCACCGGCGGAAGCGACCGGCGGCAGCGTGCGCCGGCTGGCCTCGTCCGCGGGCAGCGCTGTGACGCTGCCTTCCATCGTGCCGGTGCGTTCGGCCGGCGAAGCGTCGGGCAGCGACTGGATCGGCCTGCGCACCACCGATGACAGCGTGCTGAAGGCCGTGTCGCGCGTGCCGCTGTTCGGCGGCTTCCTCGGCCTCGGCCTGCTGCTCCTGGCGATGGGCTCGATGTGGTACCGCGAGGGAAGATAGCGAGGCGTTTTTTCCTTCTCTCCGTTCACGGGGAGAAGGTGCCCGGAGGGCTGATGAGGGGCAACGCTGAATTCGCGTGATCAGCGATCCGCTGTGCGCACTCGTCTGAACGATTTCCACCCTACGGCGCCGCCCCTCATTGTCCTGCCGGACATTTCTCCCCGTATAGTGACTGGGAGAAAGATGCCGTCGCGAATGGTTTCGCCATTGCCAGCGTTCAGAAGGGACCAAATCCCTCCCCTACTCCTCCGGCTCAGTCGTGAACAGCAGCGGATAGCCCTTGGCCTTGCCGGCGTCGGTGGCCCGCGTCGCCTTGGTCTCGGCGACATCCCTGGTGAAGACCGCGACCACGCAGACGCCGTGCCGGTGCGCGGTGATCATCACGCGGTGCGCCTGGTCCTCCGAGAGCTTGAACTCGCCCTTCAGCACCGTCACCACGAATTCTCGCGGCGTGAAATCGTCATTGACGAGGATGACCTTGTAGAGCTTCGGCCGTTCGGTCTGCGGCTTGACCTTTACGCGTGGTTTTGTGGTGATTTCAGGCATCCGAACCGACAGTCTGCGATCGAGCTCAAGGCCGCATTCTGCCACGGGCGGCAGCCATCGTCCATTTGCGGACCGTCGGCGGGCGGGCCCGGTCCTTCACGATCATGTGGGAAATAGTCGGTCGCGGTTCAACGGCCCTGACGGCCGAGGATGCGGCGAGTTGCGCCGGCGTCGGCCCGGCGTTCCATCCAGGCCGCGATCGGCCACCCGGCGACGCAGATCAGCGTCACGCCGGCAAGCACGATCAGCAGCCATGTCTGCGTCGGGGTGATGTAGTCCCAGTTGCTGGAAATCGCTGGCGCGAACAGCGAAGGCTCGGTGCGCCCGCTCGCCGGATCCGGCACCGGGCTGGCGGAGAACAGGATCAGCACCCTGGCGACACCGGTGGCTACAAGGCCGCCGATGACCATCGAGCGCAAAATGGACGAAAGCCGCTTCTTCATGCGGATTGCCCTACAAGGCCGGCGTTGAAAACGGGTTAAGCACGATCGAGATGCGTGGCTGGAAGCTGGCGGTGTTCAACTCATCGGCCATGCCCCTGGCAGAAGGCCGCCCCAGCCGGTGCGGCTGGAACGGCCTGATAGAACGAACCTCGAAGCCGATCAGGGCTTCTTCGGAGCGGCCTTCGCGGGGGCCATCTTCGCGGGAGCCGCCATAGCGGGCGCCTTCTTGACCGGGCACTTGTGCTTCTTGGTCACCTTGCAGACGGTCTTCTTGGCGACCTTCTTCGGAGCAGCCTTGGCCGGAGCGGCGGTCGTCGCGGCAGCAGCCGGTGCGGTGGTCGTGGTGGCAGCAGCCGGGGCAGCGGTCGTGGTGGCGGCTGCGTTGCCGAGAACCGGCATCGAGAATGCGAGAGCGACGGCGAGACCAAGGGCGGACAGGATGGACTTTTTCATGGCTTCGTTTTTCCTTTTTATGCGGGTCGGTTTTGAGTGTCACTGGACCGGGTCGTTCGGTGCCACTCCAAGCAGCTTCAAAGCGTTGGCGAGCATCCGGATGCCCTGCGCCTGTTTCTTGGCGGCGCAGTACCGGTTGCCCTTTCTCTGAAGTGCCTTTGCCGCGGTGACCTGCGTTGCCGTGGCATGGGTTTCGAGGGCTTCATCAAATTGGTGGCTGAGATTGGCGCACCGTTCGCTCCGGGTGAGCGGCGCCTTTGCGTCCGATTGTCCGACAGCGGCGGTGACCAGGCCTAGGCCCAGCAACGCACCCAACAAACTGATCGACAAACTTGGCATCGGTTTATCCGTGAACCCGGAGACTAGCGTCGCAGCCGATAACCTGACCGCCACGGCACCGTTATGCCGCCCTACCTTTTCAGGAGTTTTTCCCGATTGTAGAATTTTGTTTCTGGATTGTGTCTGGCAGGCCGAGCTTGGCTGCTGCTTTCCAGTGGAGAAGGCGCAATTCATTCTCCCTTGAAAAGCAAGGCACTGGCCAACATATGGCCCGAATTCTATCGTGTGGCTCACCGGCCAGGAAATGCTTGGCCGACAACCTGACAGGGCAGCTGTGAAATCCGATGCGCATATACTGATCGTCGATGACGACAAGGGCATCCGCGACCTGCTTCAGGAGTTCTTCCAGAAGCGAGGCCTGCACACTTCGGTTGCCGCCGATGGCGACGAGATGGAGGCCATCCTGCGCCGCGCGCAGGTGGACCTCATCGTGCTCGACGTGATGCTGCCCGGCAGGAGCGGGCTGGAATTGTGCCGCGACCTGCGCGCCCAGTATACGACGCCGATCATCATGCTGACCGCCGTAACCGAGACGACGGACCGCGTCGTCGGGCTGGAGATGGGCGCTGACGACTATGTGCCCAAACCTTTCGATCCGCGCGAATTGTTGGCCCGGATCCGCGCCGTGCTGCGGCGCAATGGCGCCGCCGAGCCCAAGCGCGCCACCACCAAGCAGATTTACCACTTCGCCGGCTGGACCATGGACTGCTCGCGGCGCCGGCTGACCGCGCCAGACGACGTCAGGGTCGAGCTGACCATGGCCGAGTTCAACCTGTTGCAAACCTTCGTCAAGAGCGCGGGGCGCGTGCTGACCCGCGACCAACTCATCGAACTGTCCGGCGGCGACAGCGATTATTCCTTCGATCGCAGCATCGACATCCTGGTCAGCCGGCTGCGGCGCAAGATGGAAGACGATCCCAAGACGCCCAAGCTGATCCTCACCGTGCGCAGCGGCGGCTACCAGTTCCTGCCCGAAACGACCTCCGAATGAGACGTTTCCTGCCGCAGACCCTGCCTGTCTGGGTGCTGCTAATCGTCATATCAGGCCTGCTGATCAGCCAGGTCGCGACCCTCTATATCGTGTCGCGCGACCGCGCCGCCGCCAACGACGTGGTCGACCTCTACCGCCTCAACGACCGCGCTTTCTCGCTGGTGCAGCTCATGCATGACGCCACGCCGGAGGAGCGCAAGGCGACGGCGACCGGCCTGTTCAATTCCACCTACGCGCTCACCGTTTCGGACACGCCCGCCGTCACCTCCTCGATCGCCGGCGACGACGAACTGGCCGAACTCGAGGACATCCTCGTCGGTCGGCTGTCCAAGTTCGGCATCACCGACGCGCGCGTGCGCCGCGACCCTGCGACGCGCGAAGCCGACGATGCCGGCGGCGCCGCGCCCGGACCCGAAATCGGCCAGGTCGAGCGGGACCTTCTGGTGCTGGCCGCCGATTTCGCCCAGAGCGACAAGCTTACGGCCTCGCTGCGCTTCGCCGACGGCCAGTGGCTGAATTTCACCGAACCGATCACACCCGTCGGCCCGATCCTGAGCGTCGACAGCCTGCCGCTCTATGGGCTGATCGCCGGGCTGGTGGTGATCATGTCGATCTGGTCGCTGCGCCGGCTGACGGCGCCTTACCGGATGATGGAAACCGCCGTCAACCGGATCGGCAACGACCTCAAAAGCCCGCCGGTCACCGAGAGCGGCAGCCGGGAGGTGCGCGCCGCCGCCAGGGCGATCAACGCCATGCAGACGAGGCTGCGCGAATATGTCGAGGACCGCGAACACCTCGCGGCAGCCCTTGCGCACGACCTGCGCACGCCGATGACGAGGATGCGGCTGCGCCTGGAACTGCTGCGCAGGTCACCGGCGCGCGAAGCGCTCGCCCACGATCTCGCCGACATCGAAAGCATCGCCAGTTCGGTGATAGACTTCGCCAAATTCGAGGTGACGGAAGAGAAGGCTGAGAGGATCGATTTCTGGTCGCTCGTGGAATCGATCGCCGACAGCTACGACACCGTGTCTTTCGACAATGACGACACCCGCTCGCGCGGCCTGATCTGCATGGCGCGGCCGGTGGCGCTCAAGCGCTGCGTCACCAATCTGGTGCAGAACGCCGTGACTTACGGAAAAATGGCGCATCTCAGCCTCAGCCGCTCGGACGGCACCATTACGCTGGCCATCCGCGACGAGGGGCCGGGCATACCCCAGGCCCAGATCGACGCCGTCTTCGGCTCCTTCGTGCGCCTCGAACAGTCCCGAAACCGCCAGACCGGCGGGCTCGGGCTCGGGCTGACCATCGCCCGCAACATCGCACGCGCGGCGGGCGGCGAAGTCCGCCTGTCCAATCACCCGCAAGGCGGGCTGCTGACCGAACTGAGGCTGCCGCTGGCGGCGTAGGCCTTATCGCTTGAGGCCTCTACCGCCGCAGCACCGCACTCAGCACATCCCTGATGCCAATCGCGCCGACGAAGCGCGACTGGTCGTCGAACAGAGCCACCGGTGCCGTCTGCGAGCGGTGCATGGCCAGCATCACGGTCTTCAGCGAGGTGCCGGGATTGGCCCAGAACACCTGCGCGACTTCCTCGGACTGGCCTTCGACATCGGCGCAGGACACCCATACCGCCGGTTTGCCGTCGCGCTCGGCCGCCGCCACCAGCCCGTGCTCGTCGATCTTGAAGCGCGTCGTCTTGCGCCGGTCGAGCCACACCCAGCCATCCGTGCCCTGTTCGAGGTCGCGGCGGTCGCGCATCACGTTCCAGGCGGTCAGCACCGACAGCGGATTCACATTGGCGATGAAGTCGCGGACATAGTCGTTGGCGGGCCGCAGCACGATGTCTTCCGGCGCGCCGGTCTGGACGATGCGGCCGCCCTCCATGATGGTGATGTGGCTGCCGATCTTCAGCGCTTCCTCGAGATCGTGGCTGACGAAGATGATGGTCTTCTTCAGTTCCGCCTGCAGCTGCAGAAGTTCGTCCTGCAGCTTGGTGCGGATCAGCGGGTCGAGCGCCGAGAACGGCTCGTCCATCAAAAGGATCGGCGCCTCGGTGGCGAAGGCACGCGCCAGGCCGACGCGCTGCTGCATGCCGCCCGAGAGTTCATGGGCGTATTTGTTCGACCACTGATCGAGGTTGACCAGCTTGAGCTGCCGATGCACGCGCTCCTTGCGCTCGGCATCTGGCACGCCGGCGAGTTCGAGGCCGAGCCCGACATTTTCCTCCACCGTGCGCCACGGCAACAGGCCGAACTGCTGGAATACCATCGCCACCTGCTTCTGGCGCAGGCGCCGCAAGGTCGGCTCGTCGCAGGTGACGACGTCGACGGTGCGGTCGCCGTCCTTGACCAGCACCTGGCCGCGCGACACCACGTTCAACCGGTTGACCGCGCGAAGCAGCGTCGACTTGCCGGAGCCCGACAGGCCCATCAGCACCGAGATTTCGCCTTCATGCACTGTCAGGCTGGCGCCGGCGCAGCCCAGCACATTGCCGGTCTTCTCGAGGATTTCGGCGCGCGTCGCACCCTTGTCGATCATCGCCAGCGAGCCGGCCTGGTCGGCGCCGAAGACGATATCGACATTCCTGAAATCGACGGCGACGGTCATTTCTTCCCTCCAACGCCAATGCGCGTCATCCGGTCGAGCACGATGGCGAGCACGACGATTGCCAAGCCCGCCTCAAGTCCGAGATCGATGCGG
Source organism: Mesorhizobium sp. ES1-6 (assembly GCF_020164775.1). Lineage (NCBI taxonomy): Bacteria > Pseudomonadati > Pseudomonadota > Alphaproteobacteria > Hyphomicrobiales > Phyllobacteriaceae > Mesorhizobium > Mesorhizobium sp. ES1-6. The sequence goes on from NZ_JAIUGU010000005.1 coordinate 80,618, forward strand.
CGCGAGCCCAGCGCGCGGTTGATTTCCGTGCCGAGGCCGCCTGCGCCGATCAGCGCGGCGAACACCACCATCGACAGCGACAGCATGATCGACTGCGTCAGGCCCGCCATGATGGTCGGCAGCGCCGAGGGCAGTTCCACCTTCCACAACAGCTGGCTCTTGGTGGCGCCGAAGGCTTCGCCGGCCTCGATAATCGACTTCGGCACCGAGACGACGCCAAGATGGGTAAGCCTGACCGCGGTCGGGATGACAAAGATGATGGTGACGATGAGGCCCGGCGCATTGCCGAGGCCGAACAGCGTCAGCACCGGGATCAGGTAGACGAAGGTCGGCAACGTCTGCATCAGGTCGAGCACCGGCAACATGATGCGGTAGACCTTCGGCTTGTGCGCTGCCCAGATGCCGAGCGGCACGCCGATCGCCATCGCCGCCGCCGCCGCCGCCACGACCAGCACCAGCGTCTGCACCGTCTGTTTCCACAGGTTCTGATTGATGATGAAGATCAGGCCGAGGAACACGCCGATGGCGAGCGGCCGCGAGCGCTGCAACAGCCAGGCGACGACGGCGATCACCAAGGCGAGCACCACCGGCGGCACCATCAGAAGGATGTTGACCAGCCCGTCGAGCAGGAAGTTGAGGCCATTCGAGAAAGCCCTGAAGACGGTGTCGAAATTGTCGGTGAGGAAGCCGAAGAACGCCTTTCCCCAGGCCCCGATCGGGATCTTGTGATCGACCATGAATTTGGAAATCGGATCCATCTCACCCCTCTTGTGCCAGAGCTCTGCCTTCGGCCCCGTAATGTCGCGACGTCATCTTGTCACAGGATACGAAAAAGGGCAGCCTTTTCCACAATGGCTGCCCTCTGTTTCGGCCACGCCGAAGTCAAGGTCGGCTCAGCTTCCGAGCGCGGTCTTGATTGCCGCCGCGGCGTCGCCACCGTCGAAAGTGGTGACACCCTCGATCCAGGGCTTCACGGCGTCGGGGTTCTTCTTCAGCCAGTCGGTCGCCACCTTGTTGGCATCGCTGCCCTTGAGGATGGCGTCCATCATCTCGCCTTCCATGTCGAGATTGAACTTCAGGTTGGTAATGAACTTGCCGACATTCGGGCACTCGGTCGTGTAGCCCTTGCGCACATTGGTCGAGACGGTGGCGGCACCGAAACCGCTGTCGCCCATGCCGTCGAGATAAGTGATCTTCATGGCGCCCATCACCGGATGCGGTGTCCAGCCGAGGAAGGCGATCCACTCATTGCTCTTCATCGACTGCTCGGCCTGCGTCAGCATGCCGGCCTCCGAGGATTCGACCAGCTCGAACCCGTCGAGATTGTCCTTCGGGTTCTTGATCATGTCGAGGATGATGCGATTGCCGTCATTGCCGGCCTCGATGCCGTAGATCTTGCCGTTGAACTTGTCCTTGAACTTGCCGAGGTCGGTCAGCGACTTGACGCCGGCATCCGCGACATAGGTCGGCACGACGATGCCGTAACCGGCGCCGGCCAGGTTCTGGCTGACGGTCTCGACCGAACCGTCGGCCGTATAATCCTTGATGTCATTGGTCATCGACGGCATCCAGTTGCCGAGGAAGACGTCGAGGTCCTTGTTCTTTAGCGACGCATAGGTCACCGGAACCGAGAGCTGGATCACCTGCGGCTCGTAGCCGAGCGCGGTGAGCAGCACCGAGGCCAGCCCGGTGGTGGCCTGGATGTCGGTCCAGCCGACATCGGAGAGACGCACCGCCTTGCAGCTTGCCGGATCGCCGGCGAAGGCGGCGCCCGTGGACAGGAAAGCCGCCAAGCCAAGGCCGGCGACGAAGGAATTCATACGCGACATCTGTATTCTCCCATTTCGATTCTTTGGCGAAGCGAAGTTACGGTTTTTGTGCCCGCCTTGTTTCGTCAGCCAAACACCATTCTGGAGTGGTTTCAAGCGCTAAGACAATCACGATCAACGGCGCTGGCTGGCCCATCAGCGACACCGCTGACGCTTTCCATGGCTAGCCCAAGTGCGATCCGCCCCGGCAACGGCGGCTTTTTCGGGGGAATGCGGCGCCGGCCTCTCCCCGCAGGACGAGAAGTCGGCTTAAAAGAGCGTCATGGCCAAGCTTTACTTCCACTACGCGACGATGAATGCCGGCAAGACGACAATGCTGCTGCAGGCGTCCTACAATTACCGCGAGCGCGGCATGGAGACGATGCTGTTCGTCGCCGGCCATTATCGCAAGGGCGACACCGGCCTGATCTCGTCGCGCATCGGGCTGGAAACGGAAGCCGAGATGTTCCGCGACGGCGACGACCTGTTCGCTCGCGTCGCCGAACATCATCAGCGCAGCGCCGTGCACTGCATCTTCGTCGACGAGGCGCAATTCCTGGAGGAAGAGCAGGTCTGGCAACTCGCCCGCATCGCCGACCGGCTGAACATTCCCGTCATGTGCTACGGCTTGCGCACCGATTTCCAGGGCAAGCTGTTTTCCGGCTCGCGAGCGCTGCTGGCGATCGCCGACGATCTGCGCGAGGTGCGCACCATCTGCCGCTGCGGCCGCAAGGCGACCATGGTCGTGCGCCTCGGTCCCGACGGCAAGGTGGCCCGTCAAGGCGAACAGGTGGCGATCGGAAAGGATGTCTATGTCTCGCTCTGCCGTCGCCACTGGGAAGAGGAAATGGGCCGCGCGGCACCCGACGACTTCATCGGTTTTGTCGGCGGTTGACACCAAACCCCGCTTGATCCCGGCATCGGGTAGCCGGCTGCCACCTCTGGCGGTCGCGCCATTCTATGGTGCCTTTGTTAAGGTCGGCGTCCTATTTTCCGCCCTCAGCCAGAGCTCTCCGGGGTCAGCCATGCTTCGAGCCGTCTTGTCCGCCAGCCTTCTCCTCCTTGCCACGTCCGTTGCCGCCCAGGCCGGGGGTGATCCCGTGCTGGGTAAACGTGTCTTCAACCGGTGCATGGCCTGCCATGAGGCGGCGACCGACCGCGACAAGGTCGGCCCGCATCTTATGGGCGTCGTCGGCCGCACGGCGGGAACCGCCGAAAGCTTCCTCGGCCATTATTCGGAGGCGATGAAGAGCGCGGGGGCCGCCGGTCTTGTCTGGGACGAGGCAAATCTTGCCGAATACCTCAGAGCGCCCAAGCTGAAGGTGCCCGGCAACAGGATGGCCTTTGGCGGCCTGACCAATGATGACGACATCGCCAATGTCATCGCGTATCTGAAGGCCGATCCCAAGCCCTGAGCGGACGCCGTTCGTCGTCAGACGACCCGGCCTGGCCCGCGTGCCGTCGCTGCAAATGGTCAGTTGTTGTCGAATTTCAGAACCACCCGCTTCAGTGCGAACTGATTGCTTTGCCGGCATGAAAGTTCAAAATCAACTGAACCAGGCTTGGCCGGCCAGTTGATCACGTCATGACCACGGCTCCATTGCCTTTCAAGGGTTCGGGCGGATATTTTGTTTTCGCGCCGTCCTTATCTTCACGTCTTTCAATCCCCTGATACCCCACATATATTCGCCGCTGTTCGCAACCAGCGAGCGGAAGCCGAAGCGGGAGGCCCCTATGGCGACATTGCAGAATTTCGATGCCGAAATTGCCAAGACCAAGCAGGTCGTCCAGGATATGCGCACCAAGATCGAGCAATCCGGCACCGTGCTCGACACGCTCGCCACCGCTGACAAGAAGATCGGCGACGCCAATTTCGACATCGAGAACGCCCGCATCGAGGATGTGCTGAAGCAGCAGAAGGTGATGGAAGGCAACATCGCCGACCTGATCATCGGGCTTGAGGACGCCACCAACGTCTTCGGCGCAGAGTTCGAGAGCATGAAGAACTATACCGGCTGGGAAAACTTCGTCGGCGTCTTTTCGGCGCAGCGCAAGCAGCGCATGCGCACCGACCGCGTGCGCAACATGTCGCTGGCCGGCAATCTGCAGGAACTGCTGGCCAAGTCCGACACCATCGTCGGCATATTGAAGGCGCAGAAGGAAGTTCTGGACCAGCGCTACAAGACCTCCGAGGCCAGCCTGTCGCAGGTCATCGAGCGCCGTAAGGTAACGATGACCAACCTCGAAGCCGTGCAGAAGCGCATCGAGGAGCTCAATCCGATGCTGCTCGACATCGAGAACAAGATAGCCGCCTCGACCAGCCAGAAGGACCGCACGCAACTCGAAGGCGAGCGCTCCAAGCTGGCCACGGAATACAATGAAAAGCAGGCCAAGGAGCAGGAACTGCTGGCCGAAAGCCAGACGCTGGAGCGCTACACCTCGATGTTCCAGACCTTCGTCGATTCGCTCAACAACCAGATCGCCGCGCAGTCGACGCTGATCAACAAGCTGACCATCGATACCGAGCAGCGCATCGTGCTCTACAAGGCGCTCGAGGATTCGCTGAAGACCGCCGCCCAGCAGGATGTTGCCCACAAGATCAACACGCTGGGCAGCCAGGTCGACAACACCGCCGAGGAAACCATGGCCGGCATCGGCGCCGCCTCGCAGAAGCACATCGGGGACTTGCTGGAGATGCACGAGAAGAACATGGTGGCCAGCGCCGACATCCAGCGCCGCAAGAAGCTGGCCGACGATGCGTTCGCCCGCCGCTTCGACGAGGTGCTGAAGAAGCACAATTCGGCCAATTACGTGCAGTCATAATTGCCGCACGCACCGGTGCGACAATCCAGGGCCAATAGCATGACCTCCGAAAACGACGCGGCGGCGCGGTATTTCTCGGCGATCACGGCCGCGCTCAGCGGCCTTGAAGTGTTCATGCGCGACGACCGCTCGCCGCTTTACCGGCACGGCATCGTCGCCAAGATCGTCGCCGAATACATCGCCCGGCTCGACAAGTCCTTCTCCTGCTGGCGCAACCGGCTGGGCTTCATGGACACGTTCCGCATTTCGCGCGCCGAAAGCGGCTACCCGGTGTTCCAGAACCTGCTCGAACTGGAAAACGACCGCCGCCAGGCGGACAGCCGGCTCGCCAACATTCCCCAGGCCGGCGAGCTGCGCGAGGAGATGGCCGACTTCATCCTGCGCCACAAGGAATTCCCCGAGGCGCTGCAGAAATCGATGGCCGAGCGGCTCTATCTCGAGGACGTCAAGAGCGAGCAGACTTTCGGGCCATTCACGCTGGCGCAGACCGCCAAGGTGTCGGTCAATCCGAAGACGGCGCGGCCCTACTATCTGGTCCACTGGGCGACCTTCGACGGCAGCGCCAACCTGCCCCTGATCTACATGGTGACGGTGGAGGATTCTTCCGAAAGCATGGTCAGCCAGCTTGTCGACCGCAGCGGCAAGCTCAACGACAAGGTCGACATTCCGCTGCCGGTCGACGGCCTTCTCAACCCCGAGCTTGCCCATCGCTTCGACGATTTCACCGAGAAGAATTCGGCCTATACGCTGTCGCCGGCGACGATCGCCGTCAATCTCGACAAGGATTTCGAGCCGCTGCACCCCAAGCAGCTGCGGCGCGTCGTGCTCGGTCCCTTCTATTCGGCAGGCATCACCGACAACAATTCGACGGTGACGGAAGTGCTGGCCAAGGTGCGCAAGCCCGAAAACGCCTGGCTTTTGACCTGGACCATCCAGGAGGTCTATTCCAAGGGCGAGAAGCCCGGCCGCAAGGGCCTGTTCTCCAGCGAGAAGACCACACAGGAATTCTTCATCAACACCGATGACCTGGAAGCCGCGCGGCAGGGCGTATCGAGCTACGAGAATCATGCGCTGATCCCGCACGAGGCCTACCAGGCGCTTTACGCCGCTGGCGAGGCGCAGAAGATTTTTGCCGGCTACAAGGTTCACATCCTGTCGAATGGGCAGGTGATATCGGATGTCTAGTAACCTTGTTTGTGTCATTGAAAGCCACGCAACACCGAGGCGCCAACAATGACCGCCGCGGCTAGCATCTCCAGCAAGAAGCGGCAGCTCGATGCGCTGAAGAAGAGAGTGCGGCCTGGCGCCCTGGATGGCCTGGAACACAGCCAGCGTATCGACATAACGTACACGTCGAACGCCATCGAGGGAAACACGCTGACGGCGGGCGAGACGGCCCTCGTTCTGGAAAAAGGCATCACGATCAGCGGCAAGCCGCTCAAGGATCACCTCGAGGCCATCGATCACGCACGCGCATTGAGTTGGGTACTCGAGATCGCTTCAAAGAACCACCATCCGATCATGGAGGCGGACATCCGCAATCTTCATCATCTGGTCGTGGCGAATTCCAAGCCGGAGATAGCCGGCCAATACGCCGACAGCGCTCGTTACGTGAATACGAATGTCGGCGTATTCAATTTTCCCGCCCCTGTGGAGATCCCGGCACTGATGGAAGCTTTTTGCCGGTGGTTGAGCGCTGCGCCCAGCACGCCACGAACTGGCTTTGAGGCTCATCGGCGTTTTGTCGCCATTCACCCGTTCAATGACGGCAACGGACGTACAGCGCGCCTTTTGATGAATCTGGTGCTGGCGCGAGGCGGCTACCCGCCGGTAGCGATCCGACCGGAAGATCGCCCCGATTACATTGCCGCGCTTGAGATCGACCAGAGCGGCGGCGGGCACGTCGCTTTCGACAAGCTGCTTTTCGAAAGGCTGGATCAGACTTTGGACATATACCTGGACGCGGCGCGTCAGGCGCAGGGTCCTTCCGCGGAAGCCGGGAAAATAATCCCGATGAGGAGCTGACATGGACACCGGCCTGACCACAATCCCGGAAGCGGCTGTTGAAAAGCACCGCGCCACGGCGCAGAGCTTCATCACCCGCATCGTGGTGCTGGAGGATCCCTCGCGCGAGTCCGGCACAGCGCTTGCCGGCACCAACCGCCGCTTCGTGTCCACCGTCTCGGTCGGCTCGGTGCGCCGCACGCGTGAGGTCGAGCTGTCGAAGACCGTCGGCGCCGTCCATCCAGACGATCAGTTGCTGACCATCCCGCAGCACACGCTGCTTTTCCGTGCCCGGCGCGGCACGGCGATCGCGCTGGCGGTATCGGATGTCTTCGCCGAGGGCTCAGATCTCGAAAGCCTGCAGGCGAAAAACACCCGCGCTCCGCTTGAGGGCGACGAGGCGTCGACCTTCAAGAAGCTGCTGTCGGCTTCGGCCTATATTGCGGCCTTCAGCCTTGCGTCCTATCTGTTCCAGCTCATCGACAGCGACGGCGAGGTGCCAAACGATATCCCCGAGCCGGATTTCCTGTTCGACACGCCGCAGGATGCGGTGAAATCGATCCTGGCCGGTCTCGACAAGGCGATAGCGGGCTCGACGGACGACACCGACCTGATGACCCGTGCGCGCGCCTTCGCCCGCGTCGCCATCGACGGGCTTCTGGCGCGCAAGGGCCGTTTCGACGGCATCGGTCCGTTCGAGAACGCCCACATCCGCATCGATGCCGACGACTTCACCCTCGACGGCTTCGACGTCGCGCCGGGCAAGCGCTCCAAGCCGCTGGTGATGACCTTCAAGAAGCCGGAAGAGGTCGTCGGCAACCACATCGCCAAATACCAGTCGGTCAAGCTCGCCAAGATGCTGATGGCCTATGATTTCGAGCGCGAGCTGAACCCGTTCGTCGAGCTTGGCGGCTTCCTGTTCACCTTCATCGGCGACGGCGCGCCCGGCACCGGCAAGACGACGCTGATCCAGATGATCGCCGGTCTCGTCAACGGCTACTGCCAGGTCGCCGGCTATCCCTTCGCCTATGAGAATTTCGGCGTCGACCAGATCTCGTCCTACCAGGGTAAATCGGGCCAGAACTGCCGCCAGTTCATCAACAACGTCTTGAATCCGCGCGTCATCGGCTTCGGCACCATCGACGACATCGACCAGGTCGCCGCCAGACGCTCCGACGACCGCGCCTCGGCCGGCCAGCAGGAAATCACCGGCGTGCTGATGGACGCCTTCGCCGGTGCCGCCACGGTCGTTCGCGGCAATTGCTCCTTCGGCATGTTTTCCAACTATCCCGAGAATGTCGACGACGCGCTGCGCCAGCGCGCCGGCGCCCGCTGGGTGGTCGACGGGCCGCAGACCCGCGACGACTATATCGACATCTTCGTGCTGCTCGCCGGCAAGAACCACGAGATCCCCCTGGGCAAGCACGAGTTATACGCCGCGCAGGAAATCCAACGCGCCGTGACCGAGGCCTATGAGGAGCATGAAAAGCCGCAGGAGGACGGGCTGATGCGGGTCTATGAGCGCTACATGAAGGAAAACGGCGCGCCCAAGACCATGGCCGACATCGGCACCTACCTGTATCTGATCAAGGACGCCGAACCGCGCTTCACCGGCCGCGCCATCAAGAACGTCACCGACGCCATCAAGATGCGCGCCATGGACATCGAGCTTCCCGACGACTGGTTCGAGAAGCCGGAAGTCTTCATGCACAAGAGCTACGACGACAAGAAAGCGATGATCGAGGAACTGCGCGGTCCGTTCTCGCTTGACATGGTCATGCAGGAGATCAACCGCTACGCCGACAGCGAGTTCCGCTATTCCGACAAATCCGACGATGCCACGGTGGAAAAACTGCTGCGCGATGCAAGGCTGCGCGAGCGGGCGGCGCACGAGATGGAAGAGATGAAGAAGAAGGGTCTGTGGAATGCGTGAATTTGATCCGTTGCCCGCGTGTGTTGAAAAGTGTGGCTCGAACGCTGATGCCCCCCTCTCCCCGTCCTTCACGGGGAGAGGGTAAGGGTGAGGGGCAGCGTATGCGTGGACCAGAAATCACGACGACGAAACGGGCAAGGCGTCTGCGGCAATCGGATAATGATGCCGAAGGCGCACTTTGGCTTGAGCTGCGCGATCGCAGACTTAACGGCTATAAATTCGTGCGACAGTTTCCGATAGGAAGCTACTTCGCTGACTTCGCATGCCGGGAGTGCCAGCTAGTTATCGAGGTTGATGGGAGCCAGCATGCCGGCAATAAATATGACCAGACTAGGGATCGCTTCATCGTTTCGCATCGCTGGTCCATGTTGCGGTTTTGGAACGTTGACGTCTTGAAGGATCGGGAGGCCGTGCTGGAAACTATATTGGCGGCCATTGAACAGCGCTTGGACCGCAATATTGACACGCACGAACTTCGATTTATTGCCGCCGAAGGTTACGGGGAGACATATCTTTGACCGTTGGCGCTGCCCCTCACCCTTACCCTCTCCCCGTGAAGAACGGGGAGAGGGGGGCGTCCCCGTCCGCACCTAGTCTCCCGCCGAAATGTACCCTGCGCGCGCACATATGACCCACGCCAAAAAACCCGACCTCCTTCGCGACAACGAACTCATCTACGGCCGTCTGCTCGCCGTCGACGAGCCGCATCTCATCGAGCGCTACAACAAGGCGCTGGCGGCTTTTGGCCTCAAGCCGACCAAGTTGAAGAGCTTCCAGATCGACCGCACCGGCTTTTCGCCCGAAGTGGCCGAGGAGTGCGGCGACTACGACTATCTCGATCCCAACGAGGTCAACCGCCGCTTCATCATCCTGACGCCGTCGCAGATCGACCTGCCGGTGGTGCACACGGCCTTCTCCAACACCTCGCAGCTGATGTTCGAGTTCATGTCCAGGAACCAGCGCGCCATCGATGCGCTGACCATCAAGGACGTCATCTACGGCGAGATCGAGGATTCCGTTCCCAAGGTCAACGACATCGAGGACCTGCTGTCGATCAACCAGGTCGAGTTCAAGGTGCTGTCGGCGGAGGACGTGCTTGGCAAGGCCGCCGAACTCGGCAAGCTGGTCGACCGGCTGAAGCAGGAGCCCGACGCCTGGCGCGACAATGCCATGCTGACCCGCATGGTCGAGTTCGCCAAGGTCTGCGGCGACATCAGAGAGAACGCGCTGGTGCCGGACCAGGTGATCTTCCGCCACAACGCCTACTGGACCAGCCATTTCGGCGGGCTCTACGTCTTTGTCGATCCCGACATGACGACGGTGATCAGCGATCCGGCGGCCCCCGGATTCCGCCGTTCGCGGCCTTGGCAGGTGAGCTATCTCTCGATCAAGGACGCCGACAAGGTTTTCAAATTCCTGGCCGCCACCGGCCGCATCGAACTGCCGCGCGCCTCCTGGGTCGAGGCCTCGGGTTATCTCGAACACCGCGCCGAGATGGTGGTGCGCGCGCTGATCCGCGACGCCGAACCGAACCGCAATCTGACCGATGTCGACAAGGTGTGGTTGCAGACCTGGATCCAGAGCCATGCCGACCTGATCACCAGGGACGGCGATTTCCCATTCCTCAACGCCGCCAAGCGCGAGATCGCCCAGCTTGGCCACCTCAAGCTCGAGGATGTCTTCCCGCAGCAGCGCTTCCTGGTGATCCGCGCCAAGCCGGACCATCCCGACGCCTGGCTGACCAACCGGCTGATCTCGGATTTCGTGCCGTCGGACTTCGTCTCGCGCTACATCTTCAACAAGGACGGCTTCTACAAGGACTATGACGGCTTCAGCGACGCCTGGCGATCGCATGTTGTGGACGTTCTGAAAACCACATATTTGAAGGACAAGGTGGCGTTTCGCACACGCCTCTACGGCCTGACCGACTAGAACGAAATGAACCGTCATTGCGTTCTAACTTGTTGTTTTGGTGCATGATGTTATCCAAAAAGTCCGCAACTTTTTGGCATCGTGCTGAGGGGGTGACATTGCCATGCTCGATCCGATCGTGAATTTCTTCACCCGGATTTTCCAGTGGATCGGCCGCGGCATCGGCCTTCTAATCGGCGCGATCCTGTGGCCCTTCATGTGGGCCGGGCGCTGGTACGGGCAGCGCGGCTGGATCCTGAAGGCCGTGGTCGGCCTGGCCCTTTTGGTGCTGATCGGCCTCTACGCCAACTTCTTCTACGCCACCCAGTGGTGGAACAATTTCAACCCGAACTATCCCGACACCTATACGTTCGAGAAGCGCAATGTTTCGGCCGGTGAGCAGGTGGCCGCCGGCACCGGCACGGACACGGCCAAGACCTGCGGCAACTCCGGCATTGCCCAGGTGGCGGCGGATCTGACTGACTTCAACGTCAACCAGAATGCCTGGATTTCGTCGATGATCCTCTACAAGCTCGGCCTGTTCGGCATCGACTGGGACAACACTCCGTGGATGGACAACAAGGCCTCTTTCCAGCGCGGCATCAACCAGGCGGTGCGGCGCACGGCGACCGAGCTTGCCGACAATCTCGGCCGCGTGCGCACGACCTCGCAGATCGACGCCGACCTGCAGGACGCGCGCGGCAATCTGCAGTTCGACGAATACACCTGGTATTTCGGCGTGAGCCCGTTCGGCCCGAAAACGCCGACGCCGAGCTATTATCGCGACGCGGTGCGCAAGCTGCGTTCGTTCAACGCCCGGCTCGCCACCTGCCAGGCCACGTTCGATGCCCGCGCGGACAATCTGAAACAGTATATCGACCGCATCGCCAGCGACATCGGCTCGACCTCCGCCATCCTCAAGGAGCGCGCCGAGAACCACAACAATGGCTGGTTCGACACCCGCGCCGACGACCGCTACTGGTTCGCCTATGGCCAGCTCTATGCCTATTATGGCCTGATGAAAGGCGCCCAGGCCGATTTCGAGGACGTTCTCAAGGAAAAGCACCTGCAGAGCCTCTGGGATACGATGGACGCGCAGTTCGTGTCGGCCCTGCGTATCCAGCCCTTCATCATCGCCAACGGTCGCGAGGACGGCTGGCTGCTGCCGACCCATCTGACGACGATGGGCTTCTACATCCTGCGCGTGCGCTCCAACATGGTCGAAATCAGCAACGTGCTGACGCAGTAACGGCATTCGCGGTCAGCGACGGCCAATGCATGTTGCCCAAAATCGTCCAGGTTTTGGGAGGACGACATGCATGGGAGATGGCGAATTTGCGCCGTCGCGTCTGTCGCATTCCGTGCATTGTGCGGCTGTTTTGAGACGGCGGAAGCGCCCTTGCTCTGGCTTCTATACGGCGCGGCAAGCGGAGCCAGAAAGAACCGGGACAGGTCGGCCCACCGCAGAGGAATTTTCTCTATAGGAAACATAGTTGCATGAAAGTTGACGCAACCGCAGCGACAGGGTTAGATGCCCGCGCGTCCGGTTCCAGCCTTCTTGCAAGTGACATCAACCCCGTCCCCTCCATCGTCCAATCCAGAGGAAAGCCGTCATGGCCGAAGTGAAGTCCGACATCGAGATCGCGCGTGGCGCCAAGAAAAAGCAGATCCAGGAGATCGGCCAGAAGATCGGCATCCCGACCGAGCATCTGCTGCCCTACGGCCACGACAAGGCCAAGATCTCAGCCGAGTTCATCAAGTCGGTGAAGGGCAACAAGGACGGCAAGCTGATCCTCGTCACCGCCATCAACCCGACGCCTGCCGGCGAAGGCAAGACCACCACCACGGTCGGCCTCGGCGACGGCCTGAACCGCATCGGCAAGAAGGCGATCGTCTGCATCCGCGAGGCCTCTCTCGGCCCGAATTTCGGCGTCAAGGGCGGTGCCGCCGGCGGCGGCTACGCGCAGGTGGTGCCGATGGAGGACATGAACCTCCACTTCACCGGCGACTTTCACGCCATCACCACGGCGCACAATCTTCTGTCGGCGCTGATCGACAACCACATTTACTGGGGCAATGAACTCGGCATCGACACCCGCCGCGTGGTGTGGCGCCGCGTCATGGACATGAACGACCGGGCGCTGCGCGAAATCATCTGCTCGCTCGGCGGCGTCGCCAACGGTTTTCCGCGCGAGGCGGGCTTCGACATCACCGTCGCCTCGGAAGTCATGGCCATCCTGTGCCTGTCCACCGACCTGAAGGACCTGGAAAAGCGCCTCGGCGACATCATCGTCGCCTACCGCCGCGACAAGTCGCCGGTCTATGCCCGCGACCTCAAGGCCGACGGCGCCATGGCTGTCCTGCTCAAGGACGCCATGCAGCCCAACCTGGTGCAGACGCTGGAGAACAACCCGGCTTTCGTCCATGGCGGCCCGTTCGCCAACATCGCGCATGGCTGCAACTCGGTCGTCGCCACCACCACGGCGCTGAAGCTTGCCGACTATGTCGTCACCGAAGCCGGCTTCGGCGCTGACCTTGGTGCCGAGAAATTCTTCGACATCAAGTGCCGCAAGGCGGGCCTCAAGCCGGCGGCGGCCGTCATCGTCGCCACCGTGCGCGCCATGAAGATGAATGGCGGCGTCAAGAAGGAAGATCTCGGCAAGGAAAACATCGAGGCGGTGAAGAAGGGCTGCGCCAACCTCGGCCGCCACATCGAGAACATCCGCCAGTTCGGCGTGCCGGCGGTGGTTGCCATCAACCATTTCTATTCCGACACCGACGCCGAAATCCAGGCGATGAAGGACTATGTCGCCTCGATGGGCGAAGAGGCGATCCTGTGCAAGCACTGGGCCAAGGGCTCCGCCGGCATCGAGGAGCTCGCCAACAAGGTGGTGGCGCTGGCCGAATCCGGCGCCTCGCAGTTCGCGCCGCTCTATCCCGACGCCATGCCGCTGTTCGAGAAGATCAACACCATCGTCCAGCGCATCTATCGCGGTTCGGAAGCGATCGCCGACAAATCGGTGCGCGACCAGCTCAAGGCCTGGGAAGACGCCGGCTACGGCAATCTGCCGGTCTGCATGGCCAAGACCCAGTACTCCTTCTCGACCGACCCGAACCTGCGCGGCGCGCCGACCGGCCACACCGTGCCGGTGCGCGAGGTCAGGCTTTCGGCGGGCGCCGGCTTCGTCGTCATCATCTGCGGCGAGGTCATGACCATGCCCGGCCTGCCCAAGGCGCCGTCCTCGGAAAAGATCTTCCTCAACGAGGCCGGCCAGATCGAAGGCCTGTTCTGATCTTTTGTCCCGACAATTGAAAAAGGGCGCCGCATCGCCGCGGCGCCCTTTTTGTTTGCGGATCGTCCTACGCGGCGCTGCGCGCCAGCGCCCGCTGGTTGGAGGCATAGATGGTGTCGCGTTCCGGCAGCGCGCCGGTCTTCAGGCAATCGACCCATTCGGCGGTCTTGAGCACGGCGGCGAAGCGCGACTGCAGGATGATGCTCACCACGCGATGGATCTCCTCGGCCGAGGCATAGCCGGCGCTGTTGGCGTAAGGCACCGAACCGGTGGCGTCGGACAGGAACTCGACGGCAAAGCCCATATGCACGGCATGGATGATGGTCGACAGGTCGCAATTATGCGTCATGTAGCCGACGACCGCGATCGTATCGACAGCATTGGCGCGCAGCCAGGCCTCGAGGTCGGTGCCGGTGAAGGCACTCGGCAAATTCTTCTCGACATAATGGTCGCGGCCACGCTTGGCGATTTCCGGATGCAGCTCGCCGCCATGGCTGCCCCGGGCGAAGATCGGCGATGTCTCGGGCGCCATCTGCTTGACGACCACGACCTTGATGCCTGCCGCCGACGCCGCATCCATGGCGCGCGCCACATTGACGACGCTGTCGCGGAACGGGGGGTGCTGGATGGCCAGATTGCCGCCATCATAGTCGTTCTGGACGTCGATGACGACGAGCGCGCGGCGCGGCGTGGTGTTGGCTGGGTCAGACATGATGTTTTCCTTCCGGCTTGAATGCGATGGCCGAAAATAGGCCGGTCGATGAGCGATCAAAAGTGGCCCGATTGACATCATTCGAAAGAATTGGGACAATCCACCTTCCCTCACTGGAAATGCCAATGAACGCCCCGACCATTGCCGTACTTGCCTTCGACGGCATCAGCCCTTTCCATCTCTCCGTGCCTTGCCTGGTGTTCGGCGCCGATCGCACCAGCCTCGGCCTGCCGCGCTTCGACTTCCGCGTCTGCGGGGTCGAGAAAGGCCCGTTACGGACCGATGCCGGCCTGGGCATCTTGGTGCCGTATGGGCTGTCCGCGCTCGACGACGCCGACATTGTCATCATCCCGAGCTGGAAGGATCTCGAAGCCCCTCTGGCCGAACCGCTCGAGGACGCGCTCGGCCGCGCCCACCGGCGCGGCGCGCTGATCGTGGGCCTGTGTCTCGGCACCTTTGCCATCGCCGCCGCCGGCCTGCTTTCGGGCCGAAAAGCCACCACCCATTGGGCATATACGGAGCAGTTGCGGGCCCTGCATCCCGACGTTTCGGTCGATGCCGATGTGCTCTATGTTGATGACGGCGACATCGTCACCTCCGCCGGCGTCGCTGCCGGGCTCGACTGCTGCCTGCACATCGTGCGCGCCCGCTATGGCGCGGAGGCGGCGCTGCGGCTCGCCCGGCACGTCGTGATTTCGCCGCACCGGCAGGGCGGACAGGCGCAGTTCATCGAGCGTCCCGTGGCAAGAACCGCCAAGGCCGACCGCTTCACCGGGGCACTCGACGCAGTGCGCGCGACACCAGGCGAAACGCATAGCCTCGACAGCGTCGCCGAAGCCGCCGGCCTGACGCGGCGCACCTTCACCCGGCGCTTCCAGAAATCGATCGGCACCAGTTTTGGCGACTGGCTGACCAGCCAGCGGGTCGAACTGGCGCAGCGCTTGCTGGAAGCGACGGAGAAATCGATGGACATCGTCGCCTTCGAAGCCGGCTTCGGCAGCGCCACCTCGCTGCGCCAGCATTTTTCGGCGCGGCTCAGGACCTCACCGGCGCAATATCGGCGCGAGTTTTCCGGGCGAGCCGGCCGGGACGAGGGCACGACGCTCGCTTTGTCGCATTGATTGCCGACCTAAGTCTCCTCAGCCGCGTTTGACCGGCCGCGCCGGATTGCCGACCACGGTCGTGTTCGCCGCCACGTCGCGCGTCACCACCGCCCCGGCGCCGACGATGGCGCCCTCGCCGATGCTGACGCCGCCCAGGATGACGGCACTGCCGCCGATCCAGGCATTGTCGCCGATCGTGACCGGCCTGGCGATCTCCAGTCCCGCCCGCCGCCCTGCCGGCTCCCTGTGGTGCTCGGCGCAGTAGATCTGCACATTGGGGCCAAGCAGCGTACCCTTGCCGATGCGCACCGAAGCGGTGTCGAGGATGGTGCAACCGGCATTGAGGAAGACACCGCTGCCGAGAAACAGATTGAAGCCGTAGGCGCAGTGGAACGGCGCTTCTATGCGGACGCCCTCCCCCACGCCGCCGAGCAGTGCCCTCAAGGCCGGTCCGAGGTTACCGCGCTCGCGCGGCGGCAGCATGTTGTGCTCGAACACCGCGTCGCGCGCCGTGGCCCGCAAGGCCTCCAGTTCGTTATCGAGGCAGGTGTACCATTCACCATCGGCCATTTTCGCGCGTTCGCTCTCAGCCATGGCAGTCCCTCCGTTTGACGTCATTGCCAAAGCACAGCTGACGCGAACAGAAAAGCGCGGAGGCATGTGTTAGGCCGTCGCGATCCGCGCCCAGGGACAAAAATAGTTGAAGATCGCTGTCGATTTCCCGGTAACTCATTCGTCCTCGATAGGAAGCCGAAGAACTTCGCCCGAGCAAGGAAACGGATACGATGACGATCACGATCACGGCGTTTGAACGATCTCCCGATGGCGGTAAGGGACTGGCGCGCGATACCCGCGTTCGCTGGGCGCTCGAAGAAGTGGGGCAGCCTTACGAGGTTCGCTTTGTTTCCTTCGCGGGAATGAAGGCGCCGGAGCACTTGGCCATTCATCCTTTCGGCCAGATCCCTACCTATGAGGAAGGGGCCCTCTCGCTGTTCGAGACCGGCTCGATCGTCTTTCATCTCGCCGAGCAAAATGCGGGGCTGCTGCCGGAGGAGCGCAATGCCCGCGCCCGCGCCATCACGTGGATGTTTGCCGCACTGAACACCGTCGAGCCGCCGGTCCTCGAATTGACCACGGCAAGGATATTCGAAGCCGACAAGCCTTGGAGCGAGGAGCGCTTGCCGCTGGTGAAGGATCGTGTTCGCGACCGGCTCGACAGGCTCTCGACCTATCTGGGCGCCGCCGACTGGCTCGATGATGCGTTCAGCGCCGGCGATCTGTTGATGGTGTCGGTGCTGCTGCGACTGAGACCATCGGGCATTCTGGACGAATATCAGAACCTGGCCGCCTATGTCGCTCGTGGGGAAGCTCGACCCGCTTATGTCAGGGCTTTTGCCGCGCAATTCGCGGTCAACGCTCCATCAGCCAGCTGAAACATCGGTTGATGGAGCTGAGCCGAGCAGCTTTGAGGTAGCAACAAGTGTTGACCGTTGCTTGGCGCTTCCAGCCTGGCCAAGCTTCGCGTCCTCATGAGTCTCCAGCCTAGCCAAATATCCGGCCTATGGTAGCCTGCCGTTTCAGGGCCGTTCCGGCCCGGGATCGAGGGGGATCGACCATGCTTTACATTCTCGCACTTCTGATCGGCGTCATTGCCGGCCTGCGCGCCATGACGGCGCCCGCCGCCGTCGCCTGGGGCGCCTATCTCGGCTGGCTGCCGGTCGCCGGCACCTGGGCGAGCTTCATGAGCCATTGGGCCGCTGTCGGCATCTTCACCATCCTGGCCATCGTCGAACTGGTCACCGACCAGTTGCCGTCGACGCCAAGCCGCAAGGTGCCGCAGCAGTTCGGCGCCCGCATCCTGCTCGGCGCCTTCTCGGGCGCGGTGATCGGCGCGGCCGGCGGC
This sequence comes from Mesorhizobium sp. ES1-6, assembly GCF_020164775.1. NCBI lineage: Bacteria > Pseudomonadati > Pseudomonadota > Alphaproteobacteria > Hyphomicrobiales > Phyllobacteriaceae > Mesorhizobium > Mesorhizobium sp. ES1-6. The sequence continues at coordinate 98,108 of NZ_JAIUGU010000005.1, forward strand.
GCCACCATAGTGTGCCTGATCGCCGGCGCCATCGGCGCGGTCATCGGCACGCTGGGCGGCGCCGAAGCGCGCGGCCGTCTGGGCTCCGCCTTCGGCAAGGACCCGCCCGCCGCCTTCATCGAGGACGCGGTTGCCATCATCGGCGGCCTGCTGATCGTGGCGGCGGTGGCATGACGGCCCAGACCTTGAACACGAAAACCTTCGACGCCATCATCATCGGCGCTGGCCAGGCCGGTACGCCATTGGCGGGCCGGCTGACGGCCGCCGGCATGACCGTGGCGCTGATCGAGCGCAAGCTGGTCGGGGGCACCTGCGTCAACACCGGCTGCATCCCGACCAAGACAATGGTGGCGAGCGCCTATGCCGCGCATCTCGCTCGCCGCGCCGCCGATTATGGCGTGACGCTCGGCGGTCCGGTCGGCGTCGACTATAAAGCGATCAAGGCGCGCAAGGACAAGGTGTCGGGCGCCTCTCGCACCGGGCTCGAGACCTGGATCGCCGGCATGGACAAATGCACGCTCTATCGCGGCCATGCGCGCTTCGAATCCGCCAACACGGTGCGTGTCGGCGAAGACCTTTTGACCGCGCCAAAGATCTTCCTCAACACGGGCGGCCGCGCCTCGGTGCCCGACCTGCCCGGCATCCACGACATCGACTATCTGACCAACTCCTCGATGATGGATCTCGATGTTCTGCCCCGCCACCTGATCGTCGTCGGCGGCAGCTACATCTCGCTCGAATTCGCGCAGATGTTCCGCCGCTTCGGCTCGGACGTCACCGTCATCGAAAAGAGCCCGCGCCTGACCGGCCGCGAGGACGAGGACGTCTCGGCGGCAATCCTGTCGATCCTCGAAAACGAAGGCATCGCGGTCCATGTCGGCGCCGAGGACATCGGCTTCGCCAGGCAAGGCGCAGATATCGCCGTGACCTTCTCGGCCGGCAAGGCGCCAGCCGTCGGCTCGCATGTGCTTTTGGCACTCGGACGGAACCCAAACACCGACGACCTCGGCCTCGACAAGGCCGGCGTCGAGGTCGACAAGCGCGGCTTCGTCACGGTCGACGACCAGCTGCGCACCAGCGTGCCAGGCATCTGGGCGATGGGCGATTGCAACGGCAAGGGCGCGTTCACCCACACTTCCTACAACGACTACGAGATCGTCGCCGCCAATCTGCTGGACAGCGATCCGCGCAAAGTCAGCGACCGCATCGAGGCCTATGCGCTCTATATCGATCCGCCGCTCGGCCGCTGCGGCATGACCGAGACGGTGGCGAGGAAATCCGGACGCCGCGTCCTGGTCGGCCAGCGGCCGATGACCCGCGTCGGCCGCGCCGTCGAGAAGGGCGAGACGCAAGGCTTCATGAAGATCATCGTCGATGCCGACACCAGGGAAATCCTCGGCTGCTCGGTGCTCGGCCCGGGCGGAGACGAGGCTGTGCATTGCGTGCTCGACCTGATGTACGCCAAGGCGCCGGTCGACACGCTGGCACGCGCCGTGCACATCCACCCCACGGTTTCGGAGCTGTTGCCGACGATAGCCCAGGAGCTGAAGCCGCTGGCCTGAAACCTATTTCCCGGCTTCCGGGCCAGTCAGCTTCGTCTCCAGGCGGCCGAGCAGCAGCACGGCCCCTTTCAATTCGTCGGCGCCGACATCGCTCAGCAGGTCGGCGCGCAGCACCGCCAGCAGGCGCTCGATCTCGGTGACGCGGCTGCGCCCGGCATCGGTCAGCGACAGGATCTTGGCGCGCCGGTCGGCGGCGTCCTCCATGCGCCTCACCAAGCCCTCCTCGACCAGCAGGTCGACGATGCGCACCAGCGACGGCCCTTCGAAGCCGAGATGGTCGGCGAGCACCCCCTGGCGCAGATTGTCGCCAAGCCGCGACAGCATCACCAACGGCATGGCGGTGGCATGCGACAGGCCGCAATCGTCGAGCGCCTTGTCGGCCGCGCGGCGCCACAGCCTCGCCACTGATATAACGAGTTGGCCAAATCTGGCTCGATCCGGATCTTGCTTGGGCATGACGGAAAAGATAACATGCTATCTATTAGGTTGCGATAAAATTCTTTTCGCTGGCGAAGCCCCCGTCGCCACAACCGGAAGCCGACGACCGAGCTCTAAGATCACCCTGACGGTCCCTTTTGGCCGCCGCGACCGCGAGGCGCCGAACCCGGGAAAATGTGAGGTCCGACATGTCACAAGATACCAACGGCTCCCGCGGCGTCTGGCTGCTCGTCCTTTTCGGCCTGTTGCTGATGATCATCGGCCTGCCGCTGCTCTATGGCGGCGTCCAGCTCGTCGGCCTCGGCGGGTCCTGGTATTATGCGCTGGCGGGCGCTGGCATCATCATCTCCGGTTTTCTCCACGCACTGCGCCGGAAGGCCGGTTTCTGGCTCTACATCCTCATCTTCCTCGCCACTGTCCCTTGGGCGTTGTGGGAGGCCGGATTGAATTTCTGGCCGCTGGTGCCGCGGCTGGTCGCTCCAGCCGTGCTGGCGGTGATCGCCCTCCTGCTGGCGCCGATGTTCCCGTCATCGAGCGGCGGCAGGCGTGGTCCCTTCGCCGCTGCCGGCATCCTCGTCCTCGGCCTGATCGCCACCGCCGCCTACGCCTTCCAGCCGCATGGCGTGATCCGCGAAACGGCGTCGGCCAGCGAAACGCCGCCGCCCGCCGCCCTGGCCACCAGCAGCGACTGGCGCCATTACGGCCGCACCCCCGCCGGTACGCGCTACGCGCCAATCGGCCAGATCAACAAGGACAACGTGAAGGACCTGAAGGTCGCCTGGACCTTCCGCACCGGCGATATCCCGGTCAAGGGCGCCGAGGACCAGAACACGCCGCTGCAGATCGGCGACACCGTCTATACCTGTTCCTCGAAGAATGTCGTCAACGCTCTCAACGCCGAGACCGGCGAGCCGCGCTGGAAGTTCGACCCGAAGGCCTCGGGGCCGCTGTGGCAACGTTGCCGAGGCGTAAGCTATTACGAACCCGCTGCTGGCGGCGCGGCGCCTGCCGCATGTGCCAGCCGCATCGTCATGACCACCATCGATGCGCGGCTGATCGAGATCGACGCCAAGACCGGCCAACCCTGCCCGGATTTCGGCCAGGGCGGCACGGTCGATCTCAAGCAAGGCATGGGCGAGGTCAAGGCCGGCTTCTACTTCCAGACTTCGGCACCGACGGTCATGCGTGACCTGATCATGGTGGGCGGCTGGGTCTGGGACAATGTCGAGACAGGCGAACCCTCCGGCGCCGTCAGGGCATTCAGCGCCAGGACCGGCGAACTGGTCTGGGCCTGGGACCTCGGCAATCCAGCAATCACCAAACTGCCGCCGGAAGGCCAGAGTTACACGCGCGGCACGCCCAATGTCTGGTCGACGCCAAGCTATGACGAGGCGCTCGGCCTCGTCTATTTGCCGACCGGCAACGCCACGCCCGACTTCTTCGGCGCCGAACGCTCCAAGGCGGCGGAGGACTACACCGCCTCTGTCGTCGCGCTCGACATCGCCACCGGCCGCGAGCGCTGGAAATTCCAGACCGTGCATCACGATCTGTGGGACTACGACCTGCCCTCGCAGCCGGCGCTGTATGACGTGCCGGATGGCAAGGGCGGCACGGTGCCCGCGCTGATCCAGGTGACCAAGCGCGGCCAGATCTTCATGCTCGACCGCCGCGACGGCAAGCCGATCGCCGAAGTGCGGGAAAAGCCGGTGCCGCAGGATGGCGGCGCCAAGGAGGATTTCCTGTCGCCGACCCAGCCCTATTCGGTCGGCATGCCCTCGATCGGGGATCAGCCTTTCACCGAGGCCAGCATGTGGGGCGCCACCCCGTTCGACCAGCTCTATTGCCGCATCGGCTTCAAGAAGCTGCGCTACGAAGGCGAGTTCACGCCACCGGGCCCGACGCGCTCGCTGCAATTTCCCGGCTATTATGGCGGCATGAACTGGGGCAGCGCTTCGATCGACGAGGCCAATGGCTATCTGATCGTCAACGACATCCGCATGCCCCAATTCGTCGTGCTGCTGCCGCGCGCCGAGGCCGACAATTACGGCCCCTCGGCGGCGCATGACGGTCTGGGCACCCAGCTCGGCACGCCTTACGGCGCGCTCAAGAACGGCTTCATGTCGCCGCTCGGCGTGCCCTGCCACCAGCCGCCCTACGGCACGATCAGCGCCATCGACCTCAACACCCGAAAACTCGTCTGGCAGGTTCCGGCCGGCACGCTGCAGGACACCGGCCCGCTCGGCATGAAAACCGGACTGCGGATCCCGATCGGCATGCCGTCGCTCGGCGGACCGGTGACGACGGCGGGCGGCCTCGTCTTCTATGCCGGCACGCAGGATTATTATCTGCGTGCCATCGACATTGCCACCGGTGAGGAACTCTGGAAGGGCCGCTTGCCGGTCGGCGCGCAGGCAACACCGATGACCTACACTTCGCCCGAAAGCGGCCGCCAGTTCGTCGTCGTCTCGGCCGGCGGCGCACGCCAATCACCCGATCGCGGCGACTACATCATCGCCTATGCCTTACCGAAGGCGCCATGACCGTGCAAATTTCTTCGACATCATATCGATGATCCCCAACGGGGCGCCGGCGCCCCGTTTTCAATCTGCTCCACGCTTTCTGCATTGCTGCATTGCGGCAATGTCTGTTGCGCCCGGCGGGGATCCTCGCGCAGTCTAAAATTGAACCGATTCAGTCTGGACGCCCCATGCCTTTGCCGATCCTTGCGCTTGCCATTGCGTCCTTCTGCATCGGCACCACCGAATTCGTCATTATGGGCCTGCTGCCGGAGGTCGCCGCCGATCTCGGCGTGACGATCCCCGCCGCTGGCCTGCTGGTTACCGGCTATGCGCTGGGCGTCGTCTTCGGCGCGCCGATCGTCGCCATGGGCACAGCGCATCTGCCGCGCAAGCCGGTGCTGGTCGGACTGGCCGCTTTGTTCGTCGTCGGCAATCTCTTCTGCGCCATCGCGCCCAATTACTGGCTGCTGATGGCCGCGCGCGTCTTCACCGCTTTCGGCCACGGTGCCTTCTTCGGCATCGGCTCGGTCGTTGCCGCCAGCCTGGTGCCGCGCAACAAGCGCGCCAGCGCCATCGCGCTGATGTTCGCCGGTTTGACGCTCGCCAACATCCTCGGCGTTCCGGCCGGCACGGCGCTCGGCGAAGCCTTCGGCTGGCGCGCCACTTTCCTGGCCGTCGTCGGCATCGGCCTGGTCTCGGTCGCGGCCATCGCCTGGCTGGTACCGTCGGATGTCACGGAACCGAGTGGCGGCGGCCTGCGCGCCGAAGTCCGCGTGCTCGGCAAGCTGCAGGTGTGGCTGGCGATGCTGATCGCGGCGCTGACCTCGGCCAGCCTGTTCGCCGTCTTCACCTATATCAAACCCTACCTCACCGACGTGTCGGGCCTGTCGACCTCTGCTGTCACCTGGGTGCTTTTGCTGTTCGGCGCCGGCATGACCATCGGCAACATCATCGGCGGCCGACTGGCCGACTGGAAACTGATGCCGACGGTGATTGCTACCTTGCTGTTGATGGCGCTGCTGTTCGTCGGCTTCATGCAGTTCGGCGCCATCGCCAGCGTTGCCATCGGCATCGTCTTCCTGTGGGGCCTGCTCATCTTCGTCGTCGTGCCGCCGCTGCAGATCCGTGTCGTCGAGGCCGCGTCCGAAGGGCCGAACCTTGCCGCCACGCTCAACCAGGGCGCCTTCAATGTCGGCAATGCCGGCGGTGCCTGGATCGGCGGCGTGGCGCTGTCGGCAGGCGTTTCCTATGCCAATCTGCCGCTGGTCGGCGCGGTGCTCGCCTTGCTGGCGGTCGGCGTGGCGGTGCTGTCGCAGGCGCTGGACCGGCGCGCGCCGGTCGCCGCCCTCCAGCCTGCCGCCGAATAGCCGCTTGCGCCCAAAAGCGCGCGGCGGTTTGGGGAGAACGACATGGGGCAAGCAAGAGACTAGTATTGCGCCCATAGCGCGAGAGGCTGGACCAATCGACATCGATACCTTCAGGTGAGCATGTCTTCATGCTCTTTATGGAGGAAGTCATGCAGAAATCGATCGAACGCATCGCCGGCGACAGCGACGGCGTTTCCTACGAATTCCCGGTGTTCCGCTTCGCCGGTGCCGACAAGGCCGCCCCTTCGGCCTATCTGCAGGCGGCACTCCATGCCGGCGAATTGCCTGGTGTCATCGCTATCGATGCCTTGATGCCGGCGCTGAACAAGGCTGAGGCCGAAGGCCGCATCAGGGGCAACATCACCATCGTGCCCTGGGCCAACCCGATCGGCCGCGCGCAATATCATTTCGGCGAGCATCAGGGCCGCTTTCATCTGGGCACGCGCACCAACTTCAACCGCGGCTTCCCGCTGCTGGCGGCGCCCGACGCCAAGCTCTTGCCCGACATCAGCCTTGGCGGCGCCGACCAGCGGTTGAAGTCACGCCTAGTGCAGCTTTCGCTCGGCCACGACATCGTGCTCGACCTGCACTGCGACGACGAGGGTCTTGCCTATCTCTACGTCCACACCAGCCTGTGGCCAGCCATGGCCGATTGCGCCGCCGCTATGGGCGTCGATGCGGTCGTGCTGTGGAGCGAGGACACCGACGGCACTTTCGAGGGCGCCTCGATCATGCCCTACCAGAACGCATCGGCCGATGTGGCGAAGTTCGACAGGCGCGTCGTCACCACCGTCGAATATCGTGGCATCCTCGATGTCGATGGCGCGCTCGCCTCGGCCGACGCGGCAGGCCTCTACCGGCTGCTCGCGGCGCGCGGCGTGATATCCGACACCGCCCTGCCCGCACCCGGTCCCTTCAAGGGTGTCGCGGCACCGCTGGAGAACATCGACATGATGCCGGCTCCCCGTGCCGGCGCTGTCCTCTACGACGTCAAGCCCGGCGACCGCGTCGCCAGGGGCGCGCGCCTCGCCACCATCGTCCATGCGCCAGGCGAAGCCGACGGCCGCACCGAAGTGTTCGCGCCGCAGGACGGCTTCATCCTGACGCGGCGCTCGCGCCGCATCATCCGCGCCGGCGAAGACCTGTTGAAACTGGTCGGCGACGGCAAGAGCAGCGACGCCAGGTCGGGCACGCTGGAGGACTGAGCCTCCGTCGAATCCAGTTGCGCCGCCGCCCAATCGCCGCTAAGGGAATCGCCATGAACATGCGTTCGACCAAGACCATTTGGTGGTGGGCCTGCTGACAGCGGCCTGTTCGAACGCGTGCGCGTGAAAATAGAAGGTGGCCGCAACGGAATGTCCGGGCGGCCATTTGTTTTTTCAAGCCATTCCCGGGTCCGTTGCCCAACTAGCTGATGGAGACGGCAATGACGACGATTAAGGTTCTGGACAACGGCGCCGAGCGTTTCGTGACCGAGGGTGGCATCACCATCACGCGCGAGCGCCACGACCGGCCCTATGAAGGCGCGATCGACGCCTATGTCGACGGGCTGAATTCGCGCCGTGGCGCGGTGTTTTCCTCCAACTACGAATATCCCGGCCGCTACACGCGCTGGGACACCGCCATCATCGATCCGCCGCTGGTCATCTCCGCGCGCGGCCGCGCCATGCGCATCGAGGCGCTGAACGGCCGCGGCGAGGCGCTGTTGCCGGTCATCGGCAGGACGCTCGGCGCTCTCTCCGAGGTCACCATCGCCGAGACCTCGAAGAAGCTGATCCGCCTCGACGTCGCCAAGCCCGGCCGTGTCTTCACCGAGGAGGAGCGCAGCCGCGTTCCCTCGGTCTTCACCGTGCTGCGCGCCATTACCGCTCTGTTCAAGACGGCCGAAGATGCCAATCTCGGGCTCTACGGCTCCTTCGGCTACGACCTTGCCTTCCAGTTCGACCCGGTCGACCACACGCTGGTTCGCAAGGAAAGCCAGCGCGACCTGGTGCTGTTCCTGCCTGACGAAATCCTGGTCGTCGACCATTATTCGGCCAAGGCCTGGACCGATCGCTACGACTATGCCGGCGAGGATTTTTCGACCGAGGGCCTGCCGCGCGACCAGATCGCCGAACCGTTCAAGACCGCCGACCGCATCCCGCCGCGCGGCGACCATGAGCCGGGCGAATACGCCAATCTGGTACGCCGGGCGATGGACTCCTTCAAGCGCGGCGACCTGTTCGAGGTCGTCCCCGGCCAGATGTTCTATGAGCGCTGCGAAACGCAGCCATCCGAGATTTCGCGCAAGCTGAAATCCATCAACCCCTCGCCCTATTCCTTCTTCATCAATCTGGGCGAGAACGAATACCTGATCGGTGCTTCCCCGGAGATGTTCGTGCGCGTCAACGGCCGCCGCGTCGAGACTTGCCCGATCTCCGGCACCATCAAGCGCGGCGAGGACGCCATTTCGGATTCCGAGCAGATCATCAAACTGCTCAACTCCAAGAAGGACGAATCCGAGCTGACAATGTGCTCGGACGTCGACCGCAACGACAAGTCGCGGGTCTGCGATCCAGGTTCGGTGCGCGTCATCGGCCGGCGCCAGATCGAGATGTATTCGCGCCTGATCCACACCGTCGATCACATCGAGGGCCGGCTGCGCGAAGGCATGGATGCCTTCGACGCGTTTCTCTCGCATGCCTGGGCAGTCACCGTCACCGGCGCGCCGAAACTGTGGGCCATGCGCTTCATCGAGCAGAACGAGAAGAGCCCACGCGCCTGGTATGGCGGCGCCATCGGCATGGTCAACTTCAACGGCGACATGAACACCGGCCTGACGCTGCGCACCATCCGCATCAAGGACGGCATCGCCGAGGTGCGTGCCGGCGCCACCTTGCTCTTCGACAGCATCCCCGAGGAAGAAGAAGCCGAAACCGAACTGAAGGCATCCGCCATGCTCTCCGCCATCCGCGACGCCAAGACAGGCAATTCGACCAGCACCGAGCGCACCACGGCGCGCGTCGGCGATGGCGTCAACATCCTGCTCGTCGACCACGAGGACTCCTTCGTCCACACGCTTGCCAACTACTTCCGCCAGACCGGCGCCAATGTCTCGACCGTGCGCTCGCCGGTACCGGAGGAAATCTTCGACCGGCTGAAGCCCGACCTCGTCGTGCTGTCGCCCGGACCCGGTACGCCAAAAGATTTCGACTGCGCCGCGACCATCAAGAAGGCCCGCGCACGCGACCTGCCGATCTTCGGCGTCTGCCTTGGCCTGCAGGCGCTGGCCGAGGCCTATGGCGGCGAACTCAGGCAGTTGCACATCCCCATGCATGGCAAGCCGTCGCGCATCCGCGTCTCGAAGCCCGGCATCATCTTCTCGGGCCTGCCCAAGGAAGTCACCGTCGGCCGCTACCACTCGATCTTCGCTGATCCGGTGCGCCTGCCGGATGATTTCATGGTGACCGCCGAGACCGAGGACGGCGTCATCATGGCCTTCGAGCACCGCAAGGAGCCGATCGCGGCGGTGCAGTTCCATCCGGAATCGATCATGACGCTCGGCCACAATGCCGGCATGCGCATCATCGAGAACATCGTCGCGCATTTGCCGCGCAAGGCCAAGGAAAAGGCAGCCTGACGCCAATGGCCGAAGTCGAGAACACGATGGCGGTCGCGGCGAAAGCCGCCGCGAAGCGCAGGGTCGCCAACCTTGCCTTCTGGTCGATCGTAATCGCCTTTGTCGTGCTCGCGCTGAAAGCCGCCGCCTGGTACATAACCGGATCCGTGGCGCTCTATTCGGACGCGCTGGAATCGATTGTCAACGTCATCGCCTCGGTCGCCGCCTTCTGGGCGATCCAGGTCAGCTACAAGCCGGCCGACCAGGATCACCCCTTCGGCCACCACAAGGCCGAGTATTTCTCGGCCGTGCTCGAAGGCGTGCTGATCGTGCTCGCCGCGCTTTTGATCCTCAACGAAGTCTGGCGCTCCTGGCAGGCCCCGGCTCCGCTCGAACAGCCTTGGAAAGGCCTTGCCGTCAACGGCGTCGCCACCGTCATCAATGCCTTCTGGGCCTGGACGCTGATCCGCGCGGGGCGGGCCGAAAAGTCACCGGCGCTGGTCGCCGACGGCAATCACATCATGACCGATGTGGTGACCTCGATCGGCGTCTTCGGCGGCCTGGTCGGAGCAATCCTGACCGGCTGGCAGATCCTCGACCCGGCATTGGCCGTCATCGTCGCGCTCAACATCCTGTGGCAGGGCTGGCATGTCATCGGCTCGTCGATGAACGGCCTGATGGACCGGGCCGTCGACACGGCCGAACACATGCGCATCCGAGACATCATCTCGGCCAATTGCAAGGGCGCCATGGAGGTGCACGACCTCAAGACCCGCATCGCCGGCCGCGCCACCTTCATCGAATTCCATCTGGTCGTCGACGCCGACATGTCGGTCGGCGCCAGTCACGTCATCTGCGACCGCATCGAGGACGCGCTTAAGGCCGAACTCCCCTCGGTGCGGGTGACCATCCATGTCGAACCCGACGACGAGGCCAAGCTGCCCAAGGGCACGACGGCGGTGCCATTCGCCTGAGGCGGTTTCCCGTCACGACCTTGAAAAATTATCCGAAGCCTCTCGGCTTCGTCATCCACGGGCGGAGCAGGAGCGAAGCTCCGTCGCGGAGACCCGAGGATCCATTCCGCGACTTGGAACCAAGGGCGCAACGGAGCAGAATTCCGCACCGCAGCGGCGCCTCCAAGTCACGGAATGGATCCTATGATCTGCGCCGCGTCGCTTCGCTCCTTGCTCCGCCATAGGATGACGAAGCTAAGTGCTTACGGCGCACACGCCGCCTGCGGCATTGCCTCCAGCCGATAGACCTTGTCGTCCGACTTCGTCTTGCCGTCGGCGGCTTTCGAACAGAGATCGACGACTGCAATGCTGCTGTTGGGATTGGCCAGCATAATGGTGCCGTTGGCGCCGCGCTTGAGGAAGATCTCCTTCTGCGTGATGTCGCAGGAAAAATTGCTCATCTTCGAACTCGCGGCGCAACGCCACTGGTCGGCTTCGCCCTGGCAGGAATAAGTCTGCGTGACCTTGGCCCCCTTCTGCCGCGTCGTCACCAAGACGGCGATGTCGGCGCCGTCGGGCCAGTTCGTGACGTCGCCTCCCGAAGCGAAAGAAGCCAGTTCCACGGGCCCGCGGAACACCCGGATCGACTGCGTCAGTTGATCGGGATGCGAACTCATATGCGCGGCATCGTAGTCGCGGCCGTAGCAGAAGGCCTGGTCAGGCTTGAACCGCTCGCGCAGTGGCGGCCCGACCGCCGGATCGATCGGATCGATGCGTGCGAACTCGGCCTTGCACGTCGAGGCGGGCATCGGGTCGAGGCGGAAATTGTCGTCCTCCGAACCGAGCGCTTGCCTGACATATTCCGCCTTGCCGAGTTGCTCCTCGGAATCCGGATCGAGGTAGATATCCGATGACAGGTCGGACAGGATCAGCCTGCCCTTGTCGTCAACCTTCAGCGACGCCAGCGTACGGTCGCAATCCATGCCGCAGCGGATCGGACCCGACGTGCCGTCCTCGGACTCGTGATTGCACCAGCCGCCGGCCCATTCCGGCGCCTTGGCGCCGCGCACCGTGGTGGTGAGGAAGCCATTGTAGGACGTATCGGAATTCGCACTCGGTTCCTCATTCGGACGGCTGACCGGGTCATGGCCGTAGTAGAAAAAGATCCGCGCCACCTTCTGCTTCGGATGCGCCTTGAGGTGCGCCGCGTCATAGATCCGGCCGAAACAGGCGTCCGCCCCGTTGGGGCTGAGTTCGGTGAGCTTGAGCGTGTCATCCGCAAACGCCGAACCGGCAAGCGCGCCCAGCAGTGCGGCACCAAGTCCGGCGCTGGCGAACGTCTTCCATTCCCTGAACGCCATGTGACCCCCTCCTCCGCCTCGACAGGACGTAAGGTCAATTTATGCTAGTATTGCGGTCGCGGCCACGCAAATCGCGCTGCGCCGGCAAGCCAGGAAGGGATGGCCATGCGCCGACGTGACATGTTCCAAGCCGTTCTCGCCGGAGCCGGGACGCTTCTCGGCTTTCGGGCGGTGCAGGCCGCGGCCGCGGAGCCTGCCAGGCTGAAGGTCGCCTATCACCTCAGCGACCTCGACAAGGTCAATTTCGTGCTCGGCAACATCAAGAACCACTATGAGGGCACCGGCGGCAACGTCGAGATCGCGCTGGTCGTCCACGGCCCGGCCTTGGCCGCCTTCAAGTCGAAGGGCATATCGGCGGCGATTTCGGGGCGCTTTACCGGTCTTGTCCAGCAAGGGCTCGACCCGCATGCTTGCGGCAACACCATGCACGGCATGGATATTACGCTCGCCGATCTGCTCGACGGCTTCCATGCCGCCGATCAGGGCGGCGTCGTCAAGCTCGCCGAGCTGCAGAGCCAGGGCTATGTCTATCTCAGGCCTTGAGCGGCGCTGACTTGAATGCAAGGGTGGCAAGACCCGCCAAGGAATGTCGGAAATCCCCGGAGGAACAGCAGTGCAGACACCCCACGGTCTTGTCATCCCCGATCTCGCCGGCAAGGCGGTGCTGGTCACCGGCGCCTCGACCGGCATCGGAGCGGCCCTCGCGCTCGCCTATGCCGAGCAGAAATGCAAGGTGGCGCTGCACTACAATTCCAGCCGCGACGCCGCCGAGAAACTCGGCCTGACCATTCGCGAAGGCGGCGGCGAGGTCTTCCTCGTCCATGGCGATTTTTCCGTCCCCGCCGATGTCGAGCAGGTGGTGGAGGATAGCGCTCAGCATTTCGGCCACCTGGACGGGCTGGTCAACAATGCCGGCGGCATGCTCGGCCGCATCCCCTATGCCGAGCAGACCGAGGCGCACTACGACGCGGTGATGGACCTCAACGCACGCTCGGTGCTGACCGCGTCGCGCAAAGCGATGCCATGGCTGAAGAAACAGGGCGGCTTCATCGTCAACACCTCCTCGATCGCCGCGCGCAATGGCGCTGGCGGCGGCGCCGGCCTCTACGGCTCGGCCAAGGCCTTCGTCTCCAACGTCACGCGTGGCATGGCCAAGGAGCTGATCGGCTTCGGCATCCGCGTCAACGCCGTCGCGCCTGGCACCATCCTCACCCCCTTCCACGAGCGCTATTCGACCGACGAGCAGATGAAGGGCATGGTCGCCACCATCCCGCAGGGCCGCGCCGGCACCGCACAGGATTGCGTCGGCGCCTACCTGTTCCTCTCATCGGACCTGTTGAGCGGCTACATCACCGGGCAGGTCATCGAGGTCAATGGCGGCCAGTTGATGCCTTGACCAGCGACCGGCATACTGGACACACTCCTTTCGCGCCAACCCTGGGGGAAACGAGGACATGTACGGACTGATCGGCAAGATGCGGGCGGCGCGCGGGCAGCGCGACGCTGTCATGACTGTACTGCGCGAGAGCACCGGGGCCCTGCCGGGCTGCCTGAGCTATATCATCGCCACCGACCCGGCCGACGCCGATGCGATCTGGGTGACCGAAGTGTGGACCGATCAGGCAAGCCACAAGGCCTCGCTGCAGCTTCCGGAAGTCCAGGCGGCCATCGCCAAGGCGCGGCCCTTCATCGGCGGCTTCGAATTTCAGGTGGAAACACATCCCGTCGGCGGCTTTGGGTTGGCCGAGGCCAAAACCGGCTGAGGCGCCGGAACCTGCTTTTCCGTTACGCCGGGGTTCGCATTTTTCGCCTCCCGGTCTAAGACCAGAGCATGGATTCAGAGGCCGAGCAGCCACCTCCCAACCAGCCAGCTGTCGAGCGCATGACGCAGCTGGGCAAGCCCTGGCAATGGCTGATCCTGCTGGTCATCTCCGCGCTGTTTGCCGGCGCGCTGGAATTCGCCGCCTTGCCGGCGGCGCTGCTGATCGGACCGATGCTGGCGGCCATCGTCGCCGGCACCAACGGTGCCACGGTGCGGGTGCCGCGCCTTCTCTTCGGCTCCGCCCAGGCCGTTGTCGGCTGCCTCGTCGCGGCGTCGATCTCGGCCGATATCTTTCCGGTCTTCTACAAGGAATGGCCCCTATTCCTCGGCGTGGTGATCGCCACCGTCGCGGCTTCCAGTCTGCTTGGCTGGCTGATCAGCCGCTGGCGCATCCTGCCCGGCACCACAGCCGTGTGGGGCTCTTCGCCGGGAGCGGCCACCGCCATGGTGCTGATGGCCGGCGCCTTCGGCGCCGACCAGCGCCTTGTCGCCTTCATGCAGTATCTGCGCGTCATCTTCGTGTCGATGACGGCGGCCCTGGTCGCCAAGATGTGGGTCGACACCTCGGGCATCCAGATCCCGCCCATCGTCTGGTTCCCCGAGATCGACCCGCAAGCCTTCGCCGCCATGATCGGCATGGCGATCGTTGGCGGCCTGGCCGGCAGACTTTGCCGGCTGCCCTCGCCCTTCTTCCTCGGCAGCTTCATCTTCGGCACCGTCATCCATCTCGGCCTCGGCGTGCCGATGCAATTGCCGCAATGGCTGCTGGCGGTCAGTTACGCGATGGTCGGCTGGTCGATTGGCCTCAATTTCACCAGGCCGATCCTGCGCCATGCGGCACGCGCCCTGCCGCAGATCATCGCTTCGATCGTCGCGCTGATCGCCTTTTGCGGCGGCCTTGCCTTCCTCATCAGCCATCTCGCCGGCGTCGACCCGCTGACCGCCTATCTGGCGACCAGCCCCGGCGGCATGGACAGCGTCGCCATCATCGCCGCCGCGGCGCAGAACGTCGACATCTCCTTCGTCATGGCGCTGCAGTCGGCACGTTTCCTGATCGTGCTGCTGGTCGGCCCAAGCATCGCGCGGCTGGTGGCCAGGAGCATCAGGGGGTGAAAGCCCGGCACCGGGCAATGTTACCGCGCCACTGCCAGGCGCTCGGGAAGGAAATCGACGAAGACGCGCACCTTTGGCGACAGATGGCGATTGGAGGGCCACAGCATCCGGAACTGGCCACGGCCGTCGACATGGTCGTCCAGCACGGTGCGCAGCCTGTCCTCGCGCAGTGCCTCGCGCACGAGGAAATCGGGCATGCAGGCGATGCCGAGACCGGCGATCGTGGCGCCTTTCAGGGCTTCCATGTTGTTGCAGGTCAACATCGAGCGAATCTCCGGCTGAGCGCTCCCGGTGACAAACGGCCAGTCCAGCAAGCGGCCGCTGTTGAGATAGCGGAAGTTTATGCCGAAATGCCCGATGAGGTCCGCCGGCACGCCGGGCATGCCATGGCGCTCGAGGTAGGAAGGCGCCGCGCACAAAAGCATGCGAAAGGGCGCAATGGGTTTCGACACCAATCGTGAATCGGGCAGCTCGCCGCTGCGGATGGCGACGTCGATGCCCTCCTCGATGACGTCGACGATGCGGTCGTTGAAATCGATGTCGAGCTCGATCTCGGGATAGCGCGCCATGAACTCCGACAGGACCGGCAGCAAGAGATGATAGGTGACGATCGGGGTCGAGACGCGCAGCCGCCCGCGCGGCGTCTCGCGGGTTCGCGACAGCATCGCCTCGGCATCGTCGATGTCGTCGAGGATACGCCGCACGCGCTCGTTGAACAGCTTGCCCTCTTCCGTCAGGCCGATCCGCCGCGTGGAGCGCTGCAGCAGCCGGACGCCGAGCTCCTGTTCGAGCCGCGCGACACTTTTGCCGACCGCGGAAGCGGAGATGCCGAGCGCCCGGCCGGCGGCGACGAAGCTGCCGAATTCGGCGGTGCGGGCGAAGGCCAGAAGGCCGCTGAGGCGATCCATCAAACGTCTCCATTCAAGCGTTTCAGTCCGTTATATCAGGATATTTAATACCATTTTTCCGGAGCGGCCACCGACCTATCTTGGTTGCCATGACCCGGCGTCGCGATTGCGCGGCACGCCGGCACAGACTGCTCAGATAGGAAAATCCATGACCTTGAACATCACAGCCGGCAGGGCCGGGAGATGGCTCGTGCTCTTGTCGGTATGCCTAGCCGCCATGACGATGCCCCTGACCTTCACCGGCCCGGCCGTCGCGCTTTCCCGCATCGCCGCCGATCTCGGCGGCAGCCCGATCGCGCTCAACTGGGTGACCAACGCCTTCATGCTGACCTTCGCCGCCAGCCTGATGGCGGCCGGAGCGCTGGCCGACAATCATGGCCGCAAGAGGATCTTCCTCGTCGGTCTCGCCCTCTACATTCTCGCTTCGCTCGGCGCGATGCTGGCGCCCGACATCGCCTGGTTCGACACGTTCAGGGCCGCGCAAGGGCTGGGCAGTGCCTTGGCCTTCGCCGGTGGCGCCTCCGCACTTGCCCAGGAATTCGAGGGATCTTTGCGGCTGCGCGCCTTCTCCTTCCTCGGCACCAGTTTCGGCATCGGCCTGGCCTTCGGCCCGATCGCTTCCGGCCTGCTCATCGCCACATTCGGCTGGCGGTCGATCTTTGTTCTGGTCGTGGCACTCGCGGTTGCCTCGGCGATCCTCGGCCTGCGCACCATCGGGGAATCGCGTGACCCGGATGCAACCGGCCTCGACTGGGCGGGCGCCGGCACCTTCACGATCGCGCTGGCCTCGCTGACCTACGGCGTGTTGCAGGCGCCGCAGAGCGGTTGGGCCGATCCTCTCGTGGTAACGCTTCTCGGCGTCGCCGTCCTTTGCTTTGTGCTGTTCGTCATCGTCGAGCGGCGCGCGCGCCGGCCGATGCTCGATCTCACCCTGTTTCGCTTTCCACGCTTCGTCGGCGTCCAGTTCCTGGCGGCGGCGCCCGCCTATGGCTTCGTCGTGCTGCTGGTGCTCTTGCCGATCCGCTTCATCGGCATCGAGGGGATGAGCGAGATCAGGGCCGGCCAATTGATGATCTGCCTCTCCGGGCCGTTGCTGGTCCTGCCCTTGCTCGCCGGGCAATTGGCGCGCTGGATCGCTCCGGCCACCATTTGCGGCCTCGGCCTGCTCGTCGCCGCGGCCGGCTTGGTCTGGCTGAGCCTGACGCCCTCGATTGGCGTCGCACTGGTCGCGCCGCTGCTCCTGATCGGCGTCGGCATCGCCTTGCCCTGGGGATTGATGGATGGGCTGGCCGTCAGCGTCGTGCCGACGGAGCGCGCCGGCATGGCGGTCGGCATCTTCAACACCACGCGCGTCGCTTGCGAGGGCGTTGCGCTGGCGATTGTCATGGCTGTTCTGTCGGGCTTCACCGCCACGCAGCTCGCCGCCCAAGGCGTTGCGTCTTCCAGCGACGCGGCTGCCGCGGCACAACTGCTGGTGACCGGCAATGTCGGTGAAACGGCACGGCATCTGCCGACGGCCAATACCGTGGTTCTGGTCCAGGCCTACGAAACGGCGTTCGACAGACTGCTGGTCGTACTGGCGGCAATCACCATCGTCACCGCCCTTGTCGTCTTCCTCGGCCTGCGTCGAGGATCCGCGCCCGAACACGAGACCGCGCCGCTGCCGGCCTGCCAGGAAGGGTAGGTGCGGCTGATGTCAGCTGATGACGACAAGGCAAGCGACGAATGGGCTCTGGTGTGGTCGTCAATCCAGCCTATGCATCAGATCATCATCCAGCCAGCGGCCGAAGAAATAGACCAGCTGCTTATGCCACCACGGCCAGTCATGGCTGACATCGCCGCCCCAATAGTCGACCCAGGCGGGAATGGACTTGTCGCGCAGGATCCGTTCCAGCTGGCGCGTCTCGACCAGCATGCGCTCTTCCCAGGCGCCTTGCCCGCAGCAGAAGATCAGCCTCAGCGCCTTCAGCCGAGCCAGCAATTTCGGATCGACGATCCCGGGCAGATAGTCGAGCGGCGAGTTGTAGAAGATGTCGCCGTCGAGCGCCTTGCCGAAGAAATCGCGGGCCGAATAGACACCCGACAGCGAGATGACGCCGCTGGCCAGTTCGGGAAAACGGAAGACGAAGTTCGAGGAATGGTAGCCACCCATCGAACAACCCGAGAACAAGGGCTTCAGCCGCCGTCCGCCATTGGCTTGCGCCGCGGTTTCCAGAAATTCCGGTAGCGCCTCCTCGCGGACATAGCGGAAATAGGCCTCGTGGCGGGCGATCCGGTGCGCGGTGTCGACATGCTTGGCGAAGAAGGATTCCGAATCGATGCCGTCGACGGTGAACAGCTGGATGCGGCCGGTGTCGATGAATTCGGCGAGCGCGCCCACCCCGCCGGAATCCTCGAACTGGTAGAACCGCCCCTGCGATGTCGGGAACACCACGACAGGCCGGCCGGCATGGCCGTAGCGCTTGTACTCCATGTCGCGGCCAAGAGTGCGGGCGAAAGCCTTGTGATAGGAAATGTCCATGCTCAAGCCTTTTCCGCGTGGATATAGGCAACCGCCTCGCGCAGATCAGCCTGATCCTTCGAGCGCATCTGGTAGGCGTAGTCACCCATGGCGCGGCTGAAAACCTTCTCGATGGCCTGATGGTGGACGATCTTGTCGCGGTGCGCCGCTAACACGTCCGCATGGCTGTGCAAATAGTCGAGGTGGCGCTTGCGACTGGCATAGGCGGTGAAATACTTGCCTTCATAGGGGCCGCCGGCTGCGTCCTTGACCACCATGTCCGCCCAGGCCGCGTAGACGTCGATGTCGAACGTGTAGTTGATCGCGTCGGTCATCCAGGCGCCCGGCGGGCGCATGTTGACCTCCAGCGCGATGACGCGATCGTCCCTGGTCTCGAACAGTTCGATATGGAAGAAGCGCTCGCGCACGTCGAACGCGTTCAGGATTTTGCGGCCGGCCTCCTCGATTGCCGGCCTGACCCGGGGAAAGCAGGTGTAACTCATGTGGCGGTCCTTGTTGACCACCTCCATGATGCTCTGGTCGTAGCGGTGGCTGGCCGCCAGCACCACCTCGCCGTCACGGTTGACCAGCCCGTCATAGGTGACCACCAGCCCCTCGATGAACTGCTCCATGACGAAGGTCACGTCCTCCGGCTTGTCCCGGAAGAACTGGTCGAGCTCCTTGGCATTGGAGATCTTGAACGTATTCGAAGCGCCTGAGCCCGAATCCGGTTTAACCACCACGGGATAGCCGACGCGGCGGATGAAGGTCATGGCCCCAGTGCGGTCGGAGCATTTGCGCTGCGCGATGGTCTCGACGCCGCTCTTGCGGAAGAAGGCGCGCATGCGGCTCTTGCGCTTCAAATTCTTCACGAAATCGAGCTTGGTGCCGTAGATGTTGAAATCGGTGCGAATGTTGGCTTCCAGCTCCAGCCAATGCTCGTTGAGCGATTCGAAGCGGTCGATGCGGCCCCATTTGTGGATGAAATGGCCCATCGCCCGGAACACAGGCGCATAGGCCTCCATGTCGGCGACGCGGTAGTATTCCGAAAGCGCTGCCTTCAGCTTGCCGTCCAGCGCATCATAGGGCGCGTCGCCAATGCCGAGCACGGTCGCGCCGGCTTTCTTCAGCCGGTCGCAGAAATCAGCGCCGTTGGCGGGAAAATGCGGCGAGAAGAACACGAAATTCATGGACACCCCCTCCCGGCGGCGGCGCACCGCAGCCCCCCGCCGGCGTTCAAGTCTGGCGCATTTGTGGGGCGCGGGGAAGAGCGCCCGCATTAGGGATTATACTCGACAAGGGCCGGGTGCGCTTGCCTCTCACAAGCCGCTCCTGTAAGAGAACCGGCATGAACACCCGCGCCACCCCCGCTTCCCGTCAGACCGGCTTTGCCGGCGAGACCGTGCGCGCGCTTGCCTCGACCCTGCTTCTTCTCGGCCTTATCGGCGATCGCCGGGTTCGCTGAAGGAGCGCCCGGCGGTCGAACCGCCGCGCAAGCGCATGCTCCTTGGCAAATCACATCAAGCGAACGAAATTCTGGTAAAGGCGCCGCTTGGCACCCCATCCGCCTGAAAGGTGGACCCGCCAGCCGCCGGGAGACACGACGATGAACGCACGAGAAGACATCCGCGCAAGCGAAGCCCCGATGGGCAAGCAGGCCGGCGGCATGCCGGACGCCGCCCGTAAATATCAACCCTATCCCACCGTCGGCCTCACCGACCGGACCTGGCCCTCGAAGGTGATCGACAAGGCGCCGATCTGGTGCTCGGTCGACCTGCGCGACGGCAACCAGGCGCTGATCGATCCGATGGGCCACGAGCGCAAGGCGCGCATGTTCGCGCTGCTGCTCGACATGGGCTTCAAGGAAATCGAGATCGGCTTCCCGTCGGCCTCGCAGACCGACTTCGACTTCGCCCGCTGGTGCATCGAGGAAGGCAATGTGCCGTCCGATGTGTCATTGCAGGTGCTGGTACAGTGCCGGCCCGAACTGATCAGCCGCACCTTCGAGGCGCTCAAGGGCGCCACCAACCCGATCGTGCATTTCTACAATTCGACCAGCGAATTGCAGCGCCGCGTCGTCTTCGAGAAGGATGTCGGCGGCATCAAGCGCATCGCCACCGATGCCGCCAAGATGATCACCGACATGGCGGCCAAGGCGGGCGGCGGCTACCGTTTCGAATATTCGCCGGAGAGTTTTACCGGCACGGAACTCGAGGTCGCGTTGGAGATCTGCAACGCCGTCACCGACATCGTCAGGCCGACGCCTGACAACAAGCTGATCATCAACCTGCCCTCGACGGTCGAGATGTCGACGCCCAACATCTATGCAGACCGCATCGAATGGATGTGCCGCAACCTCGACGCCAGAGAGAACCTGATCATCTCGCTGCATCCGCACAATGACCGCGGCACCGGCATCGCCACCACCGAACTCGGCCTGATGGCGGGCGCTGACCGCGTCGAAGGCACGCTGTTCGGCAATGGCGAGCGCACCGGCAATGTCGACATCGTCACCTTGGCGCTCAACATGTACACGCAAGGCGTCGATCCGGGCATCGACTGTTCCGATATCAACCGGATGAAGGACGTCTACGAATATTCGAACCAGCTGAAGATCCCCGAGCGCCACCCCTATGTCGGCGAACTCGTCTACACGGCCTTTTCCGGCTCGCACCAGGATGCCATCAACAAGGGCATGAAGGCGCTGAAAAAGGCCAACACAAGCCTGTGGGAAGTGCCCTATCTGCCGATCGATCCAGCCGATGTCGGCCGCAGCTACGAGGCCATCATCCGCATCAACTCGCAGTCGGGCAAGGGCGGCATCGCCTATGTGCTGCAGGCCGATTATGGCCTCAATCTGCCGCGCAATCTGCAGATCGAGTTCAGCCAGGCGATCCAGGCGATCACCGATGCCGAAGGCAAGGAAGTGCCGGCCCGGCGCATTTACGAGCGTTTCCTCGAAACTTATATCGACCAGCCCGGCGCGCGCCTGAAATTCCTCGACCATCACACCTATCCGGATACCGAGATCAAGGGCCGGCGGGTGGTCGAGGCGATCATTCTAGACAATGGCAAGGAAGTGACGATTTCGGGCAGCGGGACCGGCCCGATCGACGGCTTCGTCGATGCGCTGTCGCGCCATGTCGGCGTCGAGATGTCGGTGCTCGATTATTCCGAGCATTCGATGCAGCGCGGCTCGAACGCGTCGGCCATCTCCTATGTCGAGATGGAATATCCCGGCGGCAAGCTGTTCGGCGCCGGCATCAACACCAACATCGTCGCCGCCTCGCTGGAAGCGGTGACGTCAGCCGCCAATCGGATCGTCGGTCGCAAGGCGCGGTAGCATCGGCCGGCGGCGCGAGGGACTTGGAGGAGCCCTCTCGCGCCGCCATTTTTTCAAGCCCGTGCAAGGCCTTGGCCCGATTGGCCGATGATGTTTGCAGTGATGACCGTGCCGAGATTGGCCACGCCATTAACCACCGGGAAAATATCCGGTGAGGTACGCGATCGCATAATGGGTGTATACTTGTGTGGCGGTGCGGGCATTATATGATCCGTGCCTTAACCTGTGCCGAGTTCGAGAGGATCGACACTTGCAGCATGCCACGCCTGCCGCCCCCGCAGTGCGCGAAACATTGGAGCGACTGCTTGCCAGCGAAACGTTCGGGAGATCCGAACGAGCGCGCAAGTTGATCCGTTATCTTGTCGAACGCGAGCAGGCTGGCGAAGCCGACAGGCTCAAGGGCTTTTCCATCGCCATGGACGTCTTCGGCAAGGACGGCGATTTCGATCCGTCGACCGACGCCGTGGTGCGGGTTCAGGCCGGTCGGCTGCGTGATCTGCTGCAGCAATATTTCGCCAATGAAGGCATCGCCGAGCCTGTCCGCATCGCCATTCCGCGCGGCGGCTATGTCCCGGCCTACGAGCTCAATGCGATCCGCTTGCCGGAAACGGCCAAGCTCGCCAGCCAGACGGGAGCAGCGGCGGCACCATCGTCGCAACCCGACGTCGCCGCGAATGTCGAGGCACCCGCCGCGCTTCTGGCACCGGTGGTCGCGCCGGTGCCGTCGGTGGCGCGTCACCTCAGATTCTTCTGGATGGCGATCGCCCTCGTCATCGCCATGCTCGGCGTTTTGATCCTGCGTCAGGGCAGCGGTGGGCTGCTGACAGGCGGCGACCTTGCGGCGACGCTCGAGACCGCCGGCCTGACCGGCGTCTCGCCGTCCCCCGCCAGCGAGGCCTTGCCGCTCGTCTACATCGCCGTCAAGGCCAGTGGCACGGATGCCAGCCGTGTCGCCGCATCGCTGCGCGCCGGCCTGAGCGGCTTCGATACGATCGACTTCATCGGTCGCGACACGGTCGGCAAAACCGATCCGGCCACCAATGCCACGAGCTTCATCTTCGATGTTCTGCCTGGCCCGGACACGGGCGACATCATGGTCGAACTGCAGAGCTTGGCGACCGGACGGGTGCTGTTGTCGCGCAACCTGACCGCCGCCGACAGCGCACCGGCCGCCGTCGAGGACAGTATAGGCGGCATCTTGACGTCCGCTCTTCCCGATTCCGGCACGATCTACACCTATCTCGAACAGAGCGGCATACAAACAGGCCTGACGCAGTGCCTGTTGCTCAATGGCAAATACTATCTCGACCAGAACGCCAAGACCCACGAGGCCGCCTATCGCTGCCTCGAAAACCTCGCCGAAAACAGCGCCAAATCGTCGCTGGTCTATTCCGAGCTCGCTTCATTGCAGCTCGAGGCCGTGAACGACCACTACGCCTATCCGCCGGATGCGACGATCGAGAAGGCGCTGACATTCGCCCACCGCGCCGTGCAGATGGGGCCAACCAGCCCTAACGCGCATCGCGCCTATGGCTACATCTATTCGCGACTTGGCAATGCCGACGAAGCACTGCGCTGGATGCGCAAGGCCCACGACCTTAACCGCTACGATATAACCATGGCTGCCGCCTACGGCTACGCGCTGATTTTCGCCGGCCGGTATGCCGAGGGGACGCCGATCCTGGCCCGGGCGGTGGACGTCTCCAGCAGTCATCCGACATGGTGGGATTTCGGACTTTTCGCCGGCGAACTCATGCTTGGCGACACGAACAAGGCCGCCATCGCCAGCTCCTCTCTGAGAACAACCGCAACGAAGTCGCACTATCTTGCCGCCCGGCTGATTGGCGCCAAGATCGCTGGTCAGGACAATATGGCGCGCAAGCTGCTCGATGAGCTGACCGCCCAATTTCCAAAATTCGCCGCCAACCCGCGCGCGACCTTCATCGACCGGAAGTACCCGCCCGATCTGACCGAGCGGCTGGTCGGCGCCCTGCGCGCCGCGGGCCTCGGCAACGCGAGCTGACGTCCAACGGGCAGAACTGTTGGACCAACCGAATTGCCGGTCGCCGCAAGCACGTGGCGAAGCCCGATAGAGGTGATTTTGCCGGTTTTCCTGGGCGAACGCGCAAATCGCATAGTCGACAACCAGGAGTCGTCGCGAAAATTTTACTGGCCATCGTGCTGGACGAGGCGCAATCCAGCCGCATTTGGTGTCTGGTCCCGCGATTTCCCACAGCCCCCGCAACAAGCCTCCCGTTTCATGACTTCATCGCTTCATGCCGCCGACCACGGTGCTGGTTCGAAGACCATCGCCCTGCTGCATGGCTTTGGCGGCTGCCATGATATCTGGGATGATGTGATCGCGTCGCTGTCGCCCGCGTTGCGCACACTCGCCTATGATTTGCCCGGGCACGGGCTGTCGCTCGATTTCCCCGATGCCGGCCCGGCCAAGGTTGCGGCAAGGGCCGTTCTGGCCGATCTCACCGCTCGGGCGGTGAAACGCGTTCATCTTGTGGGCCACTCGATGGGTGGCGCGGTGGCGACGCTGATGGCCTTGACGGAGCCCGAGAAGGTGGCCTCGCTGACGCTCCTGGCGCCCGGCGGCTTCGGCCCCGAGATCAACGGTCCGCTGTTGCGCCGCTTTGCCGCCGCAAGGGATGCCTCCGACATCCGCTCGTGCCTCGTCGCGATGTCGGGACCGCTGACGCGGCCCTTCGATCACACGGTGGAGGCCCTTCGGGACATGCGCGCGCGACCAGGCCAGGTGGAGAAACTCGTCGACATCGCAGCCGCCATGACCAGCGGCGACCGGCAGGGCGTCATCCCCCGCGACCGACTGGACACGCTGACCATGCCGGTGATGGTGGTATGGGGAAGCGATGATCCGATGCTGTCCTTTACCCATACGGATGATCTGCCCGCGCGATTTCATGTGCACCATGTGCTGGGGGCTGGCCATATGCTGATCGAGGAGGCGCCCGACCTGGTCGCCACGATCATCCAGCGCAACATGAACCGCCGCCCCAGGCCCATGCCCGCGAAACTCGCCGCGACCGGTTGATACTTCCAGCGCGGTACCGCCCAGGCGCCTTGCCACCTGATCTCGCCAGTGCATTTTGCCGGCGGCTGTGTTAACTGCGTGTTAACCAACCCCGCGAGGCAGACGCCGATGAAGGACGCAGGCGAGAAGATCGATCCGTCAAGCAAACTGTCCGATGCCATCCGCGACGTGAAGAATGCCTTCGCCGACCGCGACGATGTCGTCGTCGACATGCGCGAGGCGCACCGCATGCGCCTCGACCTCCTGGCCGCGGAGCTCGCGCCCGTCTTCGCCGATGTTCCGGCCGACATGGACAATTTCGACTTTGTCGTCTCCTCGGGCCTGCAACCGCGCCTGTGGATCGACGCCGTCAGCCATGTCGCGATGGGACGCGACCGCCGCACCTACCGCTTCCTCAAGGACACCCGCATTGGCCGCGTCGTGCTTGCCGAATCGACCGAGATGAAGCCGGTCGCCGATTCCGTGACGCGTTATGTCGCGGAGCGCATCGTCGAGCGCCGCAGGATGATGGAAGGCGGTGTCGAGCCTGCGGTCGCCGGCATGAAGCGCGCCGAGGTCGCGGAAGCCGAACCGCCCCTGCGAGCCTCGACGCCGGGCAAAGGCTGGTCGGCCTTCCTGTCCGGCCTTGGCCTGGTCGCCGCCGGCGCACTGGTCGGCCTCGCCGTATCGGCCGCGCTGCTCTGGGACCGCATCGCGGCCATGCTTGTCAACTGGCGGCCGTAGCCGCGCCGGCCTCCACACCGAGTTCCAGGCTCTGCAGATCGGTAGGCGGTATGGACGGCCCGGTCAGGCCGCGCCGCGTCAGGCGGATGCGCCAGTTTCCCTTTTCGCCGTCGATGTCGATGAGATTGTACTGCGCTGCCGGGTGATTGCCGCCCGGCGCCTGGCCGGCGGCCGCGACACCGACCACCGGAACCTTCGCACCGCGCTGCCCGATCTGGAACAGCGATGGCAGATGCGAATGGCCATGCAGCACGAGTTCGGCTCCATGGCGGCGGATGATCTTGTGGAAGCGGGCGATGCCGAACAGCCGCTTGTGCTGGGAGACCGCGCCGCGCACCGGCGGATGATGGATCATGATCGTCCGGAACAGCCCTTGCCTGGCCGTGCTCTCGAGGATCTTGCCTAGCCTTTCCGCCTGCCCTTCCATGAAGAAGCCATTGGCCATGAAGGGCGCCGTGGCGCGCGCCGTCGAGACCCCGATCAGCGCGACATCGCCGCGCACGCGCAGATAGGGGAAGGCGTTGCGGTCGACCGGGGTGTTGACGCCGTCGCCGCTCATCCACGCCGCCCACGACCGGCAGACCTTGTCGAAGGCGCCCGGCACATAGGCATCATGGTTTCCCGGCACGACCGAAACGTCATGCGGCGACCCCAGCGTCTCGAGCCAGTGTTTTGCCATCTCGATCTCGCCGTCGAGCGCCAGGTTGACGAGGTCGCCGGTGACGGCGAGATGGTCCGGGTTCTGCGCCTTGATGTCGGCGGTGATGGCGTCGATGACGGCATCGTGCATGTGCCGGCGTCGGTTGCGCTGCCAGTTCACATAACCGAGCACGCGCTTGGACGCGAGATCGCGATAGGATACATCGGGAAGCGGCCCCAGATGGACATCGGAAATATGCGCGAGCCTGAACATTCCTCTTTCATAGGCGACGCGCACGCGCCTTTCCACCCACGGTTTCGCTCTTGATGTCGACCGATGACGAAGCCGCGTTCCGCCAGACCGGCTGGGCGGGCTTGAGGGCCCGGCTGTTCCATCTCTATTTCGTGCTGCGGCGGCCGATGACGCTGGGCGTGCGCGGTCTGATCCACGATGCCGCGTCCAATTCCGTCTTCCTCATCCGCCACACCTATGTGCCCGGCTGGCAGCTTCCCGGCGGTGGCGTCGAGGTTGGCGAGACGATGGCCGAGGCGCTGGCGCGCGAACTGGCCGAGGAGGGCAACATCCATCTCGCGGACGCGCCGGTTCTCAAATCGATGCATTTCAACCGCCGCGCCAGCCGGCGCGACCATGTCGGCTTCTATCTCGTCGAAAGTTTTAGCCAGACCGCGCCGAAGCTGCCCGACCATGAAATCGCCGAGGCCGGCTTCTTTCCTCTCGACCGCTTGCCGCAGGGGACGACGCCGGCAACGCTGCGGCGGATTGCCGAGGTTTTCGGCAGCGTGCCGGCATCGCCCTATTGGTAGATCAGGCCGCCGCCCTCGCGAACTTCGCCCGGTCATGCGGTGCGCCATAGTCGAGCTCCGGTCCCACCGGCACGATCCGCGTCGGATTGATCGTTTCGTGGCTGCGGTAATAATGCGCCTTGATGTGATACAGGTTCACCGTCCCCGCCACACCGGGCACCTGATAGAGGTCGCGCAGATAGTTCGACAGGTTCGGATAATCGGCGATGCGGCGCAGGTTGCATTTGAAATGGCCGACATAGACCGGGTCGAAGCGCACCAGCGTGGTGAACAGCCGCCAGTCGGCCTCGGTGATGCGGTCACCCACGAGATAGCGTTGCCTGGACAGGCGATCCTCCAGCCCATCGAGCGTCGAAAACAGCTCGCCGAAGGCTTCTTCATAGGCCGCCTGCGTGGTGGCGAAGCCGGCGCGGTAGACGCCGTTGTTGACGGAAGGATAGACCAGCGCATTGATCGCGTCGATCTCGCCGCGCAGTGCCTGGGGATAGAAATCGAGGCCGGCATCGCCCCACTGATCGAAGGCCGAGTTGAGCATCCGGATGATTTCGGAGGATTCGTTGGAGACGATGGTCTGTTCCTTTTTGTCCCAAAGCACCGGCACCGTCACCCGTCCTGAATAGGAGGAGTCCGCCCTGGTGTAGATCTGGTGCAGGAAGTCGAGCCCATGGAGCGTGTCGCCGGTGGCGCCGTCGTCGGCGACAAACGTCCAGCCATTGGCACCCAGGAAATAATGCACGATCGAGACGGAGATGACGCCTTCGAGCCTCTTCAACGCGCGAAAGATCAGCGTCCGGTGCGCCCAGGGACAAGCGAGCGAAACATAAAGGTGATAGCGGCCGGGCTCCGCCTTGAAGCCTCGGCCGCGGCCTTGCGCCGGTGCGCCGTCTCGCGTGACCCAATCGCGCCACTGCGATTGCGGCCGCACGAACTTGCCACCGCTGTCCTTGGTGTCATACCAGCGGTCTTGCCATTTGCCGTCGACCAGCAATCCCATGGAATATCCTTTCGCGTTTCCACCTCATGTAGAGCGCGATGCGGCACTGCGGAATCATTCAGGACTGAACAGATCGTCAATCGGTAGGGCCAGCGAACGGGTCGATTGCGGCGGCGCCAAATTGATGCTAGCGGACATTCCGCATGTTCGACTTTGCTTTGATCCGGTTTGACCGACGACGAAAGGGCGCCCGCGCTTGATGAAGCGCTGACTGGCGAATGCTGCCGTTTGCAGCAACCTTTCCTCCTCTACCGGAACGCAAAGACCATGAGCCTTGCCGACGTGAAAGACCTGGCCGACGTGAAGTACCTGCCGGAAACCCCGGCGCACGACCCTGAAATCGAAGCCATCAATGACGAAGCCTTCGGACCCGGCCGTTTCGTGCTGGCCGCCTACAAGATCCGCGAGGCCGGCGGCCACGAGCGCTCCCTTTCCTTTGTCGCGGTCGACGGCGACCTCGTCGTCGCCTCGGTGCGCATGACGCGCATTGCCGCCGGTGCCGGCCGGGCGCTGATGCTCGGGCCGCTCGCGGTGCGGCCCGCTTTCAAGAATCTCGGCATTGGCCGCCGGCTGGTGGCGATCGCACTGGAGGCAGCCGCCAAGGCCGGCGCGCCCGCCGTCATCCTGGTTGGTGACGAGCCCTATTACGGGCCGCTCGGCTTCAAGCGCATCCCGCGCGGCCAGATTTCGATGCCGCGGCCTGTCGACCTCGACCGCTTGCTCTCGCACGAGATCACGCCGGGCGCCGTGGCCAGGCTTTCGGGCGAAGTCGGCCACGCCAGCCAGGCCAGGATCGTCGAGCACGCCTAGGGCGGCTCCACGAAATTATGAGCGGTTTTCCGCGGTTCGCCGTTTCCTCAAGACGGCGAGCGGACCTTGACCTTGTCCGTCGATCCGGGCCTGATCCTGGCTCACGCAAAAGCCGGTTCTCATAAGAAGCCCGTTTTCAAGAAAAGGATGACGCCATGAATCCCAACGGCCAGATCGTGATCGTGACCGGCGGCGGCTCCGGACTTGGCGAGGCAACGGCGCGCGCGCTTGCCGCCAAGGGGGCGCGCGTCGCCATCTTCGACGTCGGCATCGAGCGCGCTGCCAAGGTCGCGGCGGAAATCGGCGGCATCGCCGTCCAGTGCGACGTCGCGAGTGCCGACAGCGGCGCCGCCGCACTGGCCGAGGTCGCCGCCAAGCTTGGCGAGCCGCGCATCCTGGTCAATTGCGCCGGCATTGCCATCGGCGTGAAGACGATCGGCAAGGATGGTCCCCATCCGCTCGAAGAGTACCGCAAGGTGATCGAGGTCAATCTGATCGGCACGTTCAACATGATCCGCCTTGTTGCCGACCGCGCCGCCAAACTCGAGCCGCTGCAGGGCGGCGAGCGCGGCGTCATCGTCAACACCGCCTCGGTCGCCGCCTATGACGGCCAGATCGGCCAGGCCGCCTATTCCGCCTCCAAGGGGGGCGTCGTCGGCATGACGCTGCCGGTGGCGCGTGATCTCGCCCGGTCCGGCATCAGGGTCTGCACCATCGCGCCCGGCATCTTCAAGACGCCGATGATGGCAGGCATGCCGCAGGACGTGCAGGACTCGCTGGGCGCCGCAGTGCCCTTCCCGTCACGCCTCGGCGAACCATCCGAATATGCGGCACTTGCCCTGCACATCGTCGAAAACCAGATGCTGAACGGCGAGACCATCCGCCTCGACGGCGCCATCCGTATGGCGCCGAGGTAAGGCATCACATGTGTGGGCACCTGCCTTCGCCAGACCCAGCATCGCTGGTTGATCAATGGAACAGGAAAATCAACGTAGCAGGGCGATAACCTTGGACGGTCGAAAGAAAGATGTAATCAGGAAGACCGACGCCGAGGCGATCCGGTTGGCCAAGACGCTTTTGCGCTGTGCGCGCTTCGGCGCCCTGGCAGTGCTGGAGCCGGAGACCGGATCGCCACTGGCCAGCCGGGTGGGCGTCGCCACCGACATCGACGGCGCGCCGCTTATCCTGGTGTCGATGCTGTCGGCGCACACGCCTGCCCTGCTCGCCGATCCGCGCTGTTCCCTGCTGCTCGGCGAGCCCGGCAAAGGCGATCCGCTGGCGCATCCTCGGCTGACACTGGTCTGCCAGGCGTCGCGGCTGGAGCGCGGCTCGCAGCCGCATGCCCGCGCCGAGCGCCGTTATCTCAACCGCAATCCCAAGGCGAGCCTCTATGCCGGGCTCGGCGACTTCTCATTCTTTCGCCTGGAGCCGCGACGCGCCAGCCTCAACGGCGGCTTCGGCAAGGCCTATCTGCTCGAACGGCCCGATCTCATCACCGATGGGCCCATCATCGAAGAACTCGCGGCAAGCGAACAGTCGGCCGTCGAGCACATGAATGCGGACCATCTCGACGCGATCGCCGTCTATGCCCGTCATTTCGCCAAGGCATCAGGCCATGGCTGGACCATAGCTGGTTTCGACCCCGATGGCATGGATCTGGTGTCTGGGGACAATGTTTGCCGGGTATTCTTCCCACAACCCTTGGTAAAGGCGCGGGAATTGCGTCCCGTTCTGGTCGAAATGGCCACGGCCGGCAGGGCCGCATCATAGACATAAGACGAAACTAAATTGCATTTGATCAAAAGCACCCTTGAGATTTGAAGGAAATGTTCTAGGCTTAGCTGTGGTGTTGACTCGTCGGCACCTTCGCAAGTGAATTTATGGATTCAGGCACCATTGCCCCCATGGCGCCTCGATGAGCAAACAGCATGGGGCATCAATGGTCTCGACAAAGCTAATCGCAAACGCCGAATCGGCCGCCGAATTTCTGATGCTGATGGGCAACGAAAAACGGCTGTTGATCATGAGCTATCTGATCGACGGTGAAATGTCGGTCGGCGCCATCGCCGAAAAGGTGATGCTCAGCCAATCCGCCCTCTCGCAGCACCTGGCCAAGTTGCGGGCGCTCGACCTCGTGGACACCCGCCGCGACCGCCAGATGATCTACTATTCCTGCAAATCCGATGCGGTGCGCGAACTGCTCGCCATGCTGGATGGCATTTTCGGCGGCGGCAAGGAAGATCTGTCCCAGATGGCGCAGAGGTTGCGTCGCGCCGGGACTTGACCGGGCACTGCCGCGGCCGTTTACCTCGCTGACGGTTTCCGGAGCGTCGCTCATGTGCCTTTGCCGGCACACGAGCCGCGCTTTTTATTGTTGAGCGGGACATGGACCCAATTCGCATCGACGACCCCCGCGATCCCCGTGTCGCGGCCTATTTCGATATCCGCGAGCGCGACCTGGCCGGCCGGCAAGGCCGCTTCGTCGCCGAGGGCAAGGTCGTGCTCGACCTGCTTTTGTCGTCGAGCCGCTTCGGTGCCGAATCCGTCCTGATCCTGGAAAACCGGCTTGGCGGGCTTGAGGACATACTGCGCAAGGCACAGGCGGACCTGCCGGTCTACGTCGTCGCCGGTGAGGTGATGGACGCCATCGCCGGATTCCACATGCATCGCGGCATCCTGGCCATCGGCCGCAAGGAGGCACTCCAGCCGACCGGTTCATTGCTGGATGCCTTGCCCGCCCGAGCCCTGGTCGTCGTGCTTGTCGGCATCGCCAACCACGACAATATGGGCTCGATCTTCCGCAACGCCGCCGCCTTCGGCGCCGATGCGGTTCTGATGGACCCGACATGCTGCGATCCGCTGTACCGCAAGGCGATCCGGGTTTCGGTTGGCGCCGTGCTCAAGGTCCCTTTCGCGTCCTTCGACGACACGGCGGACTTCACCGCGGACCTTGATCGGCGGGGTTATGACCAGTTCGCCCTGTCACCGCGCGGCCGGATCGACATAGGCGAGGCACGGCGTGGCGAGCGCCTGGCGCTCTATCTCGGCACAGAGGGAGAAGGCCTGCCCGAAAGCCTGCTCGCCCGTTTGCAAACGGTGCGGATCACCATGTCGAAAGGCTTCGACAGCTTGAACGTCGCCGCCGCCTCGGCAATTGCCTTGCATCATTTCTCGCAATGACGGGCGTGTGAGCCGGGACGCCTCGCGAGGGCGGCCAGCCCGCGCCGTGTCAGTTGGCTTCCGTCTTCTGCAGGTCCCGCACGCGGTCGGCCAGGCTGCGGTCGTGGCCGGCCGAACGGTTCTCCTGCGGTGCCGCCAGCGCCTTGGCGATTGGTGAATCGGGGCCTTCGAGCTTGGCCGTCAGGTGGACGACCTCCGCCGCCAACTCGTTCATCTGCTCACGCAGCGCGGCACCGCCATTCGTCAAACCCGAAGATGCCACGGCGCCGAGATCCGCCTTAAGGCGCTTGTTCTCGCGCGCCAGCGCCGTCAGCCTGGCCTCCAGCCGTTCGCGGTCGCCGTCGAGCTTGGCAATTGCCCGCTCCACGTCGTCGCGCATGCCGGCCTCGTCATGGCGGCCCGCTTCATCGGGCTTGCCGACCAGCCGCAGGGCCGGTGTGCCGTCCTCGGCTTTCGCTTTTTCCCGCAACCGCGCCAACTCCTTTTCGCGCCGATCCAGCTTGTCCTCTCGGTCGGCGAGCGTTGCCATCAGCCTCTCGACCTTCTTGTCGAGTTCGGCGGCCCTTTTCTTCTCGGCTTTCAGGGCATCGCGCGCGGCCTTGCTTTCCGCCGCGATCTCCTGGTTGCGCCGGTCCGCTTCCTTGCGCTGGCCGCGCAGCAGCGCGATGTCGCTGGCAAGCTTCTGCAATTCGGATTCGCGCGCCACGAGTTCGATCTGGCGGCTGCTGGAGGCAAAACTGGCATCGTCATACATGTGCTCCAGCTTTTCGAGATCGAGCGCCCGCCTTTCCAGTTTTCGCTCGGTTTCCTTGAGCCGCTCCGAAAGCTGATGCAGTTCTTCTTCGCGCTGCCGCAGCGCGTCATTCTTCGCACCGAGTTCGGCGAGCGCGCGGTCCTTGTCCGTGCGCTCGATCGCCAGCCCCTTCAGCGCCTCGCGGCCGCGATTGATCTCGACGAGTTGTTCGGCCACCTTCCCGCGCAATGCCTTGACGTTGATTTCGAGGCGCCGCGTCGTCATGGCGTACTCGGCCCGGATCCGGTCCTTGTCGGCCTGGATCTCGGCTTGCGTCAGCGGAATGGAGGCTTCGATGCGCCTGCGGGTCAGGGCGACGGCACGCCGCCAGACGGCCGGAGCCACCATCAGCGCCAGA
This sequence comes from Mesorhizobium sp. ES1-6, assembly GCF_020164775.1. Lineage (NCBI taxonomy): Bacteria > Pseudomonadati > Pseudomonadota > Alphaproteobacteria > Hyphomicrobiales > Phyllobacteriaceae > Mesorhizobium > Mesorhizobium sp. ES1-6. The sequence goes on from NZ_JAIUGU010000005.1 coordinate 130,975, forward strand.
AAGCCGGCACAGAGAAAGCCGAGGACAAAGAACAGGACCGACTGAACCAAAGGACTACCCGTTATCGACGACAACTTGGAAGGCTGGACCGTGCCATCTTGGCATGGCGGAAATCCGGCACCGCGGCAAGGGCTTGCCGCGGCTCATTCGGGTCGCGGGTTCGACAATCCGGTCAAAAATGCCGCGCTTCAATCATGTCGGACAGATCAGAACGGGTTCCACGTCGCCCGCTCGGTCAGTTTCAGGTAGCCGAGATTGACGCCGAGCCGTGCGCCGACGCCGGTACGGATGGGAACCAGCAGCACATTGTTGTTCTTCAGCACGTTGAAGCCGACGCCCGCAACCACATAGGCCGAACCGGCGACACCGCCATAGCGGTTGTAGAGATTGCCGACATCGTCGAGATTGTAGACCAGCATCATCACGCGCGAGCCCTCGCCGCCGAAATCCCAGCCCAGCGACGGGCCTTGCCAGAACACTTTGTGATCGCCGGCATTCTTGGTGTAGAGCGTGCCTTCGCCATAGGTCAGGCCGCCGATCAGCGCGCCGGATCCTTCCTCGCCGAGCAGATAACCATTGGGCAGGCCGTAGGAGGCGAAGATCTTCTCCACGACGGTGGCCAACCCACCCGATGTCGCGCCGAAGAACTTGTGGCCTGAATCGACAATCTCCTGAGCGGTGTACTCCTGGGCCCGCAGGGCCGATGGCGAGAAGACGAGAACGCCCATGAGCGTGATCGCCATTGAGAGGACACGGAGAAAACTCCGGTCATAGAATCGGGAAAACATGCTTCCAATCTCCGTCATGAAGCACTTTCGCCGACGCCTCGCATCCGTACGGCTCTTTAGGCGGCCGTTAAGGATGACTGTTAGGGGCAAACTATGCCGTAATTCTTTTTCAACCATTAAACTTCCACATGAAGATGGCGGTTCGAAGGCTGTTTGGCGGTCTCGCGAGGCCGGAAGCCTGCGCGAACACGCCATTTGCCCCGACGACAATTCCGGATTTGTTGCTGTACGTACGAGTGCTGTGTATTCAGAAGGCCTCGGGTTGGAACGTGATTCGTGTGGGCAGGCGCGATAACAGCTCGCCCGGTCACGACTAGTGGATTTTGCAGGGATTTTCACCGATGGCCGATCTGTTCACCCTCTCCGCTCCGGATCTGGCGGCGCTTTTGTGCAGTCGCGTCTGCCACGACATCATCTCGCCGGTCGGCGCGATCAACAACGGACTTGAACTGCTCGACGAGGGTGGCGCCGACGAAGACGCCATGCGGCTGATCCGCCAGAGTGCAAAGAACGCCTCTGCCCGGTTGCAGTTCGCCCGGATCGCCTTCGGCGCCGCCGGCTCGGCCGGCATGATGATCGACACCGGAGATGCCGAGGCCGTCGCCATTGCTTTCCTCAAGAATGAAAAGCCGGAATTGGTCTGGAACGGACCTCGCGCGCTGTTGCCGAAGAACAAGGTCAAGCTGCTGCTCAACCTGCTCCTGGTCGCCAATGCCGCCATTCCGCGCGGCGGCAAGCTGGTCGCGACCCTCGAGAATCTCGAAACCGAGCCGCGCTTTTCGCTTTCGTCAAGCGGGCCGATGCTGCGCGTGCCGCCGAAATTCCTCGAACTGCATTCCGGTCACAAGCCGGAGGAGCCGATCGACGCGCATTCGGTGCAGCCTTATTACACGCTGCTGCTGGCCCGCGAAGCCAACATGACGATTTCGATCCACGCGACAGCTGAGGAAATTGTCCTTTCAGCGGCCTGAGATCGGCACCGGCGACACGACCGAACAAAGTATTTCAATCTGAAATATTTCATTGACGCCCAATTGGGGCGCGATGAACTTTGCCAGCGCGGCAACCCCGAAGCATCGCGAAGGAAAAGTCCGACGAACGGCATCTTTGCAAAAATTTTACCTAACGGCTTTTCGGCTTCTTTACCAGATCGGTCTAGGCTGCACCGCAGATGCCCAGAACGACCGGATCGCCCAAGGGCAAAGAGGACCCGGATATGAAACGCTGCATGTTCGTCGACGATTCAAGCGTCATCCGGAAGGTTGCAAAACGCATCCTCGGCGGTTCCGACATGATGGTCATCGAGGCGGCCAGCGGACTTGACGCGCTGGAGATGTGCGCCGCCGACATGCCCGACATCATCGTCGTCGACGGCGCCCTGCCGGATGTGCAGGCGGTCGACCTCATCCGTCGCGTGCGCGCCATGGAAAGCCCGATCAGGCCGCAGATCCTGATCTCGCTGGTCGAGCTCGATATCGCCTCGATCATGCGGGCCAAGCGCGCCGGTGCCCAAGGCTACCTGTTGAAGCCCTTCAACCGCCCGCAGCTGCTCGAACGCTTTCGCGCCTTGAAGATCGCGCCTGATTCGGTGCTGGCGGGCAATTCCAGGAAAAGTGCGTAACGGTTCCGCCCGCGATTGCGTGAAACCGGATAGTTGCCTGTCCAACGCAAAAACCCGGCCGCGGCCGGGTTTTTTATTGAAAGAAATCGGACGCTGTTCGTCGCTCAGGCGCTGACGCGGATGTCTTCCGGTTCGCGCAGCACATAGCCGCGGCCCCAGACGGTCTCGATGTAATTCTGGCCACCGGACGCGGCGTCGAGCTTTTTGCGCAGCTTGCAGATGAAGACGTCGATGATTTTCAGTTCCGGCTCGTCCATGCCGCCATAGAGGTGATTGAGGAACATTTCCTTGGTGAGCGTGGTGCCCTTGCGCAGCGAGAGCAGCTCCAGCATCTGGTATTCCTTGCCGGTGAGGTGCACGCGCTGGCCACCGACCTCGACGGTCTTGGCGTCGAGGTTGACCACCAGATCGCCCGTGGTGATGACCGACTGGGCGTGGCCCTTGGAGCGGCGCACGATGGCATGAATGCGCGCCACCAGCTCATCCTTGTGGAACGGCTTGGTCATGTAGTCGTCGGCGCCGAAGCCAAGGCCGCGCACCTTGTCCTCGATGCCGGCCATGCCGGAGAGGATGAGGATAGGCGTCTTTACCTTGGAGAGCCGAAGCGTTCTCAAGACCTCGTAGCCGGACATGTCGGGCAGGTTGAGATCGAGAAGGATGATGTCATAGTCGTAGAGCTTGCCCAGATCGACACCCTCTTCGCCGAGGTCTGTCGTATAGACATTGAAACTTTCCGATTTCAGCATCAGTTCGATGCTTTGTGCGGTTGCACTGTCATCTTCTATCAGCAGAACACGCATTTCATTCCCCTTTTCTGCTGCCGGGTCATTTCACGACCCGTCCTGCCCCGGAGCAGTGGTTGCCTTGTGCAGAGGCTGCCATCAAATGGTTAACAAAACCTAATTTCCCGTCCAATACGGTACCAGATTTTTTAACCTCTTTCTACACCCTCTTGAATCTAATAATGAATCACAAACCCAAATTCCTAATGCGACACATTAACAACCTGGACTAAGCGACTCCAGGGACTCATCGAGGCGGCTTCGCTTCGGCGGCCGGAATTTTTACCCGGCCTTAAGCCCTGACCCGTATGATTAACAATGCCCGTAAACGAATGGTTACCGCCGGCAAAAAACTTTAGGGTTTTGTTTCCCATAGTGCGGGGAAAGCCGGTGGACATGGGCAGTGCTTGGGCCTTTCCAGGTGGTTTGGACGATATGTGCGGGTGTGCGTTTCCGGGAGTACCGAATCATGAAGTCACGTGAAAACCTCGTTCGACTGAAGCAGTTTCAGGTGAATGAGAAGCGGCGGCAGCTGCTGCAGCTCGACATGATGATCGCCGAGTTCGAACGCATGGCCGTCGAACTGGAGCTTCAGATCACCGCCGAGGAAAAGAAAGCCGGCATCACAGATATCAACCATTTCGCCTATCCGACCTTCGCCAAGGCGGCGCGCCTGCGCCGCGACAATCTCAGGAACTCGCAAGGCGACCTCGCCCAGCAGCGAAGCGCCGCCGAATCATTACTCGGCGAAGCTGAAGCGGAGCTTTCCAAGGCTGAAATGCTGGAATCGCGCGATACCAAGATTCGCGAGGCCGAAACCGGCGGCCGCAGCGCCATGATCGGCTGAACCGGCCGACATCGGCGCGGTTCGGCACGCCCACCGTCGGACGACAAATTGAACCAGCGCAGGGTGGCGGCCACAAAGTGTGCTGTTGGCAAGTAAGACCTAGGCTGCACTATCCCCTTCATTTCCAACGATCGCCCTTGCCCGCGCATCCTTGATATCGGGCGCATGCTGCTCGGCCCATGATCTGATCTGGGTGAGCAGTCCAGCCAGGTTCTGGCCGAGCTCGGTCAGTTCATATTCGACGCGCGGCGGGATGACCGGATAGACCTCTCGCCGCACCAGGCCATCACGTTCCAGCACGCGCAGCGTCTGCGTCAGCATCTTCGGCGTGACGCCCTTCGAGCTCGCGGGCGAGTTCGCCCCGCTGGCCTTTGCGCAGCGCGCAATCGATGCAGGCAAGCTCGCCGTTCACGTTGCCAAGAGCTTCCCACTCGACCAGGCCGGTGCCGCCCACGCCTTTCTTGCCACCAGGCCGATCGGCAAGGTGGCGCTGACGGTCTGAACGTGGGAAGCAGCAGGTCCAAAACGAAAGGGCGCGGAGTGCCGCGCCCTTTGATCGTGTTCAGGCCGGCTCTAGTGCCGGTATTGCTGGATACGCGTGGTGCGCAGCCCGGCAAGGCCGTATTCGTCGATCGACGCCTGCCAGGACAGGAATTCCTCCGTGGTCAGCTTGTAGCGCTGGCATGCCTCTTCGAGGCTCAGAAGTCCGCCGCGCACGGCTGCAACCACCTCCGCCTTGCGCCGGATAACCCAGCGACGCGTGTTCGTCGGCGGCAGATCGGCAATCGTAAGAGGGCTGCCGTCGGGCCCGATAACATACTTAACTCTAGGTCTAACCAGATCGGTCATCGTACTCTCTACAAAAAACTCAAAGACCCAATCCCCGCCACGTTACCGCCACAGCTTTAAAAATTGCCTAAGCAGACCCTAATGACTAGGTAAGGATCGTGAACGCCGCGTTAGTCTTTTCACGGGCATTTGAAATATCGGGCTCGAAGCCCTGTTTTAGCCCGGAGAAATGTTTCGTCCGCGGCGTCCGCCACACGCGGCGGGTCGCGGTGCAAGCTGGCGCCGTCGGAAAGCTTGACCTATATTCTCGACATTGGCATTTGAGGTGCCGCGGAATGAAAGCACCATGAACAGTCTCGACCTTCCCAGACGTCCCGAAGAAACCCGCATCGTCGTCGCCATGTCGGGCGGTGTCGATTCATCCGTGGTCGCCGGGCTGTTGAAGCGCGAGGGCTATGATGTCGTCGGCGTCACCTTGCAGCTCTACGATCATGGCGCGGCGACGCATCGGGCCGGGTCGTGCTGCGCCGGCCAGGACATCGACGACGCCCGCCGCGTCTCCGAGACGCTGGGCATCCCCCATTATGTGCTCGATTATGAAGAGCGTTTCCGCAAGGCCGTCATCGACCCGTTCGCCGAGAGCTATGTCGCCGGCGAAACGCCCATTCCGTGCGTGTCCTGCAACCAGACGGTCAAGTTCGCCGATCTCCTGGCCACGGCCAAGGATCTCGGCGCCGACGCGCTGGCCACAGGCCACTATATCCGCTCCGGCGCCAATGGCGCCCACCGGGCGCTTTACCGGCCGGTCGATGCCGACCGCGACCAGAGCTATTTCCTGTTCGCCACCACGCAGGCGCAGATCGACTATCTGCGCTTTCCGCTTGGCGGCCTGTCGAAGCCACAGGTTCGCGCCATCGCCGAGGAGATGGGGCTGACGGTCGCCGCCAAGCAGGACAGCCAGGACATCTGCTTCGTGCCGCATGGCAAATATTCCGACATCATCGCCAAGCTGAAGCCGGCCGCCGCCAATCCGGGCGACATCGTCCATATCGACGGCCGCGTGCTTGGCCGCCACGAGGGCATTCTGCGCTACACGATCGGCCAGCGCCGTGGCATCGGCATTGCCTCCGGCGAGCCGCTCTATGTCGTCCATCTCGATGCCGAGCGCGCCCGTGTCGTGGTCGGCCCGCGCGAGGCGCTGGAGACGCACAAGATCTATCTGCGCAACATGAACTGGCTGGGTGACGGCGCGCTCGCCGATGTGCCCGCCGGCGGCATGGAGCTGTTCGCCAAGGTGCGCTCGACCAGGCCGCCACGGCCGGCCGTGCTGCGCCACGAGGCAGGCGTGACCTCGGTCGAACTGGCCGATGGCGAATCCGGCATCGCGCCCGGACAGGCCTGCGTGCTCTATTCCGACGATGGCAACGAGGCCCGTGTCTTCGGCGGCGGCTTCATCGAGCGCTCCGAGCGCGGCGCCGAGGCCGAAGCGATGTTGAGCAGGCTTGCCGCGAAGCCGGCTCAGGTTGCCGCCGAATAGGCGCAGCCGGAGTAGAATTTCCAAACGGTCTCAGGATTTGGTGTGGGTGACGGTGCCCGCCGTCAGGATGCGCAGCACCCTGATCGCTTCCTCGCCGCTGGTGCGCGGTTCGGCGCGCGTCTCGATGCACTGGATGAAATGCTCCAACTCGCGCGTCAGCGGCATGCCCTGGGCAACCGCGACATAGGACGGTTCGTTCGTGGTGAACGCCCACTGGCCGCTGTCCTGCCACACCGCGTGGCGGTAGACGGCAAGCTTGCGCTCCCATGGCTCGACGTCGTCGAACACCGCCATCGCCTTGGTGCCGACCACGGTCAGCCGCCGCTCGCGATAGGGGTTGAGCCGCGAGGTGAAAAGATGGCTGCGCAGCCCGTTGGGAAAGCGCATGTGCAGATGCGCGAAATCGCTGAGATTGTCGAGGAGTGCCGCCCCCTCGCCGCGCACCTCGATCGGCTCCGTGCCGGTGATGGCCAGGATCATCGACAGATCATGCGGCGCCAGGTCCCAGAGCGCATCGTTCTCGGTATGGAACTTGCCGAGCCCCAGCCGGTGCGAATGGATGTAGCGGACCTCGCCGAGCTCGCCCTTGTCGATCAGCCCTTTCAGCGTCTCGAAGGCGGGATGGAAGCGCAGGACATGGCCGACCATGAACACGCGCCTATTGTCCTTGGCCGCCTGCACCGAGCGCTCGGCATCGGCCACCGTCAGCGCGATCGGCTTTTCCACCAGCACGTCCTTGCCGTTCTCGACGGCGCGCACGGCGAGATCGGCATGGAACTGCGGCGGCAGGGCCATGATGATGGCGTCGATGTCATCGCGGACGAACAGCTGGTCCGGCTCGATCGCCAGGCAATCCTGTTCGCTGGCGAAACCTTCGGCGCGGGCACGATTGGTGTCGGAAACCGCGTGCAAGGCGCCGAGCGCCTTGAGGGTGCGGATGTGGTTGGAGCCCCAGTATCCGCAACCGAGGACTGCAATGCGCGGCTTCATCTGTGTCAACTCTAAAAACTCGTGGCCGAGACATAGCGACGTGCCCCGTCGAACTCAACCCCGGCGGCCGCATCCAGCTGTTCGCGCGGCAAAGCTTTTCGCCAATGAGAATATGCGCCGATATCCAATGCATCGAAGCTTGACAGCCTCGCCCTCCCAACCTTATATCCGCCCGACCTTGGCGAACGCCTCGAAATGCCTTGCGATTTAAGGCGGATTTCGGGCCTGACGCCGCCCTGGCGGGGTAGCTCAGTTGGTTAGAGCACGGGAATCATAATCCTGGGGTCGGGGGTTCAAGTCCCTCTCCCGCTACCACTTCACACCCACTATCGAAGATAATGTTTGTATTGCAGCAGCCGGCTGATGCAGCCCGCTTTTCGGCATGCCGGGTCGCTGAGTGGAGAGTCACGGTCGAGGGCGGCCCTAGATTGCAGGCGCCGCAACCAGCTCGGTATGTTTTCGGCAGATCGAGGATGGGCCGGTACAACCGGCCCATATCAGATCAATCCTCCTCAACGGGTGCCGGGACCTCATCCGGTAGGATTTGCGGTCCAACCCGATCGGCAACCAGCATCGAAAGCATCATCTCGACAAGGCCGTTGGCGGCCCCCTTCTCGCCACCGGTAGCGCCGATCTGGATCTGCGGCACGAGCGGTAGCCTGCCATTCTCGATCGCCTCGGCGAAGCGCATAAGAACCTGCGAGTTGAGCTGATAGTCCGGGCCGCCGAAGGCCGCGACCTTCTTCTGCGTGGCCTCGGCCTCCGCCAGACCGACGGCGCGAACCCTCTCGGCATCCGCAAAACCGGTCGCCTTGATGCGTTCGGCATCGGCAAGCGCGATAGCCTTGATCATGTCGGCCTCGCCCTGGCCGCCGAGGCGCACCTTCTCGGCCTCCGCCTTGGCGGTGACCTGAATGGTTTCCGCCTGCTGACGGGTGCGGGCGAGTTGCGCCTTGCCCTCGTTCTCACTGATCTCGATGGTAAGTGCCGAAGTCGTGATCTTGGCTTGCTGTTCGGCGAGCGCCTCCTTCTCACGCAACGTGCGTTCCTGGATGGCCGCCTTCTCCTGCAATTTGTAAGTCTCGACCTTTTCGACCGCAATCTGGCGCTCGCGCAGCTGGATCAGGATTTGCTCTATGCTGTTCTGGCCGTTGCCAGCACGTGGCGTACCAATCAACACTTCCTGCAGCTCGAGGCTGTAGGTATTGAATTTTTCGCGCATCTCCTCGCCCGATTTGCGCTGGATATCGCTACGCTCCTGCAAAAGCTGGATCAGCGTCTTTGTCTGGGCGATATTCTTGAAGTAGGCAGAGACCATCGGATCGAGCGTCTGTTCGACCAGCCGCTTGATGTCACCGAAGCGCTGCACCACGAGCGGCGCCTTCATATAGTCTATATGCACCACGACGGACAGCGGCAGCACGGGCTCGAACGCATCCTTGGTGATCAACGACACCTCGGACAGGTTCTCGTCCAGCCTGTGTTCGCCGAACTGCTCCTTCGTCCATTTGAGCACGAAGTTGGTGGTCGGCACGGTGATGATTTTGCCGGCATAGGTATTGAACGCATACTTGCCCGGCAGCAGCGGCGTTGACCAGACACCGCGTGCGCCGATTTCGACCAGCTCGCCATGACGGTATGCCTGCCCGGAAATATCCGTGCCGTGGCGGCCATTATAGGAGACGACGACACCCACCGTGCCAACGTCAATGATAGTCTTCTCGACCAACTCGACGGTCGCGAAAATGCGATTGAGGAAGTAGCTACCGTCGGCCAGCACCTGCAACTGCCGGCCACGGTAGCCACCGGCATTGAGAAACTTCTCCGGATCCTGGAAATTGTTGTGGAAGTTCGGGTCGTTCGGATCGTTGGCGACGGTCGGTGCGATGATCTCGCCGTCCGGTAGGGCCGGACCGTCATGGATGGTGACGATACCGATCATGTCCTCGGCATTATGGATGACGACCGGCTCAAAGCCGCCCCGCTCCGAGATCATGCTGGACATATTGGCAAAAAGGTTTTGTTCCGACGAGCTCAGGTTAACGGAATGGATCGACTGGGCGGTGAGCACGATGAATTGTGCGAGATTGATGGCATAGGTGCCTTCGCGCAAGATCTTGCGTTGCGGTCCTTTCTGGCCGCCTTTTTCGAGAAAGCCGCGCACATCCTGGAAATCATCGGCCTCGGTGTTGGAAGCAAGCGTCTGCGTCGGAGGCAGCGGCTTGCCATCACGTGCAAAGACATAGCCGATCTGGCCTTGCGGGATGGTGACAAGATTGGCGCGATGCATCGAATATTGGAACGGCATGAAGAAATGCAGGCCACCGCGCACGACCTCCGGCTGGTAGCCTGCCTCACGGTTGAGCGCGATGAAGCCATTGCTGACGGAGCCGCGAAAACTCCATAGTTTTTCCAAGATGCCGAGCCTGTCGTTCGGGATGTAGCGGACCACGCCGCTCCACCAGAACAGGATCGCCAGCACGATGACGAGCACGGCCACCTCGATAGCCATCCATTCCATCGGGCCGAGATATTGTAGGGCTTCCATCTCTTCTCTCCTATGGGGCGCACGGGTTCGTTCACCCGGCGGTCACCCGGTTGGTGTTGATCTATGAGGCGGGGAGATTGCACACCGACACGCGCGACACACTAAGGGCGTGTCGAACGTTTGGGCTGCTCATTGTATGGGAAAATGACCGCGCGTCCCGAGTCCCCCGGTAAGGGCAGGCGTGGCCGTGAGCGATGTCACATCGGTGTTGCCTTGATAGACATTACAAGGAATGACGTAGGGATCGCGCCGGCAGGTTTAAAGATATTCCGCGCGGAAATCGTATAAATCGCTGAAACAGCATCTCGCATACTTTACTACGGACTCACTCCAGATAAATATTGCTGGAAATGGGGTTTAAGTGCGCTAGGCGCCGAACTGCGCGGCTCCAAGATCTACGCCCGCGAAGGCGGCGGGGCGCGGACGCAAACCGCGGTTGCCCCCGCCAAAAGCTCCTGCCAAGCGGCCGTTGGTATATTGTCGCTTGGAGTGTGCTTCCTTTGCTGGCGACATGATATTTCTCACGCGCTGAAGGGCTACTGCCGGGCGTTTCAGCAATGACTAAAGGAACCGAACGGCGATTGCCGGAGTTGCTTCAAGCGGACGTCGAACGGGCCGCGTTTCTGGAGCAGCTGCATGAGCGACATAGGCGCCGAAATCTCTGAGAAACAGAGCAGCATTCGGGCAAAAGGGCCATTCCAACGATTCCTGCGCACAATCGGACCTGGGTTCATCACAGGCGCCTCTGACGACGACCCTTCTGGCATCGGCACATACAGCCAGGCGGGCGCCCAGTTGGGGTTCAATGTCGGTTGGACCATGGTGTTCACGTTTCCGCTCATGGTCGCGATCCAGGAGATAGCGGCGCGAATAGGCCGGACGACAGGGCGAGGGATTTCCGGCAATCTCTGCCGACACTACCCGTCTCCCCTGATGTATTTCGTGGCCTCGCTTCTGTTCGCCGCCAACGTGATCAACATCGGGGCGGACCTGAGCGCGATGGCCGATGCGCTGCGATTGCTGGTGGGCGGCCCAAGCTGGCTCTACGTTGTCGCGTTCGGCGTGGCGTGCGTTCTGGCGATCGTCTTTCTCGACTACAGCCGCTACGTCACGGTCCTGAAATGGACAACGCTGAGCCTCTTTGCCTATGTGGTGGCCGCGTTTCTGGCTGATATCCCATGGGGCGAAGCCCTCAAGGGTGTCGTTCTTCCGCACATGGAATGGAACCGGGCGTACTTCACCACGCTGCTGGCCATACTCGGCACGACGATTTCTCCCTACCTGTTTTTCTGGCAGGCGTCGCAAGAGGTCGAAGAGGAGAAGATCGACCCGAAGGCCAAGCCGCTGAAGTGGGCTCCGTGGCAGGCGCCGCGCGCCTTCCAGCGCATTCGCGCCGACACGGTGGTCGGCATGGCTTTCTCGAACCTGATCGCCATTGCGATCATCCTTACGACGGCCGCCACGCTGCACAAGGCAGGGGTGACCGACATCAATTCATCGACCGATGCGGCCAAGGCGCTGCAGCCGGTCGCGGGCAAATTCGCCTTTGCGATCTTCGCAATGGGGATTATCGGCACCGGCCTTCTCGCGGTGCCGGTTCTCGCGGGCTCGGCCGCTTTCGCCGTGGGCGAGGCGCGCCGTTGGCCAGTGGGACTGGAGCGCAAGCCGAAGCAAGCGATGGCATTTTACGCGACCTTGGCCGCCGCCGTGGCGTTGGGAATGGGCATCATGCTCACGCCGATCGATCCCATAAAGGCGCTTTACTGGAGCGCGGTCATCAACGGGATATGCGCCGTTCCCGTGATGGTCGTGATGATGCTGATGACCGGGCGTTCCGACATCATGGGCGAATTCCCCGTCGAGGGTTGGCTGCGCTTTCTCGGCTGGCTCGCGACGACAGCAATGGGGCTATCCGTGCTCGGCCTCGCGCTGCAATGGGTCTTATGAACGCCACGCATCCCGACCGGTCGCAGGACGCTTGCTGCGACACGGTCGTTGGGCCGATCTAGCCCCTAAGCTCGCGAACGAGTACGCAAAGCCCGTCGCCCTCGCTCCAGTCGATCCAGGTAGACTCAGGGGTCCGCTATCTCCCTGCTACCACCTCAGTGCCTGATCATCCCGGCATCGACATTCAGCGTCTGGCCGGTGATCCAGCGGGCGTCTTCGCTCGCCAGGAACGACACGACGTCGGCGATATGCTCCGGCTGGCCCTTGCCCTTCATCGCCTGCAGCATCTCGACGAAGCCGAACGCCTCGTTGTGCGGGCTGGCCTTGACGCCGTCGCTCTCGATCAGGCCGGGCGTCACCGCATTGGCCGTGATGTTGTACTTGCCAAGCTCGGTGGCCAGCGCCCGGGTGAAACCGATGACGCCGCCCTTGGCCGCGACATAGGCCGCCATGTTCGGCGTGCCGGCAAAGAAGGTGTTGGAGGCGATGCTGATCACGCGTCCGGCCTTGCCCGCCGCCCGCATCTGGTCGGTCGCCGCGCGGGTGACGATGAAGGTCCCCGTCAGGTTGACGTCGATGATCTTGCGCCAATGGGCGAGGTCGACATCGTCCCAGGCGACGAACGGCACGATGCTGGCATTGTTGACCAGGATGTCGACGCCGCCGGTCAGCGCCTGGATCTCGCCGAACAGCGCCTTGACCGAGGCCGGATCAGAGATGTCGGCCGCGACAGCCTTTGCCTTGCCGCCGATCGCGGCGGCGGCGGCCTTGGCGCCTTCGCCATTGATGTCGCTGACGATGACGGTCGCGCCGTCGGCCGCCAGCCGCGCCGCGATCGCCTTGCCGATGCCTTGTGCGGCGCCCGTCACCAGCGCCGTCTTCCCCGCAAGCCGTTCAGTCATGGAAATTCTCCCTCAATGCCTAATCTTGTGATGTCTGTTCAGGCGTCGGCGTCGATCACGGCCAGTGCCGCGTCGATACCCTTGCCGACCGCAAGCTTCTCGCCTGCCGCGTTCATGGCGCCGCCAAGCGCCGTCAGCGCCGCGATCGCGTAGATGGGCTGCGCCGTCGGGCCCATATGGCCGATGCGCGTAAGCTTCCCCAATGTCTCACCACGGCCAGACGAGAAGACAACGCCGTAACGGGCGCGCGCCGCAACCCGCAGCGCCTTTTCGTCGACGCCGTCGGGCGTGCGGACGGCCGTGGTGCTCGGCGAGGCGATTGCGTCGCTGGCGGCCCAGATCGACAGGCCCATGGCGACGACACCGGCACGCATGGCCTTGGCCGTGAGCGCGTGGCGCGCCCATACAGCCTCCGGACCCTCGTTGAGATAGAGATCGAGCGCGACATCCAACCCGTTCACTTCGGCCACCGACGGCGTGAAAGGGAACGGCTTGTCCCGCGACCAGGCGTTCTCCCAGTCGACGATGCTCAGCACCGATGCGCGCGGTGCTGCCTTGTTGGCTTTCATCTTCGCCCAGGCGCGATCGCTGACGCCCATCAGCGTCAGCGCCGGCGGCGCGCCAAGGCACTTGCCGGGGCCGGTGACGTAGATGTCGGCCTTGCAATCCTCGGGATGCGTCTTCATCCCACCGAAGGACGAAACCGCGTCAACGATCAGGTAGCCGCCATGCGCCGAGACCAGCGCGCCGATGGCGTCGATCGGGTTGATCGTGCCCGACGGCGTGTCGTGATGGCAGACCGACACGATGGTGATTTCCGGATGTGCCTTCAGCATGTCGGCGACCGCCTGCGGGTCGATCGCCTCGTTATAGGGCACTTCGATTTCGAGCAGATGCGGCGAATAGCGTTTCGCCCAGTAACCAAAACCCTTGCCATAGACGCCGGAAGCAAGATTGAGCACGACATCGTCTGGCGTGATCAATGACGCCGCCGCAGCCTCGAGGCCCAGCACCGGTTCGCCATGCAGGATGAGGGGTTTGTTGGAAAGCCGCATCGCCTTCTGCGCCTTGTCGACCACCCTCTCGTAGAAGAGCTGGAACGCCGGGTCGTAGTCATAGAGGACCGTGCGCGAGAGGCCGCGCAGCACTTCGGGATAAGCGTTCACCGGCCCTGCGGTCAGCGTGATGACCGGATCGGCGTGTTCGAGATAGCGCATGGTCTTGGTCTCCGATTGACGGCGGTCAGCCGTAGAACTGCGTGCCGGTCTTGTAGGTCTTGAAGTTGTCCATGTCGTGCGAGTACATCAGCTCGGCGCCGTGGTCCTCCGCCAGCTTTTTCACCTTGCGCATCGAATTGACGCCCGCGACCGGGTCGATGTGGAAGGCCGCCTGGCAAAGCGTTTCAAGGCTCTTCTGGGTGTAAGCGGCGTCGATGGTGAACATGATCGGCTTGCGCTTGGGAAACTCGACCAGGAGGCTGTAATGGCCGATCGAGTGGCCTGGCGTCGAGATCAGCTTGACGCCCTTGGCCAGCTCGATGTCGCCGTCGATGCCTTCGAAGGTGGAGTTGGCGCGCGTCGTGCCTTCCAGCAACTGCGCGGTGGCGCCGCGCGCCTCCGCCGCCTCGGCCGAGAAGCTCAGGTCGGAATAGCCGAGATGTTCGAAGGGCTGCGGATTGCAGGCCTGCGGCACCTCCGTACGGTGGCAGATCTTCTTGGCGTGCGGGAAATATTTGTTGCCGCCGCAATGGTCGAAATGGAAGTGCGAGTTGACGACGACGTCGATGTCCTTCGGCTCGAGCCCAAGCAGCGCCAGCGCGCCTGGAATGGTCTGGTGCTTTTCCTGGATCGGCTTCTCGAAGGGCAGCACCTTCATGACGTGGTCGTAGTCATAGCCGGTGTCGATGAGGAAGCGGCCCTCCGCATGCTCGATGAGGATCGAATAGACGGGGAAGCGCACTTCGCCGCCCGGACCGCGATTCCAGAACACGTGATAACCGTCGAGGACGAGCGAGCCGCCGTCGAGCAGGTAGACCTTGGTATCCGACATTGTTGCCTCCGTTTTCGGCGCGGGTCCCATCCGCGCATCTGGTTTTCTCAGCGCGCCCCGCGCTCGTATGGAATGCCGAGTGCAGCCGGCAGGCTGGCCCGCCGCCCGAACAGCACCAGCATGATCATCACCGCCAGGAACGGCAGCATCTGGATGACGTCGGTCGGGATGTTGATGCCCGCCACCTGCATGGCCGTCGTCAGCGACAGGCAGACGCCGAACAAAAGCGCGCCGAACAGCACCCAGACCGGACGCCCGCGCGCCAGCATGGCCAGCACGATGCCGAGAAAGCCGGCGCCATTGGTGATGAAGGGGATGAACAGGCCCGCCCCGACATTGGCGAGATAGGCGCCGCCGAGCCCGGCCAGCGCGCCGGTCGAAAGCACCGCGATGGTGCGGGTCCTGATGACGTCGATGCCCGCAACATCCAGTGCTGCCGGCTTGTCGCCGGCGGCCTGCAGATTGAGGCCGAGCTGCGTGCGCCTGTAGAGGTAGCCCATGGCGAACACCAGCGCGACCGCCAGATAGACGATCAGATGATGCTTGAAGAAGGCCGGGCCGATCACCGGAATGTCCGACAGCAGCGGAATGACGGTTGCGTCCGCCGCCGGCAGGCGGGGATAACTGCGCGAGAATTGAAAATGGTGAAGCAGCGCCGTCAGGCCTTCGAGGCCGAGCGTCAGCGCGATACCGATGACGATCTGGTTCAGCCCGATGCGCACGCAAAGCAGCGCCATGATCAGCGCCACCGCCATGCCGCCGGCGGCGCCGGTGAGGAATCCCAGCCACAGCGATCCCGAATAGAAGGCGCCGACGAAGCCGAGATAGGCGCCGGCCAGCATCATGCCCTCAATGCCGATGTTGAGCACCCCGGCCTTCTCCGACATCTGCTCGCCGAGCCCGGCAAGCAGCAGCGGAATGGCGGCCGTGACGGCGCCGAAC
Source organism: Mesorhizobium sp. ES1-6 (assembly GCF_020164775.1). NCBI lineage: Bacteria > Pseudomonadati > Pseudomonadota > Alphaproteobacteria > Hyphomicrobiales > Phyllobacteriaceae > Mesorhizobium > Mesorhizobium sp. ES1-6. The sequence goes on from NZ_JAIUGU010000005.1 coordinate 146,717, forward strand.
AAGAGCGCGCTGAGAAAGACTTCGCTGAACAGCCCGGTCATGTCAGGCCTTTCTCGACTGGTGATAGCGGTGGTCGACATATTCGGCGAGAGCGAGCACGATCAGCACGATGGAGACCAACACCAGCGTGAAATGATTGGGCACACCAAGCCGCCGCGCCGCGCTCTCGCCGCCGATCGACAGCACCGAGAGCAGGAAGACGAAACCGATCGCGGCAAAGCCGTTCATGCGGGCGAGGAACACGGCCGGGATGACCGCCAGCCCGTAGGCGGGATTCCAGTCGGCACGGACATTGCCCTGCACGCCGATGATGTCGACGGCACCGGCAAGGCCGGCGAGCCCGGCCGAAATGGCAAAGACGGCAATCGTCAGCCCTGGCACGCCCAGCCCCGCATGGACCGCGGCGCGCGGATTGGCGCCGACGATCCGCAATTTCAGCCCGAATGCAGTGCGCGTCATCACCAGATGCACGATGATGATCGCCGCCAGGCCGAGCAGCAGGCCGCTGGTGATGGTGGTTTCGAACAGGCGCGGCAGCCGGTCTTCCACCGGCAGCGTGCGGGTCTGCGGCACGGTGGTGCCGGGATCGCGGAACACCAGCTTGACCAGGACGTTGGCAAGCGACGTGCCGAGGAACGTCATCATCAGCGTGGTGATGATCTCGTTGACACCCTGATAGGCGCGCAGCAGCGCCGGCACCAGCGACCAGATCATGGCCACCAGCATGGCGATCAGGAACGAACAGAAGAGCGCCAGCCAGGCGGGCAATATCTCCACCAGCGCCGGAGCGCTGGCGGCCGCCGTCACCGCGCCGAGCAGGAACTGGCCGTCGCCGCCCAGATTCCACATGCCGGCGCGAAAGGCCACGATCAGGCCGGCGGCGAGAAACAGCAGCGGCGCCATGCGCGTCAGCGTCTGCTGGATGCCGAGCGGCGAGAACAAGCCCTTCTCAAGCACGTAGCCATAATAGGCGAGCGGGTCGACGCCGACGGCAAGCAGGATGCAGCCGGCGATGACGAGAGCGGCAAGGATCGGCCCGATCGTCATCAGCAGCCGGTGCAGTATGTCGCGGCGCGTGGCGCCGGCGCTCGTGGCATCGAGTGCGGTGGCGCCGGCGGCGGGTGCGGTGTCGATGCTCATGCGGCAAGTCCGATCATCAGGCGGCCGACCCTGGTGCGGGCATCGTCGGCATTGTCGACGGTGCCGACCAGCGCGCCATTGGCGATCACCGCGATGCGGTCGCACATGCTGAGCAGTTCCTCGAGGTCGGTGGAGATCAGGAGCACGGCAAGGCCGCGTGCGGCGGTGTCGCGGATGCGCTGGCGCGACGCCAGCGTATTGGCGAGATCGAGCCCGTAGGTCGGCTTGTTGAAGATCACCACCTTGGCGCCTTCGGCCAGTTCGCGTGCCAGCAGGACCTTCTGGATGTTGCCCCCCGAAAGCCGCGCGACCGGCGTCTTCAGGCTTGGCGTGCGCACATCGTATTCGCGCACGAGTTCGGCGGCGCGCTTGTCGATCTCGGCGCGCTGCTCGACGCCGCCGCGCCAGAACGGCGCCGCGCCGACCTGCTTGAGGAAGAAGTTGATGGAGACCGGGAAGGTGCCGACGGTGCCCTCGCCCAGCCGGTCGTCGGTCAAATAGCGAAGACCGCGCTGGCGGCGTTCGCCGACACTCAGGGTCTCGATGGCGGCGCCCTCGAGCCGGACCGAACCACCGGTCGCCCCGCGCTGGCCGGCCAAGGCCTCCGCCAGCTGTTTCTGGCCGTTGCCGTCAATGCCGGCGATGCCGAGGATCTCGCCCGGACGGATGTCGAAGGAGATCGACGACAGGCCGGGCGCGTTGTCGGTCGGCGCAACCGTGAGATCCGTGACCCTAAGCAGAGGCGCGGCTTGCGCATCGACGGCGTGGGCCGGACGTTCGACAGCTTCGGGATCGTCCTTCTGCTTGCCGAACATCAACTCCACGATCTCGGAAATGATCTCCTGTTCGCCGAGCGCGCGAAATCGCTCAGGCGGTATTTCGCCGACCTTGCGGCCGAGCTTCAGAACCGAGATGCGGTCGCCGAAGGCAGCGGCTTCCCTAAGCTTGTGGGTGATGAAGACGATCGCCAAACCCTGTTCGACGAGGCGGCGCATCAGCGCGCCCAACTCATCGATGCCCTTCGGCGTCAGCATCGAGGTGGATTCGTCGAGGATCAGCAGCCGGCTGTTGCGCACCATGGCGCGCAGGATCTCGACCTGCTGCTGCTCGCCCAGTGAAAGCTCCGAAACCTTGGCATGCAGTTTCACCGTGATGCCGAGGCTGCGGGTGATCTCGGCCACGCGGGCCTCGAGCTCTTCGGTCCTGGGGCGCTGCCACCAGGGTCCGCCAAGAAGCAGGTTCTCGGCGACAGTCAGGGTGGGCACCAGCATCATGTGCTGGAACACCGTTCCGATGCCGAGCGCGAGCGCATGGCGTGGCGACGTGATCGGCGTCGGCTTGCCGTCGACAAGGATGCGCCCCTCGTCCGGCTGCTGCAGGCCCGACAGCATGCCGATCAAGGTGGATTTTCCCGCCCCGTTCTCGCCCAGCAGCACATGCACTTCGCCAGGGCGGATCGACAGGTCGATGCTGTCATTGGCGACAATGCCGGGAAATCGTTTGGTCACGCCTTCGAGCGCGACGATGTCGCTGATATCGACGGGCGATGAAGAAAAACTGCTCATGAAAGCCCAGCACCAGAAAATGGGAACGGTCCGGAGGGGCGAACCGATCGCCCCTCCGGCAGCCGACTTTGATCGCCTTACTGGGCGACGCTTGTCATCAGCGCCCTGACGGCGGCCGCGTCGAAGACCGGCTCGACCTTGATCTTGCCGGAAATGACGTCCTCGCGCAGCGCCTGGATTTCGCCCCAGACCTTGTCCGGGATGGCGGCGGTCTTCAGCAGCTGCACGGAATCGTCCTTGAGGCCGATCGAATAGTGCTTGGTACCGAACGTGTCGGCCTTCAGGTCGGCGATCATCGCCGCGTAGACCGGTTCGATGTTCCACACCACCGACGACAGCAGGAAGCCCTTGTCGATAGGCGACTTGTCACCGATGACGTCGATGAAATAGACCTTGCCGCCATCCGCGGCCTTGGTCGTCTCCACCGCCTGCAGCATGCCGAAGCTGGAGCCGTTGCCCTGGCCGAAGATGATGTCGGCGCCCGAGGCGATGACGCTTTCGGTGACGCGCTTGCCGCCGGCCGCATCGCTATAGGCCGCCGGCCCGATCACCGCATAGGTGATCTTCACGTCCGGGTTTTCCGCCTTCACGCCTTGCGCGAACGCCGCCGACTGCGAGTTCCATGACGGAGGTTCGCCCGACACGACGATGCCGACCGACTTCGAGCGCGACACCTTGGCGGCCAGACGGCCGGCAAGATAAGCGCCCTCATGACCGCTCAGCGTGTAATCGGCGACGAGGCCCTTCTCCAGGCCGTTCGGCGTGTCGACGATCGCCACCGGAACCTTCAGTTCCTTGGCGATCTCGGGCGCCGAGGTGTTGTAGCCGCTGGCATGCGCGATCAGCAGGCTGGCGCCGTCGGACGCGAGCTCGCGCAGCGTCGGACGGACATCGCCATAGCCGAGGCCCTGGGCCACGACCACCTCGACGCCGGCGGCCTTGCCGGCTGCCTTGGCGGCGTCGATGCCCTGCTGGTTCCAGCCATAGTCCGTGCCCTCCTCGGGCGTCAGGATGGCAATCGACTTGACTTCGCCGGCAAACGCGCCGCCCATCAAGACGCCGCACAATACAAATGCACTTACACTGCTCTTAAGAATCTTAAACATGTTACCCTCTCTGTTTGATTTTCCAATCAATATTCTTGTTGTTATTGCGCCGAAGCGAGATAGACTGCCTGAGAAAACTACCCCATGGAGCTCAGGCAAAGTGAAAATCCGTTATGCCCTTCCCGTGATTTTGGCGTTCACATCGCTTGCCAACGCGGTTGAGTTGCACCAGGTGATTGTCCGCAAGGGCACCGACGGGCTCGACATTGTGCCGTTGACGATTTCGAATGCGGGCACGGAAGGCGTGTCCTGCAACGCCGACTTTGCCCACTGGTATTCGGAAGGGATCGCGGCGATCGAGCCGGGCAAGAGCGCCCGTGTCGAACTCTGGTTCGACCCCAAGACCGGCACCTTCACCATTCTCAACGACAAGCGCGAGAACCTGCCGGTCGAGCGGCTGTGGTGCGGCCTGGCGGGCCGCGCATATGCCACTCGCGTACAGATCGCGCTCGACCGGACCGACGCCGCCAAAGGCAAGCGCGAGGTGTCCTGCGGCATGGAGCAGAACGGCCTGGCGTGCCGGTAGGCGCTCATTGATCGGTCCGCCCGGGACATCGTGCCCTATTCCTTCGCCAGGAACTTGTCGGTGAAGACGTCGTCGGCCGACAGCGCCGCCTTGAGCACGCCCTGGTCGGTGAGCGTCTTCAGGGTCTCCTCCCACTGCGTCTTCGTCATCCAGCCCAGGCCGTGTTCCTTGGTGTCGGGGCTGGTGAAGGTCGAGGCGATATCGGCGTTGATCTGCGCCAGCAGCACGTCCTTCTTGTCCGCATAGCCTGGCGCGGCCTTTGCCGTGATCTCGGCGGCTTCTTCGGGATGGGCGACGACATAGTCGAAGGCTTCCCTGTAAGCCTTGACGAAGCGGGCGACGACGTCCGGCTTGTCCTTGATCATCTTCTCCGAGGTGAACAGGCCGGAGCCATAGGCCTTCCAGCCATGGTCGGCGCCCATCATGATGCTGAGCGAACCCGGACCGCCGGCCTTGGCCTCCAGTTCGGGAACCTCGGCGTCGACATAGCCGACCACCGTCTGGACCCGGCCCAGAAGCAGATAGCTCTCATAGGGCGGCGAGACGCTGTTCAGCGTCATGTCTTTTTCGGTCAGGCCGTTTGCCGCCAGGAAGCCCTTGAAGAAGATGTAGGTCGAGCCCGCCGGGTGAATGCCGATGGTGAGGCCCTTGAGATCTTCCGGCTTGGTGAGCTTCACCGTCTTGGCGAGCGACATGATCGCCAGCGGCGAGTGCTGGTTGACCGCCGCCAGCGCCACCACTGGAACGCTCTGCGAGCGGGCGACGGCAAGCGTCGGAAGATCGCCGAAGCCGAAATCAGCGTTCTCGTTGCCCACCAGCCGCATGGCATCCGGCGAGCCGGAACCCTTGCGGATTTCGGCGACGTCGATATCGTTCTTGGCGAAGAAGCCTTTTTCCTTGCCGACGAAGAACATGGCGTGGTTGCCGCGCACCACCCAGTCGAGTTGGACATTGACCTTGTCGGCCGCCAACGCGGCGTTCGAGAAGCCAAGCGCGCCGGCGAAGGCCGCAAGCGTGGCTACCTTGATAAGTGAGCGTCTCAGCATTTCTTGTTCCCTTTTATTGGCTTGGTTGATCGAGAGGCCTAGGCCTGGCTGAATTTGGGTGCCCACGGCACCACGATGCGTTCGAGGATTTCGGCCGCGTAGTAGAAGGCGATGCCGAGCACGGAGACGAGCAGCAGCGCCGCGAAGACAAGCGCGGTGTCGAGCTGGGTCGAGGCGAACTGGATGACGTAGCCCAGCCCATCCGAGGCGCCGGCGAATTCGCCGACGATGGCGCCGATGACGCTCAGCGTGGCCGCGATCTTGGTTCCCGCCATCAGGTTCGGCAGCGAATGCGGAACGCGGATCCTGAACAGGATCTGCGTTTGGCTGGCGCCGACGGAATTCATCAAAGACAGCAGCGAGCGATCGACCGACTGCATGCCGGCAAGCATCGACAATGTCACCGGGAAGAAGGCAATGACCAGGATCAGCCCGATCTTGGGCGCCAGCCCATAGCCGAACCAGAGAATGAAGATCGGCGCCAGCGCCACCTTGGGCACGTTCTGGAACAGCACCACCAGCGGATAGAGCGCCCTGCCCAGCCAGTCGAAGCGCACGATGACCAGCGCGATGGCGACGCCGACGACGACCGAGACCAGGAACCCGAACAGGATCTCCCCCGCCGTCACCAGTGTCGCCTGCATCAGCGTTCCCCATTGCGCGACCAGCGATTTCGCGATCTCGGACGGGGCGGGAATGATGAAGGCGGAGATGGCGAATATCCGTACCACGGCTTCCCACACCACGATGGTCGCCAACAGAAGAATGACCGCCGGCAGCCAACTGCTTGTCGCGGCGGCCCAGTTCGAGGCAAGCCGCGGCTCGGAGAGATTGGTGATGGGTTGATCGCTCATGACGCGCCTCCCGGTTGATGGCTGGCGCGCAGCATCGTGCGCAGTTGAACCACCAGCCGGACGAATTCCGGATCTTCCGTCACCGACAGGTCGCGCGGATAGGGCAGGCCAATGTCGAGGCTCTCGGTGATCCGGCCGGGCTTGATCCCCAGCACATGCACGTGGCGGGACAAATGAATGGCCTCGTCGATCGAATGCGTGACGAGAACGATGGTCTTGCCGGTGCGCTGCCAGATTTCCAGCAGCGACTGGCCCATCTGGTCGCGGGTAATGGCGTCGAGCGCGCCGAACGGCTCGTCCATCAGCAGCACCGCCGGGTCGAGCGCCAGGGCCCGCGCGATGGCGACGCGCTGGCGCATGCCGCCCGACAATTCGTTTGGACTCTTGTGAGCGCTGTCGCCCAGGCCCACCAGCTCGAGCATCTCCTGTCCGCGCGCCCGCAACTCCGCGCGCGACAGCGATTTGTCGGCGATGCCGAGCAGCATGGATGCGTTGTCGACGGCATTCTTCCACGGCAGCAGGTTGGCGTCCTGGAACACGAGGCCGATCATGCGCTTGCGCGCCGCCTCGACCGGCGAAAGTCCGGCGATGGAAACGCCGCCGCTCGTCGGATTGACCAACCCGGCCAGAACCTTGAGCAAGGTGCTCTTGCCGCAACCGGAAGGACCAATGAGGGAGACGAACGACCCCTTCGGTATCGCAAGATCGATATTCTGCAGCACCAGTTGCTTGGCCATGACCACCGAAACGCCCTTGGCGGAGATCAGGTCGTCATCGTGGCGGATATGGGCTGGCCGGCCACCTGCGGCTCGAATGGGTTCAATGCGCATGGCTACTCCCGGCCCTCCAGGATGCGCCGCACCGCGACGAGTTTGCGCGCCCGCTCACCTTGCAGCACCTTTATCTGCTCGGGCGTGTAGGAGAACATGCCCTCCCCCGACTTGATGCCGAGCTTCGACGCGTCGGTCTTTTCCAGCACCATCGGCGCGACGTCGTCGCGCTTGGAGAGATCGGCGTTGAGGAAGGACGAGACGGATTTGTAGATGTCGAGGCCCGCCATATCGAGCAGCGCCATCGGCCCGATCACGGCGATCTTGTAGCCGATGCCCCAGGAAACGCAGGTGTCGAGGTCTTCCGGCTCGATGACACCGCGCTCGACGAGGTCGACCGCCTCGCGCAGCAGCGCATAGAGCACGCGGTTTTCGACGAAGCCCGGAACGTCCTTCTTCACCACCACCGGCAACAGGCCGATCGAGCGGATCAGGTCGCGGATGACAATCACGGTCTCCGGCGCCGTCTTCTCGCCGGCGATCACCTCGATCATCGGGATGATGTGCGGTGGGTTCGACCAGTGCATGCCCACCATCCGCTCGGGATGCGAGATGTGCGCCTGCAGCTTGGTGATCGGGATGCCCGACGTGTCGGACGCGACGATCGTGTCCGATGCGATCAGGCTGTCGATCGCGCGATAGACATCGGCCTTGATCGAAATGTTTTCAGGCACGTTCTCAATGACGAGGTCGGCGCCCGACACCGCGTCGGCGATGTCATCCGTGAAGCGAACCGTTCCGGCACCGGCAGCAGGCGGTGCGATGCCGAGGGAATCGAGGACGGTCTCGGCCACGCCCAGCATGGTTCCTGCGCGCTCGATCGCAGCCGGGGCGACGTCGTAGGCGACGACCTGCAGGCCGCCCCTGGCTAGCCTTGCGGCCATGCCTGGCCCCATCGTACCCAGACCGATGATGGCGATACGTTGGATCATCACGCTGCCCTGCTTTCCATTGCTGTATTCGACGCCGCGATGAGGTCGGCTGCCTTCTCGGCGATCATGATCACCGCCGCGTTGATGTTTCCGCAGACGAGGTCAGGCATGACGGACGCGTCCACCACTCTGAGGCCGTCGACGCCGCGAAGCCGCAATTGCGGGTCGACGACCGACGCCGCATCGGCCCCCATCCGGCAGGTTCCGGCCGGGTGATGCACGGTGATGGACGTCTTGCGGATATGCTCGTCGATCTCCTCGTCGCTCTGGCATTTGGGACCGGGAAAGAACTCCGCCTCGATGAAGGGTTGCATGGAGGGCTGTGACGCCAGATCCCTCGCCACCCGGAAGCCGGCGCGAAGCGACTGCCAGTCCTTCGGCGAGGCGAGGAAATTCTGATGGATCAGCGGTGCCGCGAGGGGATCGGCCGAGGCCAGTTTCACCGCCCCCCGGCTCTCAGGCTGCGTCGCCACGATCCGCGTGGCAAAGCCGTCCGGAAACGGCGCCTTGAACGGCTCGAAATAAGGCCACGCTGCCAGCGGAGCCGCCGTGAACAGCAGTTGCACATCCGGCAACGGCCGCTCCGGGCCGCTTTTCAGGAAAGCAACGACGCCGCCGGGCACGTCGCCCGAAAAACCCCGTCCCGTGAAGTAGGTCTTGGCGAAATCGAACCCGATCCGATCGGCACGCATGTTGCGCAGGAAAGGGCCGCCCGGAGCCCGGCGCCGATACATGAGGATGACCGAGACGTGATCCTGCAGGTTCTTGCCGACCGCCGGCAGATCGACCCGCGTCTGGATACCGTGTGCCGCGAGTTCCTCCGGCGCCCCGATGCCGGACAGCATCAAGAGTTGCGGCGTGTTGATGACGCCGCCCGAGAGCAGGACTTCCTTGCGGGCGACGACCGTCCGTTCGCCGCCGCCATGGTTCAGGACCACCCCGGTGGCGCGCGTGCCCTCCAGGGTGATCTTCGTCGCCGTCGCTCCGGTCAGGACCGTCAAATTGGGCCGCTTCAGGGCCGGTCGCAGATAGGCGGACGCGGTCGAGCTGCGCCGGCCTTTCGAGATCGTCATCTGGAGGCGGCCGAACCCTTCCTGCCGCTCGCCATTGTAGTCGTCGGTCTGCGGATAGCCGGCCTGGACGCTAGCCTGTGCGAAGGCGTCGATCAGCGTGTCCTTGTAGCGGCAGAACTGGGTGCTGACCGGACCATTGCCGCCGCGATATCGGCTCTCGCCGCCTTCCCAGCTTTCCTGCTTGCGGAAATAGGGCAGCACCTTGTCATAAGACCAGTCGCTGAGCCCGCTGGCGGCCCAACGGTCGTAGTCACCGCGATTTCCCCGCACATAGGCCATGGCGTTGGTCGACGACGATCCGCCGATCACCTTGCCGCGCGCGCACTCGACCCGGCGTCCGCCGACATTGTCTTCCGGCTCGCAGAAATACATCCAGTCATGGCGGCGTTCCGTCAGGATCTTGCCCCAGCCAAGCGGTATGTGGATCATGGGGTCGCGATCCCAGCCGCCGGCCTCGAGCAACAGCACCGAACATCGGGGGTCGGCGCTCAGCCGGTTGGCGAGCACGCAACCGGCCGATCCGGCCCCAACGATGACATAGTCGTAACTTTCAGCATGCGGCATGGTGCGTTTCATCGCCTTGGTCCGGCGCTCCTGCGCCAGGGAACTGTTGAAACCGGGACTGGATCATCCCGGCCAGAACCGGGATGGCCCAACTATTCCGCGCACCGCGCTAGGCCAGGCCGGCCTCTCGCAGACGCTGCGACCAGTGATTCCATCCTCGATCGATCTGGGCACCGACGAGTTTTCCCGCCGTCCTTATCTCGCCCGGCGACAGATATTTGACAGTGCCGATCCGCAGGCCGGCCGTGAGCGCTGCCGCTTCCTGCTCCAGATAGAAGGCGCGGAAGACGACTTCCCGCACGGAGTTGCCGACATTGACGACGCCATGCCGCGCCATGAGGACCACGGTCTGGCTGCCGAGGCTTTCGGCGATGTCGGCGCAGACGTCGTGGCTGCCGCCGAAGAGATCCGTCTCATCCCCATGCTTGTCGCGGATCTCGTAGACCGGGACCGACTCGCCGATGAAAGCGCCCATGTGGGTGACCGGCCGAAGCGGTGTATCGACGAAGCAGTACGGCAGGACAGCCGGAGAATGGGTGTGGAGCACACACTGAACGTCCGGTCGCGCCTTGTAGATCTCGCTGTGGATGTAGCGCTCAAGATAGGACGGCCTGTTGTCCGAGGTTTCGCCGTCGAGGTTGAAACGCTGGATGTCGTCGACGGTTATCAGGCTCGGGGCAAGCTTCTGCGCCAGGAAGAAGCTTTCGGGATCCTCGGGGTCGCGGGCACTGATGTGCCCGAACGTATCCATGATGCCTTCGTTCAGAAGGATCTTCGTCGCCGTGACCAGCTCTTCGAAGACCGTCTGGCGCGCGAGGCTGTTGTCTTTCATTTCCAATTCTCCCATTGCGCGGCGCTGGCGACCATTTTGTTCTTGTTATCGGTCGCCGAGGCCGCGGATTTCACTTGTTCTCGTAGAGGCCGACGATCCGGTTTTGCTCGATGATGTTGCCGGCATATGTCTGCAGGAACTCTTCCCTTGTGGGCGTCCCTTCGACCTTGGTGTCGAGGGCATAGACCCAGAAATAATAGTGATGCTCGCCATGGCCGGCGGGCGGCTGAGGCCCGTAATACTGCATGCCGCCGGCGCCGTTGGGGCCGACGCGAAATTTTTCCTGCGCGTCCGAAAGATCGGTGGCCGACGGATCGATGCCATAGACGACCCAGTGCGTGAAGCCGTTGGGCAAGGGCGCGTCGGGATCGTGGCAGATGACCGCGAGCTCCTTCGTGCCCGCCGGCACGCCGCTGACCGTAAGCCTGGGCAATACGTTGCCTTTGTCGCCGGCATGCTCGTCGCGCAGTTTCCCGAGCGGCTCGAAATCCGCCGATGTGATCTTGAGGTCCTTGATATTCAGGGGCATGGAATTTCCTTCGCCAATTTCGATCGAACTAGACACCGGCCTTGAGGTCGGCGACGGTTTTGCCGCCGACGCGCTGATGCACGCGCGGACCCGAAGCGACGGCGACGCAGATCAAAAGCTCGTCGGGGCGCGGGCCGTCCGGCACGGAAAAGGTGACGGCGTCATAGTGGGACCGGATGTAGAGCTCGTCCTTGTGAGCGAGCGGGATATCGATGGATGTACCGGCGGCGGCGACCTTGCTGACCGACGAAATCCAGGCCTTGCCACCACCGACCTGCTGGCGCAGCGGATCTCCGAACACCGTGGTGATGCAGGCGACGACATGTTCCTGTTCGCCCGATGTGCCCGCGATGCCGCCCTTGCCATAGCTTTCGACCGGCCTGTTGCCGAGCAGCGCCACGGCACGCTCGCCGAGCGCATGACCAATGGCTGAACTCGGATTGGTCAGCTCGGACAATTCGGCGACGAACTTTCCAGCGAAAGGGTTGCGTATGACGACGCCTGTCGCGACCTTGACGAGCGTGTCGCCGGGCTGGCCGCCGTCATGCCGGCTTTCCTGGACCGAGGCGTACCAGCCCCTGACATCGTAATCCCGTTCGACTTCACTGGAATAATTCATCTTTATCTCCTGAAGGGAGCGTGCAACTTCCGCACGCGCCGATTAATTCGTTGACCGGCTGGCCAAAAAAACTACTGCGGCCATGAAAAGACGCCGCGCAGCGGGTCGTAGCGGGCTGCTTCCAATGCTGCCGGCGTGAACATGTTTCCCTTCGAGAGCGAGCGGTTCGCCGCATAGTCGCCGGACAGGGCCTGGCAGCGATCGGTGATCGGGCGAATGCGCTTTTCCCACGCGACGAGCGCGTCCTCGACCGAAGAGCCCGTCTCCAGATCTTGCGACAGGCTGAAGCCATTGACCATCGCGCAGCCGGCGCCCTGCGCAAGAGCCGGGCACATGGCATGCGCGGCGTCCCCCACGAGGGCCACCTTGCCTCTCGTCCAGCTATCGAGCTTGGTGGTTTCGTATTTGTCGTACCTGGCGGTTTTCAGCTTCGCCGCCTCGATCAGGCACGGCTCCAGGAAGGGAAACATCTCGACCCAGACCTCGAGGTCGATCGGCACCTGCGAACCCCGAGGATCGGCGGCCGGAGCCATGAGGCCGAGATAGAGTTCGTTCTCGTTGCAGGGCGAGTAGAGGATGCGCTGGACGCGCGGCCAGAAATTCCACATGTCTATGGTGTTGTCCCACTCGCCGTGACCGAGTTCCTTCTTCTTGCGAGGGACAATCAGCCGGATGAGACCGTCCTTTGAGACCCACCGATCCTGCTTGAAGCCGATGGAATCCCGGACCTTCGAGCCAACGCCGTCGGCGCCGACGATCAGGTCCGCTTCGAGAACCTCTCCGGTCTGAAGGGTCAGGCGGCCTTCCGGGTCGGCGGCGACCGCTTCGGAGTTGACCGATATCTCGACCCCCAGAGCGCGGGCGCGGTTGACCAGCGCATCATGCAGGTGGCTCCGGGTCATGATGCGCCAGGGAAGCCCGTTGAACGTTTCCTTCGAAACGGACTTGTTGTGCATCCAGGTTTCGTAGGTCGGAGGCGTGTGCGAGCCTTGGAGAACATCATCCAGCGCGCCCAGTCCTTCGAGGACCCGAAGGCCGTTGTGCCAGAGATAGATGCCCGCGCCGAATGCCCGTAGCTCCGAGCTCTTTTCGTGCAGCCTGACGTCCCAACCGTTCTGCCTCAGGGCGATGGCGGCCGTCAGGCCGGCAAAGCCGCCGCCGGCGACCTCCGCGCGGCGCGCCTTGCCCTGGGTTTTGTTTACATTGGCCATTTTCTATCCTGATGCTGCGTACGAGAAGACGGCGTGCTGCGCCGTCAGGCGTCGATGAAATTGGTGATGGCTTTCAGCGTGATCTCGGGAGAGACCTCGTTGACGTAGTGGTCGGCGCCGGGGACGACGACCACGGGCAGATCCGGCCGCAGCCGGCTGGTCTTTGCCAGCGCCACCGCCGAAACCAATTTGCTCGCCTCGCCCCGAACGATGAGAACGGGCTTCCCCACGTCCCGATAGGCGGGCGCCAGGTCCGATCGCAGGCCCTTGGCGGTCTGAGCCATGGCCACGGGCGACGCCAATGGCCGCAACCCGCCATCGACCCGGCGATAGCCGCTTTCGGCCCGGATTCTGATGGCAGCGGCGGGAATGTTCGTATAGCGCCCGGCCAGATAGGATTCGACAGCCTCGAGATTCTCGAAAAGCTGGCTTCCCGCGTTCACGCGGGCCTCCAGCGCGTCCAGGGCTTCGGTCTCGATGTAGGGCGTGAAGTCGATTGCGACGACCGATCGCACCAGGTCTGGATGTCTCACGGCGGCCGTGACGGAATTTCTGGCGCCAAGCGAATGTCCGACGAGGATGGCGGGACCCCGGCCGAGCGTGCGGATCAGGCCGGCAATGTCGTCGGCGTAGTCGTTCGCCTCATAGCCGCCTTCCGGCTTGTCGCTGAGGCCGTGCCCCCTCTGATCGACGGCCACGGTCGTGAAGCGATCCGAGAGCCGGGCCATCAACGGCGTGAAGACCGCGGAGTTGGAGGTAATGCCATGGAAGAACAGCATCAACGGGCCGTCGCCGCTTTCGCGCACATTCAAGGCGATACGGCCGGTGTCGATGCGTCGCGAGCCAAATTGGTCGCAAGTTATCTCTGCCGCCATGTCCATGACCCTCACCATCACTGCCCGTCTCGTTCAAAAGGAACATACAGCCGGAGGGACGTCAAGCGGATTGTCTGACATTCTTGCAATCTTCAGATTTGACAATCTGGCTATTTTCCACGGCGTGACGTATGCTGCTCCGGCGATTGCGACTCAAACCCAAGAGACGTTAGAGATGCCTCCAGATTTGAATTTGCGAATTTCGCCACGGACAGTGCAACGGGAGACCGTCGACAAGTTACGGCTCGCCATCTTCTCCGGGCTGTTCCAGCCGGGAAGCCGCCTCATCGAAAGCCAGCTATGCACACAGCTCGGCATCAGCCGCCCTTCGCTGAGGGAGGCTTTGCGCAGTCTCGAGGCCGAGCGGCTGATCGAGATCGTACCCAACCGCGGCCCCTCTATACCGTCCCTTACATGGGAGGTGGCAACCGCCATTTACGAGGTTCGGGAGCTGTTGGAAGTCGAGGCGGCGGGACGGTGCGCGTCGAGAATTTCACCTGAGCAGTTGCGTGAACTCGACAAATCCCTCTCCGCGTTCGAAGAGGCGGCGTCCAGCAATGACAGCCTGGCGCAGGTCATGACGGCCGCGGACTTCTATTCCATCATCCTCGCCAATTGCGGCAATCCGATCCTCGAGGAAGTCCATCGCGGCCTGGTGGCCAGGATAAGCTTCTTTCGGGGACGATCCATGTCATTGGACGGCCGGGCACAAAGCAGCCTGGCGGAGATGAAGGAGATATACGAATCCATCGCCGCCGGCGACGAGAAGGCCGCCCGCAAAGCCTCGAAGAACCACCTGTTGAAGGCGAAAGCGGCAGCGAAGATGTCCATGGACAGCGCGACTTGAGTTTTTCGAAAGACAGCTGCTCCGCCTGAAACTCGAAGCCCTTTGATGTCGCGGATCGACTGTCCGCGAACAGGTCGACGCGCGGACCCACGTCGTACGGCGCCCCACTTGCCGACCATCCAAATACGCAAGCGCCAGATGGAGTGATGATGACCATGGCGAATTTCGAACGCGAACGGGATGCCGATTTGGTCATCGTCGGCGGCGGCTCGGCGGGCGCGTTGCTGGCCGCGCGCCTGAGTGAGGACCAAGACCGTCGCGTTCTCCTGATCGAGGCAGGCGAAGAGGCTGTTGACCCCGACATCTGGAACCCCGCTGCCTGGCCGGCGCTTCAGGGCCGTGGCTACGATTGGGACTATCGCACGGAGCCGCAAGCCGGCACCGCGGGCCGGGTGCATCACTGGGCACGCGGGCGATTGGTGGGCGGCTCGAGTTGCCTGCACGCGATGGGCTATATGCGCGGCCACCCCCAGGACTTCCAGGCGTGGGTCGACGCGACCGGCGACAACAGGTGGAGCTGGGACGGATTGCTGCCCGCGTTTCAGGCCATCGAGGATCATCCGCTCGGCGGCAATGGCCTCTACGGCAAGGGTGGGCCGATGCCCGTCCATTTGCCGACGGACGAGGTCAGTCCGGTCGCGCGCGCGTTCATCGAAGCCGGCGTTTCGCTCGGCCTGCCGCGCCTTGAGGGCCACAACAGCGGACAGATGATCGGCGTCACCCCGAACTCCTTGAACATTCGCGACGGCCGGCGGGTCACGGTGGCCGACGCCTGGCTCACGCCGGCCGTTCGAAGCCGCAAGAACCTGACCATCCTTACGGGATCCCGCGTGCGGCGGCTCAAACTGGCGGGCAATCAGGTCCGCGGCCTCGAAGTCGCGGGGCAGCAGGGTCCGGTCGAAATCCTTGCGGATCAAATCGTGCTTTGCGCCGGCGCGCTGGAAAGTCCGGCTTTGCTGATGCGCTCGGGCATTGGTCCGCGCGACATGCTCGATGCCGCGGGCGTCGGCTGCCTGATCGATATGCCGCAGGTCGGTCGAAACCTTCAGGACCACCTGCTTGGTGCCGGAAATCTCTATGCCGCCCGCAAATCCGTTCCTCCCTCGCGCCTCCAGCACTCGGAGTCGATGGCCTATATGCGCGCCGACGGGTTTACCGGTGCCGGCCAGCCCGAAATTGTCGTTGGCTGCGGCGTCGCGCCGATCGTGTCCGAAAGCTTCGAAGCGCCAGCCCCCGGCACGGCCTACTCGCTGCTGTTCGGCATCACCCATCCGACGAGCCGCGGCAGCGTGCGCATCAGCGGGCCGGAACTCGACGATCGATTGATCATCGACCCCGCATACCTGCAAAGCAACCGGGACCGCGAGCTGTTTCGCCAGGCGCTCGAGGCGGCCCGGACACTCGGGCACCGAAACGAACTCGCCGGCTGGCGAGAGCGCGAGCTCCTGCCAGGCACGCTGAACGGTGTGGCTGAAATGGACGACTTCATCGCGCGGGCGGTCATCACCCACCATCATCCCTGCGGCACTTGCAGGATGGGCAAGGATCCGGACGCCATCGTCGATGCGGACCTGCGGCTCAAGGCGCTCGACAATCTTTTTGTCGTTGACGCTTCGGTCATGCCCAGTCTCACCGCAGGGCCGATACACGCCGCGGTCCTCGCGATCGCCGAGACCTTCGCTCGCCGGAAACTCCTGCCGTCTTGATCGGAAGGCCGGCGAGCTCCACGACGGCCAAAAGCACATCGTCCTTCCAGCCGGCCGTCACCGCGGCCTGGCCGATTTCATTGACGAGAGACAGCAACTGGTGCCGTCATTCGGCCGAGGTCAGCCGCCAAAGCGCGGTTCGGCGATACCCTTGATTCCCAGGCCAGTGATGGCAAACAGGCTGCCGCGCAGCACGCCGTCGCCGGGGAAGCGCGGCAGCGGCGGCTTGGCCATTGAGGTGACGTAGAGCGTGTCGAGCTTCGGCCCGCCGAACATGACGCTGGTGATCTTCTTCACCGGCATGTCGATGATGCGGTCGACCGAGCCATCAGGCGCATAGCGCACCAGCCTTCCGTCATAGACCAGCGCATTCCACAGATAGCCTTCCGCGTCGACGGTGGAGCCGTCGGCGGCCCCACCCTTGCTGGTGTCAACGCGCACGAAGGTACGCCGATTGGTGGCCGCGCCGGTGGCGATGTCATAGTCGTAGGCCCAGATCTCGCCGGTCCAGGTGTCGGCGAAATAGAAGGTGCGGTCGTCGGGGCTCCAGCATGGGCCGTTGGAGCAGATGATGCCGGAATCGATCCTGGTCACCGAAAAATCCGGATCGAGCCGGTAGAGCCCGCCGGAGGGGCCTTCCTCCATCGTATCCATCGAGCCGGCGAAGAAGCGGCCGCGCCGGTCGACCTTGCCGTCATTGAGACGGTTCATCGGCCTGTCCGGTTCCGGGTCATGGATCAGCGTGACGTCGCCGGTGGCGAAATCGAGCAAATGGAAGCCGCGCTGCAGCGAGACGACCGCCCCGCTGCCATCCTTGCGCAGCGCGATCGAGCCGATCTTCATCGGCACGTCCCATGAGCGGATTTCGCGCCCGTCGGCGGTCGCCCGAAACACGCGACCGTCGAAGCTGTCGATCCAGTAGAGGCGCTCCTGTTCGACGTCCCACAAAGGCCCCTCGCCCAGCGTCGTCTTCACGTCCACCACGACTTCGATCTTCATGCCATCCTCCCATATTGGTGTGCAGCGGCGATTGGTCGGCCGCCTCAGAAAGCAACCTTGTCGCCGCCCTTCAAGGACAGGATTTCGCGCGCCTCGTCGGGCGTCGCCACCTCCATGCCAAGCCCTTCGATGATCTTGCGCGCCAGCACGACCTGTTCGGCATTCGACTTGGCAAGCTTGCCCTTGCCGGCCCACAGGCTGTCCTCCAATCCGACGCGGATGTTGCCGCCGAGCGCCGCCGATTGCGCGGCGATGCGCAACTGGCTGGCGCCGGCGCCAAGCACCGACCAGCGGAACTGGTCGCCGAACAAGCGGTCGGCGGTGCGCTTCATATGCGCGACATCCTCCGGATGCGTGCCGATGCCGCCGAGCAGGCCGAACACCGACTGGACGAAGAAGGGCGGCTTAACCAGCCCGCGATCGGCGAAATGGCCGAGATTGTAGAGATGGGCGATGTCGTAGCATTCGAATTCGAAGCGTGTGCCGTTGTCGTAGCAGGTCGCCAGGATGTACTCGATGTCCTTGAAGGAATTGCGGAAGACGAGATCGCGCGTCGCTTCCAGATGCGGCTTTTCCCAGTCGAATTTGAAGGTCTCGTATTTGTCGGCGAGATGGTAAAGCCCGAAATTGATCGAGCCCATGTTGAGCGAAGCGACCTCGGGCTTGAACTGGGCTGCCGGCTTCACGCGCTCCTCGACCTTCATGTAGGGGCTGCCGCCGGTGGTGATGTTGATGGCGGCATTGGTGCCTTGCTTGACGCGCGGCAGGAAGCGGGCGAAGGCCTCCGGCGTCTGGTCGGGCTTGCCGGTTTCCGGGTCGCGGGCATGCAAATGCAGGATCGCAGCGCCGGCCTCTGCCGCGGCGATCGCTTCCGAGGCAATCTGATCCGGCGTTATCGGCAGATAGGGCGACATTGTCGGCGTATGGATCGCTCCCGTCACCGCGCAGGTGATGATGACCTTGCCCCTGGCCGCCGTTGCGCCAGATTTGCGGCTGGTTTCTTTCATTGTCCGAACTCCTGATCCGATTTCTTCTTGTGCGCCGCCAGCGCCATCAGCCGGCGGTCGCGCCACACCTGCCGCTCGCCTAGATTTTCCCTGGGCAAGCGCTTGTTGCGCTCGGCCTCGACGGTTGCCATCACCTCGCCCGCCCAATCGACCCGGCGCAGCATCTGCGGAAAGATGTTTGAGTAGATGCCCTGGTAGCGATCGACATAGTCGCGCACGCCACCGGGCGCGTTGAGATCGATGGTCTCGAACGGACCCATGAAGGACCAGCGCAGCGCCAGGCCGTCGCGGATGCCGATGTCGACATCCTCGACGTTGGCATAGCCGTCGGCGACCAGCCGGAACGCTTCCTCCAGCAACGCGCCTTGCAGGCGGTTCATGATGAAGCCGTCGAGTTCGCGCTTCATCACCAGCGGCGCATGGCCGGCCTCGATGAGGAAGGCGCGCGTGGTTTCAAGCGTCTCGGCCGACGTCCACGGCGATGGCACCACCTCCGCAGCCGGAATGAGATAGGGCGGGTTGATTGGGTGCACGACTAGGCAGCGATCTCGTCCCTTGAGATGGTCGGTGAATTTCGATGGCAACAGCGCCGAGGTGGAACTGGCGATCACCGCGTGCGGATCGGCGGCCGAGTCGATCAGCGAAAACACCTCACGCTTCACCTCGAGATTTTCCGGTGTGTTCTCCTGGACATGGACCGCCCCGGCCAACGCCTGCCCGAGTTCGGCGACAACAGCGATGCGATCGAGCACGGCAGCGGCGTGCTGTCCCCGCAGCAGGTCGTTGGCGGCGAGATCGCCGAGCACGCCGGCGATGTAGTCGCGGGCGCCGCCGGTCGCGGCGGGCGATTGGTCCCACATCGCCACATCATGGCCGGCGCGCGCGAAACTGACCGCCCAGGCCCGCCCGATGAAGCCGCTGCCGATTATCGCAACTCTTGCCATGAACCCGCCTCCTCAAAGTGTCTCGACATTGCCATCGACGCCGAGCGACTGGCCGGAGATGTTTATCCCCGCGTCCGAAAGCAGGAAGGCGACCATAGAGGCGACATCATAAGGGCTGGTCATGCGGCGCAACGAGATGTTCTGCAGGTAGCGCCCGGTCATCTCCTCATGGCTGATGCCGACCTGCTTGGCGCGCGCCGAGATGACGCCTTCGATGCGGGGGCCCTCGATGATGCCGGGCAGGATGGCGTTGACCCTGATGCCGTGCGGCCCGAGCTCCTTGGCGAGACTCTGCGTGAAGCCGATGACGCCGAACTTGGCGGCCGAGTACGGCGTGCGGAAAGCATAGCCGTGGCGGCCGGCGGCCGACGACATCGAGACGATCGAGCCGCCACCTGCCGCCTTGATCATCGGCACGGCGCGCCGCGCGCACAGGAATTGGCCGGTCAGGCAGATATCGAGGCAGCGCCGCCAATCGTCTGGCTCGATCTCGTCGACGCCGCCGGTCGGTCCGGCAATGCCGGCATTGTTGATCAGCGCATCGAGCCCACCGAGCTTCTCGGCGACCGTCTCGAACAGCCGGTCGACGTCGTCCTCGCGCGAGACATCAGCCTTGACCGCGGCCACCAGTTCGATCTTGCCCGGAGCAGCGGCCAGCGCCTCGTCGGAAACGTCGCAGACGACGATGCGCGCGCCAAGCCGCGACAGCGTGTCGGCGATGGCGAAGCCGATGCCACCGGCGCCAGCCGTCACCAACACGCGCTGTCCTTTGAGGCCGGCCAGGAATTCGTCCGCCGTTTCAGGTGCCTTGGTGCTCATCGTCCTGTCCTTTCAATGAGGCTGCCGCTCGCGCAGCGCCATGACGGCGCCCAGAATCACCAGCCCGTAGAGAATTGCCCGCGTCGCATAGGGCAGCGTGGTGCCGGCCAGCAGCATTTGCAGCGCCGTCAGCAAAAGCACGCCGCCGAGCATGCCGAGATAATGGCCGCGCCCGCCGGTGATCAGCGCGCCGCCGACCACGACGACGGCGATCGACGGCAAGAGGTAGTCGTCGCCCATGCCAAGGCTCGCCTGACCGGAAAAGCCGGTCAGCATGACGCCGACAAGGGCCGCGCAGACCGCCGACAGCATATAGACCAGGATCAGCGTGCGCTCGACGCCGATGCCGGACAGGCGTGCCGCGCGTAAGCCGTTGCCGATGCCGTAGACCCGGCGCCCGAACGGCGTGCGTCCAAGCAAGAGCACCGCCAAGGCGACGAAGACGACCATCAGCAGGACGACCGGCGTCACGAAACCGAGCCTGGCCGTCATGAACCAGCGCAGCATCGGAGACGAGAAGCCGGCCGGCGTTCCCTGCGAATAGAGCAGCGCGAAGCCTTGCAGGATACCGTTTGTGGCGAGCGTCATGACGATCGGCGAAATGCCGAGATAGACGATGCCGAAGCCATTGGCGAAACCGATGGCGCAGGCCATCACCAGCACGACCGGCAAGGCATAGACAAGGGCGGCGTCCGAGCCGTTGACCATGCCGGCCAGGATGATGCCGGAAATGCCGATCGTCCACGGCACGGAAAGATCGAGGCCGCCGGTCAGTATGACGGTTCCCTGCCCCAGCGCCAGCACGGCGAGGAAGGACGACAGCACCAGCAGCGAATTCCAGTAGCCCGGGTTGAGGATGGCACGGCCGAGCCAGATCTGGGTGACGATGACGATGACAAGCAGGCAGACATAGGCGGGCAGCGCATAGCGCAGGACCTCGGCGTTGCGGCGATAGAGGGCGGGAGGCGGCAGGGCCGCGTCCCGCTTGCCATGCGAGGGTCCGCTGACCCTGAGCCGCCGGTCCACGGGCTCGAGCTGCGAGGGCAATATGCCGGCGCGCCAGGCGGCAAGCCGGGCGCGCGCGGCGCGAAGCTGCACGGCAAGCACCGACATGTGGGACAGGGAACCGGCCAAGGCAGCCAGCACCAGAATGGTGCCTTCGGCGATGGTCGCATAATAGGCCGATACGTTGAGCACCAAAAGGATGTTCACCACCATCATCAGGATGAAGGCGCCGAAGACGCTGCCCACCGGGCCGCCCTGCCCGCCGCCGAGGCGCGTGCCGCCGACGACGACCGCGGCGAACATCGACAAAAGCAGCGGATTGCCGACCAGCGGATCGCCGCTGCCGGTCTGAGCGCTGATGAACACACCGGCAAGGCCGTAGCAGCCGCCGGCGATCACATAGACGGCAAAGCGCACCAGGACGACATTGATGCCGACCGCGGCCGCGGAATCGGCGTCGCTGCCGACGGCATAGAGCGCGGTGCCGAAACGGGTCCCCTTCAGCCAGAACCAGGCAAGCAGTACCACGCCGATCACCACCAGCGGCATTGGCAGCCAGCCGGCGATCGCGTCGCCCAGATAGAAGCTGCCGAGATCGGGCGATACGAAGCCGCCGGGCTTGTCCATCACCAGCAGCGTCACGCCTTGCAGGATGAACATGGTGGACAGCGTCACCACGATGGGCTGCATGCGCAGCACGGCGATGAAGAAGCCATTGAAGGCGCCCACCGCCATGCCGACACCGATGCCGACCGCCGTCCACAGGACGATGCTGGCGCCCGGCGCCATCGGATCCATGCTCGATGCCAGCACGGCATTGACCAGCGATATCACCGCGCCGGCGGACAGGTCGAAGCCGCCCGACAGGATCACGATGGTCTGGCCGATGGCCGCGAGCGCCGAGGTCGCGCCGCCGCTCGACAGGAACGACACGTCGAAATAGGTCAGCGGCCCGGCGCTGATCCAGTCGACGACGAAAAGCAGGATCGCCAGCACCGACGCGGCGATCAGCGCGCCGCGATTGCGTGCCAGCGCGCGGCGCAGGCCGAAGCCGACTGATGCGGGGGATGAGACGCTGCTCATGCGGCGACATCCCCGGCATGCCCGAGCGCCGGCCGCATGATGGCGGGCTCGGTTATGGCGTCACCCTCCAGTTCCGCGGCGATGCGCCCGTCATAGAGCACCAGCACCCGGTCGCATTGATGGACCAGCTCGGGAATCTCGGTCGAGTGCAACAGGATCGAGCCGCCGGCGGCGACGTAATTTCGCATCATTACATAAAGCTCATGCTTGGTGCCGACATCGATGCCGCGCGTCGGATCGAACAGAAGCAGGATGCGGCTTTGCGCCACCAGCCATTTGGCGATGGCGATCTTTTGCTGGTTGCCGCCCGAGAACGCCCCGGCCCGCGTCCACAGCGCGCGGCGGTCGACTTCGACGGCGGCGAATGCCTCTTCCACGGAGCGCGTCTCGGCCTTGGCGTCGACGAGGCCAAACCGCGTGAAGCGCGACACCACGGGCAGCGTGGCGTTCTGGCTGCCCGACAGTTTCAGGAACAGGCCCTCGGACTTGCGGTCTTCCGGCACCAGGCCGATCGCCATGTTGGGCCGAAGCGCGTCGGCCGGGGAGCCGAGCCAGACTTTGCGGCCATCGACGAGAATGTCGCCTCGGGTGATTTCAGCCATGCCGAAACAGGCGAGGAACAGGTCCTGCTGACCCATTCCCTGCAATCCGGCAATGCCGAGGATCTCGCCCCGGCGCAGATCGAAATTCGCGCCGTCGAGCTTGCGTCCGACCTTGAGGTCACGCACGCCCAGAACCGGAGGCCCAAAGGCCTGGGCGCCCTTGGGCTTGGGCGGAAAAGTCTGCTCGATGCTGCGACCGATGATCTTTTCGATCACGTCTGCATCCGAGACCTCGGCGACCGGCGCGGTGACGATGTGGCGGCCGTTTCTCAGGATCGTCAGCGTGTCGCAAAAGGCCCTGACTTCGCGCATGCGATGGGTGATGAAGACGATGGTGGTGCCTGCCGCGTTCAGCCTGGCGATGATGTCGCCCAGCCAGTCGACGTCGCGGCCGGCGAGCGTCGAGGTCGGCTCGTCGAGCAGCAGGATGCGCGGCTTGCGATAGACGGCGCGCGCGATCTCGATCTTCTGGCGCACGGCAAGCTCGAGTTCGCCAACCTCGGCATCGAGATCGACGGAAAAGCCGAGATCGTCAATATGACGGCGCACCGCGTTGCGTGCCGCTTTGCGACGTATCAGGCCGGAGACGCCGATGGGAGCGTATGGCAACAGCATGTTGTCGAGGACCGAGAGATCGCGCACCAAGGTCATCTCCTGGAACGCCGTCTGCACGCCCAGCGCATGTGCCGCGCGCGGTGCGCCGTAGCTGATCTCTTTGCCGAAGACGCGGACATGGCCTTCGCTCGGCCGCACAAGACCCGACAGCAGTTTCACCAGGGTCGACTTGCCGGCTCCGTTCTCACCCAGCAATGCGTGGACGCTGCCGGGCGCGATGGCGAACGATACGCCGTCCAGCGCGACCGTCGGCCCAAAGGCCTTGCCGATGCCGTCGATCTCGATGGCGGGAAGTTCGAACTGTTCTGTCATGTCCTCGATCGCCGGGCTTTTGGGCGCCATCCACCGGCGCGGATCGACGATGCACGGGAGATATCCGCGCATCGTCACCATTGGCCTTGGGAGGCTCAGTTCTCCGGCTGACCGACAAGGGCGGCGTTGAGGCCGACCTCGGGTGTCTGGTCGGAGAAGATCGAAGCAAACCAGCCGGGATTTGAGACCAGCGACGGCTTGAAGGCGTTGCAGCCTGCCTTCATTTCCGCCCAGGTGCCTTCGTCGCACAGCTTGATCGTCTCATTGGTGACGACCGGCAGCGGCAGGATCGTCGTCTTAGGCACGTCCTTGCCTTCGATCGCCTCGACGGCGAGCTTCAGGGCCAGCGCACCCGAATAGGGCGGCGAGGCATAGGAAATGCGTTGCGCGCCTGCCGGTGCGTAGGGTGGAGCAGCACCTTCCACCTCGGTGCCCTCCGGCAGCATCTGGATGCGGCCGCCATTGGAACCTTCACCGGCGCATGGCAGGAGTTCGCTGGCCTTCTTGCCGGCTTCCAGTTGCATGGAGTTGGCGGTGAAGCAGCCAACCTGCATCCACAGCCCGTTTATGTCGTTCCAGTTGCGGGTGGCCAGGATCTTCGAAAGCTCGGTGCGGGCGACCGCCTGGCTCCACATTCCGACAGCCTCGCCGACGATCTTGATGTCGGGATATTTGGCGAAGACTTCCTTGGCGGCCTTTGTCCGCTGATCGTCGACGGACGTGCCTGGAACACCGGTGATGGCGATGATGTTACCCTTGCCATTGAGCTTCTTGACCAGCCATTCGGCGGTCACCCGGCCCGCTTCCAGCTGATCGATATGGACATTGTAGGCGCAAGGTTCGGTGATCTCGGCGTCGTAGGCAAAGACCTTCACACCCTTGTCGCAGGCATTTTTCACGACCTGGTTGAGCGCGGTCGGCGAGATCGGATAGACGACGATCGCCTCGGCGCCGCTCTGCACCATGGCGTTGATCTGCTGGATCTGGCGCTGGGCGTTCGGCCCGGCGACCTGGACCTGCAGGTCGACCTTGTCGGCCAGGCTCTTGTGCGCGGCCATGGCCTTGACCATGTTCGCCGCCTCGGCCTGCCAGTCATTGCCGATATAGCTCATGCTGAGAAATATCTTGTGCTTTTCGGCGGCTTCGGCGGCCGACACGCCGAGGGCGCAAACGGCCATGCCGGCCAGCAGCGCGAGCCGCCGGATATTCAATCCGATTCTCATGTGAATTCCTCCCGATACGAACGACCGAATGCCTCCCAGGGGCACGAGACGCGGCCCCTGTCATCCGATATCGGTGACTGTATCATGATTTGATCAAAGATCAATGATGAAATATCCTATAGAACGGCGCGACGCTTGACGCCGCGACCGGAACCTTGCATTTCGGGAGCATGCGCAGCCTTTTGCGCGGGAAGGTTGATCGGGAGATGGCCGGAGCGGCGTTCAGGAAGCCTGGTGTCGAGATAACGCCGCTGTCCAGGGAGACCCTGCAGGACAGGGTCTATCGCCATGTCACCGAATTGATCCTCGACGGCAGCATCGTGCCTGGCGAGATGGTGACGGTGCAAAGCCTCGCCGACGCCTTCGGCGTCAGCCCGATGCCGGTGAGGGAGGCATTGCGGCGGCTGACCGCGGCCAACGCCTTGATGGTCGTTTCAGGCCGCTCGATCGGAATTCCGGCACTCAGCCGCGCCCGCCTCGTCGACCTCAGGAATGTCCGCTTCGAGATCGAGGCGATCGCCGCCGCGTGGGCGGCCGAACACATGGACGAGCAGGGGATCGCGCGGCTCGCCCGGCATCTGGAAGTCCTCGAACAGGCCAATGCGGCGGGAGACGTCAAATCCTACCTGCGCGCCAACTACGCCTTTCATTTCTCCATCTACCGGGCCGCGGGCTCCGAGAACATCCTCAACATCATCGAGAACCTGTGGCTGCAGATCAGCCCCTATTTCAACATGCTGCACGATTCCGGAAACTATTCGACCGCCAACGAGCACCATAAGGAGATGTTCGCGGCGCTGCGTGATCGCGATGGCGAGGCGGTCAAGACCGCCGTCCGCGCCGATATCGACGCCGCTTTCAACGTGCTGACTGGCCTGCTCAAATAGCCGTGCATCCAATCGGTGAAGGCGGACATGGCCAGCTGCATTGCCTTCCGCGGGCGCTCGCTGGATAGTCCTGGCAATGTTCGAGACCCTGACGATTCACTGGCCCCAAATATTGGCGATCATCTCCGTGGTGATGGCGACCATCGGCATTGCCCATGCCGTCATGACCAAGGAGGACGTTCGCGCCGCCACCGGCTGGGTCGGTGTCATGGTGCTGTCGCCGATTCTCGGCGTGCTGATCTATGCCGTCGCCGGCATCAACCGCATCCGCCGCGCCACGATCAGCGCGCAGCGCCCGCTTGCCGGTGGCCTGGTGTCGGCCAAGCATGAGCGCGATGTCGCGGCCGAGGAGGCGTTGATCATCGAGCGCTATGGACAGCGCTTCACCGGCCTCAGAACGCTGGGCGACAGGGTGGCGCGGCGCGCGCTCAACCCGGGAAACGCGATCGATGTGCTGGAAAGCGGCGACGAGGCCTATCCCGCCATGCGCGCGGCGATCGACGGAGCCGAGCGCAGCGTCCTGCTCGAGACCTATATTTTCGACAATGACGCGGTCGGCCTGCTCTTCGTCGAAGCGCTGGCCGGCGCCGTCCGGCGCGGCGTCACCGTTCGCGTGCTGATCGATGCCGTCGGCGCCCGCTACTCCGTCCCCAGCATCCTGGGGCATTTGCGAAGCGCCAACATCACGGCCGATGTCTTCAACGGCAACATCGTCATGGGCCTGCGCTTGCCCTATGCGAACCTGCGGACCCACCGCAAGATCCTGGTGGTCGACGGCACGGTTGCGTTTACCGGCGGCATGAACATCCGCAAGGGTTTTTCGGCGGAGTTCGCTGGCTCCAACAGCGCCAGGGACACGCATTTCAAGGTCACCGGACCGGTTGTGGCCGATCTCTTCTCGGTCGCGGCGGAAGACTGGCGCTTCGCCACCAAGGAGGCGCTGAAGGGCGATGCCTGGCGGATCGCACCGGTTTCGCCGCCCGCCGGCCAGCCGATGCTGGTGCGCGCGGTCGCCTCCGGACCGGATGCCAGCAATGAAACCAACCACAAACTGCTGATCGGCGCCTTCTCGGTCGCGCGCAAGTCGATCCGCCTGATGTCGCCCTATTTCCTGCCTGACCGGGAACTGATCAGTGCCTTGGTCACCGCGGCGAGGCGCGGCGTCGAGATCGATGTCGTGGTGCCGGCGGTGAACAACCTCTTCCTCGTCGACCGCGCCATGACCGCGCAATTCGATCAGATTCTGAAGAATTATTGCCGCATATGGCGCACGGAAGGCCCTTTCGACCATTCCAAGCTGCTTTCGATCGACGGCGTGTGGGCCTATGTCGGATCCTCCAACCTTGACGCCCGCTCGCTGCGGCTCAACTTCGAAATCGATCTGGAGGTGCTCGACGCAGGCTTTGCCACCGAGATCGAGAACCGGATCGGCTCTGCGATCGAAACGGCCGTCCCGGTCACGCTGGCCTCCTTGCGGGCACGCCCGTTCATCATCCGCCTCTTCGACCGCATCCTCTGGCTGGGATCGCCCTATCTCTGAGAAACGCCGTGCTTAATAAAACGACGTGTTTGCCCGATAGCGTATCGCCGGCCATGGAACATCGGCCGAAAGACTCTATTTCTAGGTGCATGGTGAGAACAGCAAGGATGATGGGCGCGCTATGCGAATGAACGGTCGCAGCCTGCCGGCAAGCATGCTCCTGTCCATTCGCGACAGGCGGATGCGCAAGGCCAACGCCTTGTCGCCGAAGAAGGACGGCGTCACCGGGACGCTGGTCGCCTCCTACAACGTCCACAAATGCATCGGCGTCGACCGCAGGTTCGATCCCGACCGCACCAGCCGCGTCATCCGCGAGATCGCCCCGGACGTCATCGCCCTGCAGGAGGCCGATAATCGTTTCGGCGACCGTGACGGGCTTCTCGACCTGCACCGTCTCGAACTGGAAACCGGCCTCGTGCCGGTGCCCATTTCCGCGACGGGCAAAGGCCATGGCTGGCACGGCAATGTCCTGCTGTTCAAAAAGGGCGTCGTTCGCGACGTGCATCAGATCAGACTTCCAGGTCTCGAACCGCGCGGCGCCGTGGTGGCCGAGATCGATCTCGACGGAAATCAGTCCTTGCGCATCATCGCGGCGCATCTGGGATTGCTGCGCCGATCCCGCTCCCAGCAGGCCCAGGTCGTTCTGGATATCATGAACAGTCCCGACGAGAAGCCGACGCTCCTGCTCGGCGACCTGAACGAATGGCGGCTCGGAAACCGCTCGGCGCTGAACACGCTGCACGCGACCTTCGGCCCGCAGCCGCCGGCCGTCCCCACCTTCCCGTCCAACCTGCCGCTGTTGGCGCTCGACCGGATCATGGCCAACCGGCACGGCATGATCGCGACCGTCGAAGCGCATGACACGCCGCTGTCGCGCGTGGCCTCCGACCATCTGCCGCTGACCGCCTTCGTCCGCTTTTAGTCCCTGACCGATAACGCCTTGATGTCTCCGGTGTCGCAAAGCGTGTGGATGTGAGCGGAACACCCAGTTCTTCCGCGAGTTTATGTGTGTTGAACACGCAGGAGGATGGAATGAGAAAATTGATCTTGTCTTCGGTGCTGGCGTTTGCCGCGACAGCGGCGGCGATTGCGCCCACGCAGGCCGCCAGTCTGACGATCCAGTCCGACGACGAAAACCAATATTCCTCGGATGACGATTCCGGGATTGTTGTGCGCCGTCACCATGAGCGCCGCTACGACAACGAGTATGATGGCGACCAGAGCGTTCAGTACGACAACGACCGTGAATACCGGCGCCACCACCGCCATCACCGCTGCCACATCGAGACGATCGTGCATTGGCGCCATCATCACAGGGTAGTCGAAGACGTTCGCGTCTGCGGCTGATCGGCGTCTCCTGCTAGGCAGATAGCTTTCGCCACCAGGTTGGGTGCAGAAAGTTTTCGCCACCAGTTGGGCAAAGCCACCGTGGCCGGTGGCTTTGCTGCGTTGCACAATTTTGCGGCCTTGCTCATAATGCGGGCATGGTCCGAACTTCCCTCGCCGTCCTGGTGATCGACGAAAACCGCATCCGCGCCTCGGTTATCGAGGCTGGCTTGCGCGAGGCGGGCCATCAGCGGGTCACCGTCATCCATGACGTCAGCGGCATTGCTCGCCGCATCGCCGAGATCGAGCCCGACGTCATCGTCATCGACCTGGAAAACCCCAACCGCGACATGCTGGAGAACATGTTCCAGCTATCGCGTGCGGTAAAGCGGCCGATCGCCATGTTCGTCGACCGCTCCGACCAGGCCTCGATCGAGGCCGCGGTCGACGCCGGCGTTTCGGCCTATGTCGTCGACGGCCTTCGGCAAGAGCGTGTCAAGCCAATCCTCGACATGGCGGTGAGCCGCTTCAACGCTTTCTCGCGCATGGCACGTGAACTGGAAGAGGCGCGCGGCGAACTCGAGAACCGCAAGGTGATCGACCGTGCCAAGGGCATTCTGATGAAATCGCGCGGCCTGAGCGAAGAGGCCGCCTACACGCTGCTGCGCAAGACGGCGATGAACCAGAATCGCAAGATCAGCGACATCGCCCAGAGCCTGGTGACTGCCGCTGGGCTATTGGGACCGGCGGAGGACGAATGAGCATGGGCGCCGAGCACCAGATCACCGCCGGCTTCATGCCGCTTTTCGATAGCGCCGTCCTGGTGGCGGCCGGCGAACTGGGCTTTGCCGCCCGCGAAGGCATCGACCTGAAGCTGCACCGCGAGACCTCGTGGGCCAACATCCGCGACCGCATCGCCATCGGCCATTTCGACCTCGCGCACATGCTGGGACCGATGCCGCTCGCCTGCAATCTTGGCCTCACGCCCCTTGCCTCCGACACCATCGTGCCGTTTTCGCTGGGGCTCGGCGGCAACTGCGTTACCATCTCCAACGCCGTCTGGGCTGGCATGGCGGCGCACGGTGCCGTACCCGATCTCGATCCGGCCCGTGCCGGCGCGGCCCTCGGCGCCTTCATCCGCGAGCGGGCCGGCGCCGGCCGCGACCCACTGCGTTTTGCGGTCGTGCATCCGCATTCCGGGCACAATTACGAACTCCGCTACTGGCTTGCTGCCTGCGGCGTCGATCCATCGCGCGAGATCGACATCGTCATCGTGCCGCCGCCGTTCATGGCCGACGCGCTGGCCGCTGGCCGCATCGACGGCTATTGCGTCGGCGAGCCCTGGAACAGCGCCGCGGTGGCGGCCGGCACCGGCCATATCGTCACCGTCAAGGCGCTGCTCTGGCGCAACAGTCCGGAAAAGGTCATCGGTGCGCGCAAGGCCTGGGCCGAACAAGCCCCCGAGGCTCTGGCGGCCCTCCTGCGCGCGCTGCATCACTCGGCGCGGTGGTGCCAGGATCCGGCGAATCGCGGCGAATTGGCCGCGGTGATGGCGCAGCGCGGCTTCCTTGGCCTGCCGGCGGCCGTGCAGATGCCGATCCTGACTGGCCATCTCCGGCTGGGCGGCGGGGCGGAACTGGACATCGACGACTTCTTCCTGCCGTTCGACAAGGCCGCGAACTTTCCCTGGAAAAGCCATGCGCTGTGGTTCTACACACAGATGGTGCGCTGGGGTCATGTCGCACACACACCGGAGAATCTCGCCATCGCGCGCGACTGCTATCGGCCCGACCTTTACCGCTCGGCGCTGAAGCCGCTCGGCGTGGCGCTGCCCGGCGCCAATGCCAAGGTCGAGGGCGCGCTCAAGGTGGCGACTCCGGTGGGCTCGGCGGGCGCAAGCCTGATGCTCGGCCCGGACGGGTTCTTCGATGGTCAGATCTTCGATCCAGACGAGATCGACACCTATATTCAGAGCCAGAAATCGACCCTCAGGAAGGCCTGATCATTTCAGCGCCATTCTTTTGTATTGCACAAAAATTATGCGACCCGCAAGCGAGCTGATCAATATTTAACCCCGCTCGCGGCGGATCCGGTAGCCGCGAAATGCTCCGATCCCGCTGAATTATTTGAAGTTTTGTCCCAGAGATAAACTGGCACGATTCCTGCGTTGAAATGAACGAGCCCTTCTCGGGCAATGGAATAGGCGTCCAATGGCGGGCGCCACAGGCAAAGCTGCCGCTCAGGTCGACCGCGATCCCGGATGTACGGACGCGCGAGGCCTGGCCGGCAGCTTTTTTGCTTTGGCCAGATGCACAATCAAACGCGCCGCTCCCGATGGCGCTCAACCGGAGACGACGATGACGAAACGGATCGGAACTGGCACGTCCCTCAAGGATTTCACCCGCCGTGATTTTCTGGCCAGCAGCGCGCTGACGGCGGGACTGTTTTTTGCCGCGAGGACATTGTTTCCGGCCGGCGCCCATGCCGAGGGCAAAGGTCCAGAAGTGACCGGCGCCAAGCTCGGCTTCATCGCGCTGACCGATGCCGCGCCGCTGATCATCGCCAAGGAAAAGGGCCTGTTCGAAAAATTCGGCATGCCTGATGTCGAGGTGCTCAAGCAGGCTTCCTGGGGTGCGACACGAGACAATCTGATGCTCGGCGGCGAAGCCAACGGCATCGACGGCGCCCACATCCTGACGCCGATGCCTTATCTCATGCACACTGGCAAGGTGACGCAGAACAACCAGCCGCTGCCGATGGCGATCGTGGCGCGGCTCAACTACGACTGCCAGGGCATTTCGGTCGCCCAGGAATACGCCGCGACCGGCGTCGGCCTCGATGCCGCGAAGTTGAAGGACGCCTTCGCCGCCAAGAAGGCGGCAGGCAAGGAGGTCAAGGCCGCCATGACCTTCCCGGGCGGCACGCATGATCTGTGGCTGCGCTACTGGCTGGCCGCCGGCGGCATCAACCCCGACAAGGACGTCTCGACCATCGTCGTGCCGCCGCCGCAGATGGTGGCCAACATGAAGGTCGGCAACATGGACGTGTTCTGCGTCGGCGAGCCGTGGAACGAACAGCTCGTCCACCAGGGCGTCGGCTTCACCGCCACCACGACCGGCGAGCTCTGGAAGGGCCATCCGGAAAAGGCGCTCGGCCTGCGCGCCGCCTTCATCGACAAATACCCGAACGCCACCAAGGCGATCGTCATGGCGGTGATGGCGGCACAGCAATGGTGCGACGCCAAAGAGAACAAGGACGAGATGGCCGCCATCATCGGCAAGCGGCAATGGATGAACGTGCCGGTCGCCGACATCATCGGCCGCCTCAAGGGCGACATCAATTACGGCAATGGCCGGGTCGCCACCGCCACCGACCTCTACATGAAATTCTGGAAGGGCGGCGTCTCCTACCCGTTCAAGAGCCACGACAGCTGGTTCCTCGCCGAAAACATCCGCTGGGGCAAGTTCGCGCCGACTACCGACATCAAGGCGCTGGTCGACCAGGTCAACCGCGAGGATATCTGGCGTGAGGCGGCCAAGGAACTGGGCGTCGCGGCAAGCGACATTCCGGCCTCGTCCTCGCGCGGCGTCGAGACCTTCTTCGACGGCAAGACTTTCGATCCGGCCAACCCCTTGGCCTATCTCGACAGCCTGACCATCAAGACATCGGCTTAGTCAGGCCGTTTGTACCCCAACGCAAACGGCGCCAGCGCCGTTCGTCGCTCAGTACCGCACCAGCACGCCACGGAGTATCCCAAGGACATGTCCATCCAAGCCGTCGAGGACACCAAGGTGAAAGCATTCCCGGCCAAGCCAGCCGAGGTGGTCGCCTTCACCGCCAAAGCGCGGCGCCGTATCGATCCGGTGGCGGTCGCCACCAAGGTGGCCAGCGCTCTCGTCCCGCCCGCCATCGTCATCGCCCTTCTGCTTGTCGTCTGGCAGGTCGCCTGCTCGTCCCCGACGGCAAGCCTGCCGCCGCCGAGCCAAGTGTGGAACGAGGCCTATGACCTGATCGCGCATCCATTCTTCGACAACGGCCCGCAGGATATCGGTCTTGCCTGGCGCGTGCTGATCTCGCTGCAGCGCGTCGCCATCGGCTTCGGCATGGCGGCGGTCGTCGGCGTCGCGCTCGGCGCGCTGGTCGGCCAGTCGGTCTGGGCGATGCGCGGCCTCGACCCGGTGTTCCAGATCCTGCGTACCGTGCCGCCGCTCGCCTGGCTGCCGCTGTCGCTCGCCGCCTTCCGCGACTCCAACCCGTCGGCACTGTTCGTGATCTTCATCACCTCGATCTGGCCTGTCATCATCAACACCGCCGTCGGTGTGCGCAACATCCCGCAGGACTACCGCAACGTCGCCCGCATCCTGCGGCTGAACCAGCTCGAATTCTTCGTCAAGATCATGGTGCCGGCCGCGGCGCCCTACATCTTCACCGGCCTGCGCATCGGCATCGGCTTGTCCTGGCTCGCCATTGTCGCCGCCGAAATGCTGACCGGCGGCGTCGGCATCGGCTTCTTCATCTGGGACGCATGGAACTCGTCGCGGCTGCCCGACATCATCGTCGCGCTCGCCTATATCGGCGTCACCGGTTTCTGCCTCGACCGCCTGGTCGCGGCGGTCGGCGCCTTCGTCACCCGCGGCACGACGGCGAAGTGAGGAGAGCGCCATGACCGCCTATCTCAAACTCGACCATATCGACAAATCCTTCGCTCGTGGCGGCCAGGTCAGCGACGTGCTGAGGGACATCAGGCTGACCATCGACAAGGGCGAATTCGTCTCCATCATCGGTCATTCCGGTTGCGGCAAGTCGACCTTGCTCAACCTGATCGCCGGCCTGACCAAGGTTTCCGCCGGCGCCGTGCTTTTGGAAGACAAGGAGGTCGACAGCCCCGGCCCCGAACGCGCCGTGGTGTTCCAGAACCATTCGCTGTTGCCATGGCTGACCGTCTACGAGAACATCAACCTGGCGGTGGCGAAAGTCTTCGGCCGTTCGAAGAGCAAGGCCGAGCGGCATGACTGGATCATGCGCAATCTCGATCTCGTGCAGATGGCGCATGCGAGCGACAAGCGCCCGGCCGAAATCTCGGGTGGCATGAAGCAGCGCGTCGGCATTGCCCGCGCGCTCGCCATGGAGCCGAAGATCCTGCTGCTCGACGAGCCGTTCGGCGCGCTCGACGCGCTGACCCGCGCCCATCTGCAGGACGCGGTGATGGACATCCACTCCAGGCTCGGCTCGACGACGATCATGATCACCCATGACGTCGACGAGGCGGTGCTGCTGTCCGACCGCATCGTCATGATGACCAACGGCCCGGCGGCGACCATCGGCGAGGTGCTGCCCGTGCCCCTGGCCAGGCCGCGCCGGCGCATTGAACTTGCCTCCGACCGCACCTTCCTCCGCTGCCGCGAGGCGGTGCTGAAGTTCCTCTACGAACGCCACCGCTTCGTCGAAGCCGCGGAGTAACGCCATGACCGAAAAACTCGTCATCATCGGCAACGGCATGGCACCCGGGCGCATGCTGGAGCATCTGCTGGAACAGGCGCCGGGCCGCTACGCCGTCACCATCTTCAACGCCGAGCCACGCGTGAACTACGACCGCATCATGCTGTCGCCGGTGCTGTCGGGCGAAAAGGCCTATGAGGAAATCATCATCCATGGCGACGGCTGGTACATCGCCAACGACATCACCCTCTACAAGGGCCACAAGATCGTCGCCATCGACCGGACGGCGAAGACCGTCACCTCCGACCACGGCGTCACGGAAGCCTACGACAAGCTCGTCATCGCCACCGGCTCGGTGCCGTTCATCATTCCGGTGCCCGGCCACAATCTGCCCGGCGTGCTGACCTATCGCGACCTGGACGACGTCCAGGCGATGATGCTCGCCGCCCAGTCGCGCGCCAAGGCCGTGGTCATCGGCGGCGGGCTGCTCGGGCTCGAGGCGGCGGCCGGCCTGAATGCGCAAGGCATGGACGTCACCGTGCTGCATGTCATGCCGACGCTGATGGAGCGCCAGCTCGATCCTGCTGCCGGCTATCTCTTGCAGCGCGCGGTGGAGCAGCGTGGCATCAAGGTCATCACCAAGGCCAACACAAAGGCAATCACGGGCGATGGCAAGGTCGAGCGGGTGGAACTCGCCGACGGAACCATCATTCCGGCGACGCTGGTGGTGATGGCGGTCGGCATCAGGCCAAATTCGGCTCTGGCAAAGGACGCCGGCATCGCCGTCAACAGAGGCATCGTCGTCGATGCCGGCATGCGCAGCAACGACCCCGACATCTACGCGCTCGGCGAATGCGCCGAAGTGGGCGGCATGGTCTACGGGCTGGTGGCACCGCTTTACGAGATGGCGCGCGTCGCCGCCCACCAACTTGCCGGCGACGAGAGCGCCGCCTTCGCCCACATGGACACGCCCACAAAACTCAAGGTCACCGGTATCGACCTCTTTTCGCTGGGCGACTTCGCCGAGGGCGAGGACCGCCAGGAGATCGTGCTGCGCGACGCCTCGGCCGGTGTCTACAAGCGCCTGGTGCTCAAGGACGACCGCATCATCGGCACCGTGCTCTATGGCGAGACAGCGGACGGCGCCTGGTTCAACGACCTCAAGAAGAAACAGACCGACATATCGGAGATGCGCGATACGTTGATCTTCGGCCAGTCCTACCAGGGGGGTGCCCCGCTGGACCCTATGGCGGCCGTTGCAGCCTTGCCGGATGATGCGGAAATCTGCGGCTGCAACGGCGTTTGCAAGGGCAAAATCACCGGAGCGATCACGGGCAAAAGCCTGACCTCGCTCGACGACGTGCGCGCCCACACCAAGGCATCGGCGTCCTGCGGCTCGTGCACCGGGCTGGTCGAAAAGCTGATGGTACTGACCCTCGGCGACACCTACAACCCGGCCGCCGTGCAGCCCATGTGTTCCTGCACCACGTTCGGCCACGACGAGGTGCGCAGGCTGATCAAGGCCAAGCACCTGAAAACCATTCCTGCGGTGATGCAGGAGCTGGAGTGGAAGACCTCCTGCGGCTGCGCCAAATGCCGGCCGGCACTCAACTACTATCTCGTCTGCGACTGGCCGGACGAGTATGCCGACGACTACCAGTCGCGCTTCATCAACGAGCGCGTTCACGCCAACATCCAGAAGGACGGCACCTATTCGGTGGTGCCGCGCATGTGGGGTGGCGTCACCAATGCCGCCGAACTGCGCGCCATCGCCGACGTCGTCGACAAGTTCGAGATCCCGATGGTCAAGGTCACCGGCGGCCAGCGCATCGACATGCTGGGCATCCGCAAGGAGGATTTGCCGGCGGTGTGGGCCGATCTCGGCCAGGCCGGCTTCGTCTCCGGCCATGCCTATGCCAAGGGCCTGCGCACGGTGAAGACCTGCGTCGGCTCCGACTGGTGCCGCTTCGGCACGCAGGATTCGACCGGTCTCGGCATCCGCATCGAGAAATTCATGTGGGGCTCCTGGACGCCGGCCAAGGTCAAGATGGCGGTGTCGGGCTGCCCGAGAAACTGCGCCGAGGCGACATGCAAGGATGTCGGCGTCATCTGCGTCGACAGTGGCTACGAAATCCATTTCGC
Source organism: Mesorhizobium sp. ES1-6 (assembly GCF_020164775.1). NCBI lineage: Bacteria > Pseudomonadati > Pseudomonadota > Alphaproteobacteria > Hyphomicrobiales > Phyllobacteriaceae > Mesorhizobium > Mesorhizobium sp. ES1-6. The sequence goes on from NZ_JAIUGU010000005.1 coordinate 182,915, forward strand.
CGGTGCCGCCGGCCTCGACATCAAAGGCACGGAGGTGCTGGGCCAGGTCAGGACCGAGGACGAGGCGCTGGAGCATATCGTGGCGCTGACGCAGATGTACCGCGAGCAGGGCCGCTATCTCGAACGCATCTACAAATGGGCCAAGCGCATCGGCATAGCCGAGATCAAGCGCCAGATCATGGACGATGCGGACAAGCGCGAAGCCTATTACGACCGCTTCATCTTTTCCCAAAAATTCGCCCAGGTCGATCCCTGGTCGGAGCGCGTGTCGGGCAAGGACAAGCACGAGTTCCGGCCGATGGCTTCGGTCGGGTTTGCGCAGGCGGCGGAGTGACCCCCATGAATTGGATCTCCATCGGCACCCTCTCCGACATCCCGCGCCGTGGCGCGCGCTGTGTCGCTACCCCGCAAGGCAAGATCGCCGTCTTCCGCACGGCGGACGACGCGGTCTTCGCCATTGACGACCATTGTCCGCACAAGGGCGGACCGTTGAGCCAGGGCATCGTCCATGGCGCGGCGGTGACGTGTCCCTTGCACAATTGGGTGATCTCGCTGGAGACGGGCAAGGCGCTCGGCGCCGACGAGGGCGTGGTGCGCACGATTCCGGTGAAGCGGGAAGGCGAGCGTCTGTTCCTCGCGCTGGAAGCGCTGGCCAGCCGCGCGGCCTGACATGGAAATCATTGAAACGCGCGAGGTGAGGACCACCTGCCCCTATTGCGGGGTGGGCTGCGGCGTGCTGGCCAAGATCGCCGCGGACGGGCAGGTGTCCGTCCGTGGCGACCCGGATCATCCGGCGAATTTCGGCCGACTCTGCTCCAAGGGTTCGGCATTGGCCGAGACCGTCGATCTCGACGGCAGGCTGCTGCATCCTGAAATCCACGACCGCCGCGCCGGCTGGAACGAGGCGCTCGACCTCGTCGCCTCGACCTTCTCGCAAACCATCGCCGAGCATGGGCCGGAAGCGGTTGCTTTCTATGTCTCCGGCCAATTGCTGACCGAGGATTACTACCTCGCCAACAAGCTGATGAAGGGTTTCATCGGCTCGGCCAACATCGACACCAATTCGCGGCTCTGCATGGCCTCGTCGGTTGCCGGCCACCGCCGCGCGTTCGGCTCCGACACGGTGCCGGGGACCTATGAGGATCTCGAACTGGCCGACCTGATCGTGCTGGTCGGTTCCAACCTCGCCTGGTGCCACCCCGTGCTCTACCAGCGCATCGCCGCTGCCCGGGAAAAGCGCCCCGAGATGAAGGTGGTGCTGGTCGACCCGCGCCGCACCATGACATCTGATATAGCCGACATGCACCTGGCGATCGCGCCGGATGGCGATGTTGCCCTCTTCACCGGCCTGCTTGCCTGGCTCGGCCAGCACAACGCGCTCGACCGTGCCTATATCACGGCGCACACCACCGGCTTTGGACAGGCGCTGTTCGCCGCCTCGGCGCTCGATCTTGCAGGCGTTGCCGCGGCCACGGGCCTGAGTGAAGACGAGCTTGTCCGCTTCTACAGCCTGTTTGCCGCGACCGCGCAAACCGTGACCGTCTACAGCCAGGGCGTCAACCAGTCGTCGTCCGGCACCGACAAGGTCAACGCCATCATCAACTGCCATCTCGCCACCGGCCGTATCGGAAAACCGGGCGCCGGACCGTTCTCGGTGACCGGCCAGCCCAATGCCATGGGCGGCCGCGAGGTCGGTGGCATGGCCAATATGCTCGCCGCCCATATGGAGATCGAAAACCCTAGGCATCGCGAGCGGGTCGAGCGTTTCTGGAACGCGGCGACGATTGCGCGACGGCCTGGGCTGAAAGCCGTCGACATGTTCGAGGCGGTGGCCGATGGACGCATAAAGGCGCTGTGGATCATGGCCACCAACCCGGTCGATTCGATGCCGGACGCCGATGCCGTCGAAGCGGCGATCAAGGCCTGTCCCTTCGTCGTGGTGTCGGACGTGCTGGCAAATACCGATACGGTCCGCCATGCCCATGTCCGGCTGCCGGCGACGGCCTGGGGCGAGAAGGACGGCACCGTCACCAATTCCGAGCGCCGCATCTCCCGCCAGCGCGCGTTTTTGCCGACACCTGGCGAGGCGCGGCCTGACTGGTGGATCCTTGCCGAGGTGGCGCGCCGCATGGGCTTTGGCGAGGCGTTCGCGCATGCGACGCCAGCCGAGATTTTTGCCGAGCACGCCGCGCTGTCGGGGTTCGAGAATGACGGCGATCGGGATTTCGATATTGGTGCGTATGGCGCCGTCGATGCGGACGCCTATGAAAGCCTTGCGCCGTTCCAATGGCCAGCCCCGGCCCGAGGCGCCCCCCTCTGGCCTGCCGGCCATCTCCCCCTCCAGGGGGGAGATCGGCTGTCATCTCGGCCTTCGCCAATTTTCACCGTTGAAGAAAAAGTGCCAGCGCTGAAGCCGCCAATCTCCCCCCTTGAGGGGGGTGAGGAGTGGTCCGCGCAGCGGACGGGAAGCCAATTGCTTGGCTTTCCGAACGACGAACGCCCGGAGCGACAGCGTAGGGCCCGGTCCGGCAGGACAGAGGGGGGCGCTCAAGCTCGACTTCACGTCGAGGGAGGCGCTTACACTGGACCTTGGCCAGAGGAAATCGCGTCGACCGGGCACCAGCCCACACGCTTTTTCGCCAACGGCAACTTCTACACGCCCGACCGCAAGGCCCGCTTCGTCGCCCTGCGCCCGACCGTCGACACCCGCACCACCCCCGACTTCCCACTCGTCCTCAACACCGGCCGCATCCGCGACCACTGGCACACCATGACGCGCACCGGCAAAAGCCCGCGCCTGTCGCAGCACATCGCCGAGCCCTTCGTCGAGATCCACCCCGAGGATGCGCAACGCCACGGCATCGGCGACGCCGACATCGCACGTGTCTCCACTGCGCGCGGCGAGGTGCTGGTCCGCGCGCTGGTGACCACGCGCCAGCGGCAGGGCAGCCTGTTCGCGCCGATGCACTGGACCGACCAGTTCGCCGCCAGGGGCCGGCTCGACACGCTCACGGCATCGCTCACAGACCCGGTGTCGGGCCAGCCGGCCCTGAAACACGTCGCGGCCCGCATCGAGAAATTCACCGCTGGGGCCTTCGGCTTTGCCGTGACACGCAAAAGGCCCGCGACGATGGCCGCCGACTATTGGGCGGTAGCCAGATGTCGGGGCGGCTGGCGGGTCGAGCTTGCCTTTGCCCTTGACGATGTCGACTGGACAGCCTTGGCGAACTCGCTCTTCGATGCCGCGGATGCCGAAATTCTCGCCTATCACGACAGCGACGCCGGCCAGCACCGCATTGCCGCCTTCGAAGGCGAGCATCTGGCGGGCGCCTTGTTCGTCGCGCCCGGTCCGGTCGCGGTGTCACGCGGCTGGGCGGCCGAGCAACTCGCCGAGGTCCATGCCAGCCAGCGTCAGCGCTTCAGGATCGTCGCCGGCCGTGCCGGTGCCGAACGGCCCGATGCCGGCGCGACCGTCTGTTCCTGTTTTAATGTCGGGGTGAACCAGATCACCGCTGCCGCGGCGGCCGGCTGCACCAGCGTCGAAGCCATCGGCGCCACGCTGAAGGCAGGCACCAATTGCGGCTCCTGCCGGTCCGAGATTCGCGCGATCATCGCGGCCAATCGGGTTCAGGCCGCTGAATGAAGGCGACATGACCTCCGTTGGGCCGGCCTGAACCGGCCGCTGGCCGGGGGCCCAACCTGTCCAACAGTTAATTCGACTTGGCCGGGTTTCGGCCATATTGGTTGATGGGGGTGAAAGATGCCGCCATGGACCAGCAACTGGAAATGCCCCTGCAGACGACCGTCACGCCACGCCGTTCGCGTGGCTGGATTCCCTGGCTGATCTTCATTGCCATTGTCGCCGCCACTGGCGCCTACCTCTATCAGCGTCCGCATGTCCAGGCCAGGCAGCCCGGCGGCAGGCGCGGCGCGCAGCCGGCGACGATCGGTGCCGCCCCCATCGAAAAGGGTACGATAGACGTCACCCTCAATGCCCTCGGCACGGTTACCTCCCTCTCCACCGTCACCGTCAAGTCGCAGGTCACCGGCCCGCTTGTGCAGGTCAATTTCAAGGAGGGCCAGGACGTCAAGAAGGGTGACCTGTTGGCCCAGATCGATCCCCGCCCCTTCCAGGCGGCACTCGCCCAGGCCCAGGGCCAGTTGGTACGCGACCAGGCCATGTTGAAAGATGCCCAGCTCGACCTCGTTCGCGACCAGAAACTGGTGGCCCAGGGCACCGCGACACCCCAGACTCTCGACGCGCAGGTCGCCCTTGTCGCCCAAGACCAGGGCTCCGTCCAGGTCGACCAGGCGATGATACAGACCGCCACCCTCAATCTCGATGACTGCCGCATTCTGGCTCCGGTCGACGGACGGGCCGGCCTGCGTCAGGTCGACGAGGGCAACTATGTCACCCCAAGCGATGCGAACGGCATCGTCATCATCACGCAGGTGCAGCCGATCAGCGTGCTGTTCACCGTGCCCGAGGATGAATTGCCGGCGATCGCGCAACGCATGCAGCAAGGCGCCACTCTGCCCACCACGGCCTTCGACCGCGCGGGCGCCAAGAAGCTTGCCGACGGCCAGCTCGAGACCTTCGACAGTCAGATCGACCCGAGCACCGGCACCATCAAGCTACGGGCGGGCTTCGGCAATGAGCAGCACCTCCTCTATCCCAACCAGTTCGTCAATATCGCGCTGCTCGTCGATGAGCATAAGGACGTGGCGATCGCGCCGATCGCCGCGATCCAGCGCGGCCTGCCCGGCACCTTCGTCTATCTGGTCAACCCCGACAGCACGGTGGCCGTGCGCAAGGTCACGCTTGGCGTCACCAATGGCGAGCACGTGGAGATCCTCGCCGGCCTGAACCCCGGCGACCGCGTCGTCGTCGACGGCGCCGACAAGCTGCGCGATGGCGCCCATGTCAACCTCCAGCAGGACGGCCAGGCGCCGGCCCCGGCGACAGCGCCAAACCCTACTACTAGCCAGGCTCCTGAACCGGAACAGACACCCGCCCAGGCCCTACCGGCATCCGCCTCATCGGACGGGCAGACGCCAAATGGGGAGACGACCGATGGGCAGACGACTGACGCACAAGCGCCGGACGGCACGGCACGCAAGCATCAGGGCCACAAGCATCGCCATGCACAAGCAGGACAGCCGGAGTCCGGGCAGCAGCAATGAGCCCATCGCGCGCCTTTATCCTGCGGCCGGTGGCGACGTCGCTGTTCATGGTCGCGATCATGCTTTCGGGCATGCTGGCCTACCGCTATCTGCCGGTCTCGGCCCTGCCCGAAGTCGACTATCCGACCATCCAGGTGCAGACCTTCTATCCCGGCGCCAGCCCCGATGTGATGACCTCGTCGGTCACCGCGCCGCTGGAGGTCCAACTCGGCCAGATCGCCAACCTCAACCAGATGAACTCGGTGAGTTCGGCCGGCTCCTCGGTCATCACGTTGCAGTTCAGCCTGGCGATCTCGCTCGACGTCGCCGAGCAGGAGGTGCAGGCCGCCATCAACGCCGCCGGCAATCTCTTGCCGGCCGACCTGCCGGCGCCGCCGATCTATGCCAAGGTCAATCCAGCCGACGCGCCGGTGCTGACGCTCGGCCTGACCTCGGCCACCATGCCGCTGCGCGACGTGCAGCAGCTTGCCGACACCAGGCTGGCGCAGAAGATATCGCAATTGCCGGGCGTCGGCCTCGTCAGCCTGTCGGGCGGCCAGCGGCCGGCCGTGCGCGTCCAGCCCGACCCGCGCAAGCTCGCCGCCTACGGCCTCAACCTCGATGACCTGCGCACCACTTTGGGCAGCGCCAACGTCAACACGCCCAAGGGCAATTTCGACGGACCCTCGCGCGCCTACACGATCAACGCCAACGACCAGTTGAAGAGCGCCGACGAGTACCGTTCGCTGATCGTCGCCTACAAGAACGGCGCCCCGGTGCGGCTGAGCGATGTCGCCGATGTGGTCGACGCCACCGAGAACAACCGGCTCGCCGCCTGGATGAACGGCACGCCGGCCATCATCCTCAACATCCAGCGCCAGCCCGGCGCCAACGTCATCGAGGTGGTGGACCGTATCAAGGCGCTGCTGCCGCAGCTTCAGTCCTCGCTGCCGAACGCCGTCGACGTGAAGGTGCTGACCGACCGCACCACGACCATCCGCGCCTCGGTGCGCGACGTCGAGTATGAGCTGACGCTTGCCATCATGCTGGTCGTGCTGGTCATCTTCGTCTTCCTGCGCAGCGCTCGCGCCACCCTCATCCCCAGCCTTTCGGTGCCGCTGTCGCTGGTCGGCACGCTGGGCGTGATGTACCTGTTCGGTTTCAGCCTCGACAATCTGTCGCTGATGGCGCTGACCATCGCCACCGGCTTCGTCGTCGACGACGCAATCGTCGTCATCGAGAACGTCGCCCGCTATGTCGAGGAAGGCGCGATGCCGTTGCAGGCGGCCCTGAAGGGTTCGCAGCAGATCGGCTTCACCATCATCTCGCTGACCGTTTCGCTGATCGCCGTGCTGATCCCGCTTCTATTCATGGGCGATGTCGTCGGCCGGCTGTTCCGTGAATTCTCCATCACGCTCGCCACCACCATCCTGATCTCCGCCGTGGTGTCGCTGACTCTGGTGCCGATGGCCTGCGCCGGGCTGCTCAAACCGATGGTGGCGGTGCGCGAGAACGCCCTGCAACGTGCCAGCCGCGAATTCTTCGACTGGGTGATCCGCGGCTATGGCCGGGCGCTGACCTGGGTGCTCGACCGCCAGACGCTGATGCTTCTGGTCGCGGCGGCGACGCTGGTACTGACCGCTGTCCTTTACGCGGTCATCCCCAAGGGCTTCTTCCCGGTGCAGGACACCGGCGTCATCCAGGCCATCACGGAAGCACCGCAATCGATATCCTTCGCCGCGATGGCCGACCGCCAGCAGCAGCTGGCCGCCATCATCCTGAAGGACCCTGATGTCGACTCACTGTCGTCCTTCATCGGTGTCGACGGCACCAACACCACGCTCAATGTCGGCCGCATCCTGATCAACCTCAAGCCGCACGAGGAGCGCACTGCCGGCATTACCGATGTCATCGAACGCCTGAAGCAGGAAGCCGGCGCCGTGGCCGGCGTCACGCTTTACCTGCAGCCGGTCCAGGACCTCACCATCGACGGCCAGATCAGCCGCACCCAGTACCAGTTCGTGCTCCAGGATGCCAATGCCGATGAGCTGGGGGAATGGACGCCGAAGCTGCTCGCCAGGCTGAACACGCTGCCGCAGCTCGCCGATGTCGCCAGCGACCTGTCGAACAGCGGCCTTGCCGTCTTCGTCGACATCGACCGCGACCAGGCCGCGCGCTTCGGCATCACGCCGGCAACCGTCGACAACGCGCTCTACGATGCTTTCGGCCAGCGCATGGTCTCGACCATCTACACCACGTCGAGCCAGCACCGCGTCATTCTCGAAGCTGCCCCGTCCGCACAGGATTCGCTCAAGGCGCTGTCCTCCGTCTATCTGCCCTCGTCGACCGGCGGCGCGCCGGTGCCGCTGTCGGTGGTGGCAACCACCCATATCGCCACCTCGCCGCTGCAGATCACCCATATGGGGCAATTCCCCGCCACCACCGTCTCGTTCAACCTGGCCCCCGGGGCGTCGCTCGGCGAGGCGGTCACTGCGATCGAGAAGGCGCAGGCCGACATCGGCATGCCGCTGAGCATCATCACCAGTTTCCAGGGTGCGGCGCGCGCCTTCCAGGCCTCGCTCGACAACACGCTGTTCCTGATCCTGGCCGCTGTGGTGACGGTCTACATCGTGCTCGGCGTGCTCTATGAGAGCTTCATCCACCCGATCACCATCCTATCGACACTGCCTTCGGCCGGCATCGGTGCGCTGCTGGCACTGATGATCGCCGGCCAGGACCTGACCATCATCTCGATCATCGGCATCATCCTGTTGATCGGCGTGGTCAAGAAGAACGCCATCATGATGATCGACTTCGCGCTCGACGCGCAGCGCAACGAGGGCAAGGCGCCCCGCGAGGCCATCTACGAGGCCTGCCTGCTGCGCTTCCGCCCGATCCTGATGACGACCTTGGCGGCGATGCTCGGCGCGCTGCCTTTGATGCTGGGCACCGGCGTCGGCTCGGAACTGCGTCACCCCCTCGGCGTCTCCATCGTCGGCGGCCTGCTGCTCAGCCAGTTGCTGACCCTGTTCACCACGCCGGTGATCTATCTCTGGTTCGACCGCATTGCCGCCCGCATGCGAGGCATCGAGCCCAACCTGCCTCGCCCTCACGGCGCGGACGCCTCGCCATGAACCTGTCGGTTCCCTTCATCCGGCGGCCGGTGGCGACGACCTTACTGACCTTCGGCCTGCTGGCGGCGGGACTGGTGGCTTACCCGCAATTGCCGGTGGCGCCGCTGCCGGCGGTCGACTACCCCGTCATCTCGGTGACCGCCTCGCTGCCGGGCGCCAGCCCGCAAGTGGTGGCCAACACCGTCGCCAGCCCGCTCGAGCGGCATCTCGGCGAGATCGCCGATGTCAACGAGATGACCTCGTCGAGCAGCGTCGGCAGCGCGCGCATCACCTTGCAGTTCGGATTGGACCGCGACATTGACGGTGCCGCGCGTGACGTCCAGGCAGCGATCAACGCCGCCCGCGCGGATCTGCCGTCCAGCCTGCGCTCCAACCCGACTTATCGCAAGGTCAATCCCGCCGACGCGCCGATCCTCGTCCTGTCGATGACGTCGGACACGCTGTCCAAGGGCCAGCTCTTCGATGCCGCCAGCACCATTCTGGCGCAGAAACTCTCGCAGATCGACGGTGTCGGCGAAGTGTCGGTGGGCGGCAGTTCGCTGCCGGCGGTGCGCGTCGAGCTCAACCCGCAGGTGCTCTACGACTACGGCATCGGGCTGGAGGACGTGCGCGCCGCTCTCGCCTCGGCCAACGCCCATAGTCCGAAGGGCGCGATCGACGTCGGCGACCAGCGTTATCAGATCTACGCCAACGACCAGGCCAACAAGGCCGACGCCTATCGCTCCCTGATCGTCGCCTACCGCAAAGGCGCACCGGTAAGGCTTTCCGATGTCGGCCAGGTCAACGATTCCGTCGAGAACATCCGCAATGCCGGTCTTGCCAACGGCAAGCCAGGCGTGCTGATCATCCTCAACCGCTCGCCCAACGCCAACATCATCGAGACCGTGGACCGGGTGAAGGCACTGCTGCCAACGCTGCGGGCCTCGATCTCGCCGGCCATCGACCTGTCGGTGGCGCTCGACCGCTCGACCACGATCCGCGCTTCGCTGAGCGAGGTCGCGCGGACGTTGATGATCGCCATCGGCCTGGTGATCCTCGTCGTCTTCGCCTTCCTGCGCGACGTGCGCTCGGCGCTGGTGCCGATCGTGGCCGTGCCGGTGTCGCTGGTGGGCACGCTGGGCGCCATGTATCTGCTCGGCTTCAGCATCGACAATCTGTCGCTGATGGCAATGACGGTGGCAACCGGCTTCGTCGTCGACGACGCCATCGTCGTGCTCGAAAACATCGCCCGCCACACCGCTGCCGGCATGGGCCGCATGGAAGCGGCGATCAAGGGCTCCCAGGAGGTCGGCTTCACCGTGCTGTCGATGAGCCTGTCGCTGATCGCCGTCTTCATCCCGATCCTGCTCATGGGCGGCATCGTCGGCCGGCTGTTTCGCGAATTCGCGGTCACCCTGTCGGCGGCGATCCTGGTCTCGCTCGCCATATCGCTGACCACCACGCCGATGATGTGCTCGATCCTGCTGCGCCCCGAGGGTGAACGCGAACACGGCCGGCTCTACCGCTTCAGCGAGCGTATCTTCGAGGTCATGCTGGGCTTCTATCGCCGGTCGCTGTCCTGGGCACTCGACAATCCGCTGCTGGTCATGGCGGTTCTGGCCGCAACGCTCTGTCTCAATGGCTACCTCTATGCCACCATCCCGAAGGGCTTCTTCCCGCAGCAGGATACGGGAAGGCTGACGGGCTCGATCCAGGCCGACCAGGCAACCTCCTTCCAGTCGATGTCGCGGAAGCTCACCCAGTTCGCCGGCATCGTCAGCAAGGACCCGGCAGTCGATACCGCGGTCGGCGTCACCGGCGGCGGCCAGACCAATTCCGGCTACATGTTCGTCTCGCTAAAGCCGCTGGCCGAGCGCAATATCTCCGCCGACCAGGTCATCGCCAGGCTGCGGCCCGAACTGGCAGTGGTGCCGGGCGCCACGCTTTTCCTGCAGGCGGTGCAGGATATACGCGTCGGTGGCCGCCAGTCGAACGCGCAATACCAGTACACCCTGCAGGGCGACAGCTTCGACGAACTGGCGGAGTGGGCGCCGAAACTCGCGGCGGCATTGCAGACCGAACCCAAGCTCACCGACGTCAACAGCGACCAGCAGAACAAGGGTCTGGAGGCCGACGTCACCATCGATCGCGATACGGCAACGCGCCTCGGCATATCGGCAAGCGAGATCGACAACACGCTCTACGACGCGTTCGGCCAGCGCCAGGTGTCCACCATCTATGTCCAGCGCAACCAGTACCACGTCATCATGGAGGTGGCGCCGCAATACTGGCAGACCCCGGACGCGCTGAAAAAAGTCTATGTCAGCACGTCCGGCGGATCGGTCGGCGGATCGCAGTCGAGCAACGCGGTTGCCGGCACCTTCGTCGCACCCGGCAAGTCCACCAACGCCCAGTCGATCGCCGCCGACGCCGCGCGCAACCAGGCCAACAATTCCATCACCAGCACCGGCAGGGCCGCGGCTTCGACCGGTTCAGCTGTCAGCACCGGAGCCGAGACCATGGTGCCGCTGTCGGCCGTCGCGCATTACGGACCAGGCAGCACGCCGCTGTCGGTCAACCACCAGGGCCTGTTCGTCGCCACCACACTGTCCTTCAACCTAGCACCCGGAGTGGCGCTCAGCGAAGGCGTGGCGGCGATCAATGCGGCCGCCGACCGCATCGGCATGCCGGCCAGCATCCACGGCAGTTTCCAGGGCACGGCGCGCGTCTTCCAGGATTCGCTCTCCGATCAGCCGCTGCTGATCCTCGCCGCGCTGATTGCCGTCTATGTCGTGCTCGGCATCCTCTACGAAAGCTACGCGCATCCGCTGACTATTCTCTCGACCTTGCCCTCGGCCGGCGTCGGCGCCTTGCTGGCGCTGACCCTGTTCAACATCGAGTTCTCGATCATGGCGCTGATCGGCATCATCCTCCTGATCGGCATCGTCAAGAAGAACGCCATCATGATGATCGACTTCGCGCTGGCCGCCGAGCGCAACGACGGCAAGCCGGCGCATGAGGCCATCTACCAGGCGTGCCTGCTGCGCTTCCGACCGATCATGATGACGACCATGGCGGCACTGTTCGGCGCCGTGCCGCTGGCGATCGGCCTTGGCGAAGGCGCCGAACTGCGCCAGCCACTGGGCATCGCCATCGTCGGCGGCCTGATCCTCAGCCAGATTCTGACCCTCTACACGACGCCGATCATCTACATCTATGTCGACCGATTCGGCCGCTGGTGCAGGGGCTGGCGCGCCGCGACACCACGCTTGTGGTCGCACAGCCCGCGGCCGGGAGAATAACGCCCTATTGAACCGAAGTACGTCTGGACACAAATGTTGAAGACTGAAAAATGGGGAACGCAAACTCGCCATCCGAGTTTGGTCAAGTATCGGGAGATCAGCGCTGAATCTGGAAGACATAGCCGGCCACCCAGCCTTGCACCGCTACGTTCAGGAACAGTCGCAGTCCCTGATCCGTATCTACGAGGAGAGCCCCCGGTTGGCTTCCATCTTTGCCACGCAGCAGCGTTGGCTGCTGGGTCATGTCGGCCTTGCCATGCACTTCAGGCGCGACCCCAACGACCGCCGCAAGGAACTGACCGTATCGCGTTTCATCGAGGTCGTGCACAAGAACGCTGTGGCCAGCCGCAACACGGCGGACGCCTTCATCAAGGAGATGCTGCACTACAACATCGCCGAGTATGTGGCCGGCGGGGACGGCCGAACGCATCCCTTGCAGCCGACGGCGGCCACCATTGAGCGATTCACCGGCTGGGTGACAGCCCATCTGCGCACGCTCGACCACATCGACGGCGGCGATCGGCTGGCCAGGTTTCTCGAGCGGCCCGAAATGCTCGCCACGCTGCAGCCCCTGGTGGCCGACGGACTGCTGGCGTCAAAACCAGTGCGCGAACCCAACCAGACCTTTTCGCTGTTCATCTGGCTCAACAATGGCGGCATCGTCATGGACTGGCTGATGTCGGGCATCGACCCGGACCATGCCGGGTTGGAGCGAATTCCGACCGGCGTGGTTTCGATCGGCGACTTCGCCAAATGGCTCAAGCTCTCGCGGACCCATCTCGGCCGCAAACTGCGCACGGCGGAGGAACTCGGCAGCATTGGCTGGCTTGGCCAGCGCGGCCACTCGGTGATGTGGGTGTCACACCGATTTTACGAGGAATACATGACCGTCCAGGCGGCCAAGCTGGCCGTCGTCGACACCGCCTTCAAGACCTGTTTTCCGCCATCGCAACGGGGCGCTTGAGCAGCGCTGCGCAGGACAGGCAGTTGAGCGCCCCATGCGGGGATGCACGAATCCGTCGCGCCCGGTAGCACTCCAATCGCAGCCCGATGCGGCGCGGATGATCGGAGAGCAACCGCACCATGAAAAAGCGCTACGAAAATCCGACGCTGGACAAGCGTCAGAAGCTGTCCAGCGTTACAGCCGCGTGCACGCCCTCCGCCTTTGTCGATTTATGCCCCCCCGAGCTTGATCGACACTGACTGCGGGTACCTCTCGGCGTTCTCATTCGATGTCGAACGAGACGCCTTGGGCAAGCGGCAGCGCCTTGGAATAGTTCACCGTGTTGGTGGCGCGGCGCATATAGGCCTTCCACGCGTCCGAACCGCTTTCGCGGCCGCCGCCGGTTTCCTTCTCGCCGCCAAAGGCACCGCCGATCTCGGCCCCCGACGTGCCGATGTTGACGTTGGCAATACCGCAATCCGAACCATCGACGCCGAGGAAGCGCTCGGATTCCTGCAGGTCGCGGGTGAAGATCGACGACGACAGGCCGGCGCCGACCGCATTGTGCTCGTCGAGCACGGCGTCGAAATCGGAATACTTCATCACATAGAGGATAGGGGCGAAGGTCTCTTCCGTCACCGGTGCGACTTGTTTGGGCATTTCGACCAGTGCTGGATGGACATAATAGGCATCGGGATGGCCGTTCTCGGCCCGCGTGCCGCCGGTCACCTTGCCGCCATGTGAAACCGCTTCGCTCAGCGCCTTCTGCATGGCATCGAAGGCAGCCTTGTCGATCAGTGGCCCGACCAGCGACGAGGTCTCCAGCGGATTGCCGACCGAAACGCTCTGATAGGCCTTTTTCAGGCGCGGCACCAAGGCGTCGTAGACGCTGTCATGAACGAACAGGCGACGCAGCGTCGTGCAACGCTGGCCGGCGGTGCCCATGGCGCCGAAAGCGATAGCGCGCAGCGCCATGTCGAGATCGGCCGTCGGGCAGACGATGCCGGCATTGTTACCGCCGAGTTCCAGCACGGCGCGGGCGAAGCGCTTGGCCAGGCGCGGCCCGACATCCCGGCCCATGCGGGTCGAGCCGGTGGCCGAAACCAGCGGCACCTTCGGATGGTCGACCAGGATCTCGCCGACCGCACGGTCGCCAATCAGCACGGGCGCCAGGCCTTGCGGAGCGTCCGCGCCGAAGCGCTTGACGGCACGCTTGAAGATCGCTTCGCAGGCAAGAGCCGTCAGCGGTGTTTTCTCCGACGGCTTCCAGACCACCGCATCGCCGCAGACCAGCGCAAGTGCCGCGTTCCACGACCACACGGCGACCGGGAAGTTGAAGGCGGAGATGACGCCGACGACGCCCAGCGGATGCCAGGTTTCCATCATGCGGTGGCCAGGACGCTCGGTGGCGATGGTGAGACCATACAATTGCCGGGAAAGACCAACGGCGAAATCGCAGATGTCGATCATCTCCTGTACTTCGCCGAGCCCCTCGGACGGGATCTTGCCGACCTCGATCGACACCAGCCGGCCCAGCTCGGCCTTGTGCGCGCGCAGTTCCTCGCCGAGCAGCCGCACCAGTTCGCCGCGCTTGGGACCCGGCACCAGCCGCCAGGACTGGAACGCCTTGTGCGCCTCGTCGATGGTCTTGGCCGCGTCGGCCGGCGTGATCGTCTTCAGCGCCGCGATCTGTTCACCCGTCACCGGGCTGCGCACGATCAGGTCGCCGCCGGCAAGCGCGTCCTTGGCCACGCCCAGTTTCGCCAGAAGCTCGGCCGTTTCCTTCGCTATCGTCATTTTGTTCCTTTCAGATCCCGCCGCTCGTATGGCTGGGTCGACGCCTTGCGCCATGCCTTACCGGTGCCGTCGCGGCCGGAAGGGGCTGTGATGGCGTGCCATTACCTGTTTCAAGGGAAAATCGCCACCCCGGCATGGTCCAAGCCGGGATCGCACGATTGAGCCAGACGAGCTTGAGCAGAACGGTAGAGGCTTTCAGTTTGCCTTCTTCGCCGGCGCGCGCACGGCGCCGTCCTTGATCAGACGGTCGATATGCATGCGGATATGGGCTGCTTCGGCCGCCGTGTTGGCAAGCGCGATGGCGCGGTCGAAGGCGATGCGCGCCTCCTCGCCCCGGTCGAGTTGCATCAACAGCCCGCCCTTGAGGCCGAAGAAGTGGAAATAGCCGGAAAGCCTCTGCTCTAGCGGTTCTATCATCGCCAGGGCCGCTTCCGGTCCGCGCACCTTGGCGACCGCGACCGCACGGTTGAGCGTGATGACCGGCGACGGCTGCATCTGTTCGAGCAGGCCGTAGAGTAGGTCAATCTCCACCCAGTCCGTGTCCTCGGCCTTCTCGGCCCGCGCATGCAGGGCCGCGATCGCCGCCTGCACCTGGTAAGGGCCGGGCTTGCGATGGCGCAGGGCCTTGTCGACCAGCGCCAGTCCTTCGTCGATCATTTTGCGGCTCCACAGGCTCCGGTCCTGGTCCTCGAGCAGCACGATCTCGCCGTCGCCGTCGAAACGGGCCGGCGCGCGCGCGTGCTGCAGCAGAAGCAATGCCGTCAGCCCCATGATCTCCGGCTCGGTCTGGAACAGCCTCAGCAGCAGCCGAGCCAGCCGGATCGCCTCCTCGCAGAGCGGCGCGCGGGCCGGCGCCTCGCCGCTGTTGGTGGAGTACCCCTCGTTGAAGATCAGGTAGACCATGGCGGCGACCGCCGCGAGCCGTTCGGAGCGCTCGACGGCATCAGGCGTCTCGAACGGCACGCCGGCGTCGGCAATGCGCGCCTTGGCGCGGGTGATGCGCTGCTCCATGGCGCTCTCGCCGACCAGGAAGGCGCGTGCGATCTGCTTGACGGTGAGGCCTGAGACGATGCGCAACGCGACCGCGATCTGCTGCGTCGCCGGCAAATCAGGGTGACAGCAGATGAACAGCAGCCGCAATATGTCGTCGCGGTAATGCGCACCGTCCAGCCGCTCGGCAATGTCGCTTTCGGCATCCTCCAGATCGGAAATCTGGTCTTCCTCCGGCATCGGCGCCTGCTTGGCGCGCTTGCGCACCGCGTCGATGCCGCTGTTGCGGCCGACAAAGATCAGCCAGGCCGCCGGATCGCGCGGCGGCCCGTTCTGCGGCCAGTTCTTGAGCGCCCTGAGGCAGGCATCCTGGAAAGCTTCCTCCGCCGTGTCGAGGTCGCGGAAATAGCGCAGCAGCGCGCCCATCGCCTGCGGGCGGGCGGCACTGATGGCCGAGCTTATCCAGGCAAGCTCGGTCATACGGCCACCTTGGTGGGATTGAAGACGGACACCGGCCTGATCTCATAGGAGCCGCCGCTCGGGTTGACCTCGGAGAGTTCGCGGGCGAATTCGACCGCTTCGTCGAGATCGGCGCATTCGAGCGTGTAGAAACCGAGGAATTGCTCCTTGGTCTCGGCGAACGGCCCGTCGATGACGACGGATTCGCCCTTGACCTTGCGCAGCGTCGTCGCCGCCGTCGTCGGCAGAAGCCGCGCCACCGGGCCGAGCCGGCCGGCCTTGGCATATTTGTCCTGGACGTTGAGGAGCTTGGCCATGACGTCGTCGTCCTGCGCCTTGCTCCAGGAGCTGACGACGTCTTCGGAAGCGTAGCACAGGATGGCGTAGAGCATATCGGGTCCTTTCTCTATCAAAGGACGAAACAGTAGGACCGATCCCGACACGGCGTCGATAAAAAAATCAGGGGTCGCGGATTTGGCTCAGGCCGCTTGCCGCCTGTCAGCTCTCGCGCGTCTTCAGCCACCGCAGAACCAGCGCCTCTTCTTCATCGAGGCCGTCGATGGAGCGCTTGCGCCTGTTGGCCTGCGCCATTTCGGCAAGCAGCCGTCCTTCGCTCCAGGCCTCGAAGACCTGCGGATGGATATAGCACTTGCGGCAGACCGCGCGCGTATTGCCCAGCCGCTCCGCCACCTTGTCGATGACGCTGTTCATCACCCGCTTTTGCTGAGCCTGGCTTTCTGGCAGTTCCGTCTGCGCGAACAGCGACGCGGCATGGATGGTGCCGCCCCATGTGCGGAAATGCTTCGAACTGAATGCATCGCCGACCGCTTCGCGGATATAGCGGTTGACGTCGTCGGAACGGACAGGGCGTCTGTTGCCGTCCTCGTCGAGATATTGGAAAAGTTTTTGGCCAGGCAGGTCCTGCGCGCCGCGCACGATTCCCGCGATGCGGCGGTCGACCAGCTTCAATCTCCATTCCTTGCCGGACTTGCCCTTGAAGGCGAAGCGCAGGCTGGATCCCTTGATGTCGACATGCCGGTCCCGCAATGTCGTCAGGCCGAAGCTCTTGTTGTCACGTGCATAGGCGGCATTGCCGACGCGGATCATCGTGTTGTCGAGCAGCCAGACCACCGCGGCGACGACGCGTTCGAGCGGCAGGCCGTGACGGCGCAGGTCGCTGTCGATCCCGCGCCGAAGCTCCGGCAGGCTTTCGGCGAAAGCAACGAGGCTCGAATATTTGGCGCCATCGCGCTCCTCGGCCCATTGCGGATGATAGCGATACTGCTTGCGTCCCCGCTGATCCCTCCCGGTCGCCTGGATATGCCCATTGGGATCGGTCGAAATCCAGACATCGGTCCAGGCCGGCGGAATGACGATCGCCGCGATGCGCGCCTTGTCGGCATCGGAGACCGCTTTCCCGCCCGGCGCCTTGTAGGCAAATCCCTTGCCAGCCTTCAGGCGGCGGATACCGGGCTCGGCATCGCTGACATAGGTCAGCGCGGCGTGCTCGGCCGAGCTTTGCGCCCCGGCCCTCGGCGAACCGTCTATGTCGGCCGACTGGCTGAGCGACAATCTGGATCTCTGCAGCATGTAAGCTCCACGCAAATATGCGTAGATAAGCTGCTGGCTGACTGCTGGTTCCACACGCCCACTGAAAACCAGGCGATCCTGGCGGCGTCGGCAACTGGCATGGCTGGAGGCCTACAACGCGCTCTGCATCTGCGTCAGCGGAATCGACAACCTACGCCGCACCTTGAGCTTGAGCTTGTAGCGCAGGCAGCGCCAGGCCTCCGAGCGCCGCTTCGGCGCGGCCTCGGCCACCGCCAGGAAGCGCGCGGCGGTATCCAGGTCGCCGCGCGCATAGTGAACCCGGGCAATCTTGAGTGCGACGAGGCCCTCCCTGGCCTTCAGTGCCGAAATCGGAATGCCGCAATCGGTGAGCGTACGCAGCTCCCGGCGCCAGTCCAGAAAGCGCCGCACCGGGTTGAGCGTGAAGCGATCGTCCGAGCGCTCCGCTGAGACTTCGTAGATCATGACGGGTCGCTGAACCATGGCAAGCGACGCCTTGCTCATCAGCCGCGCCCAGAACAGCGTGTCCTCGTCGAAGGCGAGCCCGACCGGGAAGCGGGTCTCGCCGATGAGACGCCGGGAAGCCAGCACGCTGCCCACCGCCACCGAGCGTATATCCCCCTTCACATAGGCCGAGGCATTGGCGAGGCAGGCCGCTGTATAGCCGTTTGGCACCTTGATCTGCCGGTCCTGGCCGTTCACCCTGCGCCGGAAGGCACCGACGATCATGTCGGCCTTGGGCTGGCTTTCCGCCCGCGACAGCAAGGAGCGCAGGCCGCCCTCGAGATGCAGGTCGTCGGCGTCGATCAGGTAGACCCACGGATGGACCGCTTCATCGAGCGCAAGGTTGCGGGCGCCGCCGGCGTCGCGGCAACTGGCCGGCAGCACACGCAGCGGCAGGGATGATTGCGCCGCGGCCTGCCGTGCTGCATGGGCCGTGCCATCGGTCGATTGGTCGTCGACCATCAGTATCTCGCCGATAAGCCCGGCCTCTCCGCCGAGTGACGCCAGGGTTTTAGCGATCGTTGCCGCCGCATTGTGGGCGGGTATGACGACGCTGATCGTTTTCAATGACAGACCCCGTACCTGTACCCAACAGCTTAAGACTATTCTCCCTCAAACGAATACAGACTAATGGCCGTATCGATGTTTGAGAAGTCGACTCCATCCCTTTGCGGGCTTTCGCGGCGCGGGGCAAGTCGCCGCGCCCCTGTTTTACGCCTTTTCGAGCACCACCGGGATGACGTCGACACCCTGCTCGCCGACTTGGCCGCCGGTCGTCTTCAGCACACCGACGATGGGCGCGACATCCGAATAGTCGCGCCCGTAACCGACGGTGATATGGTCGTTGGAAGCGCGCATGCCGTTGGTCGGATCGAACTCCTGCCAGCCGGCGTCACGCCCGCACCAGACCTTGACCCAGGCATGCATGGCATCCGCGCCTTCCAGCCGGGGTTTGCCCTTGGGCGGAATGGTGCGCAGGAAGCCGCTGACATAGCCGGCCGGTATGCCGAGCCCACGCAAGCCGGCGATCATGATGTGGGAGAAGTCCTGGCAGACGCCCCGCTTCAGCCGGAAGGCATCGCTGGCCCGGGTCCGCACCGTGGTCGCTTCACCATCATAGGTGAAATCGCGATGGATACGGTTGCATAGGTTCATCGCCGTCCCGGCGGCGGAGTTCCCGACGCTGTCTTGGGCGAATGCCGTGATCGCCGCATCGATGCCCGCATGGCTGCTGGCGGTCAGGAAATGGTGCGGCGAGGCAGGCGCCAGCGATCGAACGGCGGCCAGTTCCCGCCTGAGCCGGCCGATATCGGGCGACACGTCGAGCCCAGGCTCGGGCCGCGACACCGCCACGCGCGCGCTCATCCTGATGTCGAGCGCGTCATGGGCATCGCGAAAGGCGATCGAGGTCACGTTGTTGCCGAAAAAATCCGTGAAGTCGGATCGTTCATTGGGCGCCGGCTCGAAGGAGAGCGAAGCGGCGATGACCCGCTGAACGCCACCGATGGTCGGCGGCAGAACCCGCACCTGATGCCGGCCGCCGCCGGCGGCGGCGGCGTAGTCGTAATGGAGCAGAAGCCGGATGTCGTACAGCATGGCCATCGCTTTTTACCCGAAATAGGCTTTGGCGAGGCTGTTGTAGAGGCCGCCGATCTCGCTGGCGAGTTCGTTCAGCGCCTTCGCCGTCATGTCGGCCGGTTCCTTGATGGCGATGGCGGTGTTGAGCTGCAGAATTTCCTTCGCCGCCGCCGACATGTGTCCTTCGCCGCCGACGGACGGCAACAGCCCGATCTCGGCCCTCAGCCGTTCCAACTGGAACAGGATGGAGCGAGGATTGAGCGGATCGAGCGCCAGGAGATCGATCACCGTGCGTCGGCCCGCCTGCACCGGATATTGCCGGCGATGGGTCATGACGCTGTCGCCGATCTCCAGCATCATATCCAGCGCCCCGTCCGGCGCCTCGCGGCTGGTCAGCCTGGCGAGCGTGCAGGCGATCTGGATGCCGCGCTCCAGCCGCCGGCCGATCTCGAGGAAGCGCCAGCCGGCGAAGCGGTACATATTCTCGTGCAAAAGGCCGGAAAACCCGGCGAGCTTGCGCAGGATGACGGTCATGGCCCGCGTCGCGTCGTCGCCCGGCGCCACGGTGGTGGCGAACTGATGGATGGTCTTCGACAAATCCTTTAGCGCCAGCCATCCGTCCGGTGAAAACCGGTCGCGGATCTGGCCAGCGCTGTAAACGGCGCTGTCGAGCGTGCCGATCAGCCCTGGCGGGATCGCCGTTTCGACATCGATGCCGAACGGTTCGAGATAGTCCCTGATATCGGCCAGCAGCGGCATGTCCGGGTCGGAGGTTTCGGCGAGCCGCACGTGATAGGCGCGCAGGATGCGCACCGTATCTTCCGAGCGTTCGATGTAGCGGCCGAGCCAGGTCAGGTTTTCCGCCGCGCGGCTAGGCAGGCTGCCGGGCCTGGTACGGTTGAAGCTGTCGCTCTCCCGCGGCAGCAGCGTCTCGCGCTCCACCGGCCTGTCGCTCACCACCCAGACATCGGCCGCCTGGCCGCCACGCTGCATGGCGATCGCCGTCGGGTCGAGCGACAGGCCGACGCGAGCAAACCCGCCCGGCATCACCGTCCATCCTTCGGGCGTGCGCGCCAGATAGACGCGCAGGCTCGCCGGCCGCGGTTCCAGCCAGCCGCCGACATAGACCGGCGTCGTCGACAGCGTCACCGCTTCCTGGCCGACGAAGGCCTCGCCATCGCGTTCGATGCGCGCCACCAGATCCGCCCGCTCCCCCACCGACAGCGCCGCGCCGAGCTTCGTCTGTCCGTCATCCTCGAAGGCCAGCCTTGTCGACAGCGCCGGGCCGACCACCATGCGGTCGATGTTGGCGAGCACATGAGCGCGTTCCGTCTCCTGCCCGCACCACCATGTCGCCACGCTGGGCAAAAGCAGCTCCTCGCCCCACAATTCGCGCGCGATCTTGGGCAGGAAGGCAAGCAGCGCACGGGTCTCCATCAGGCCCGATCCCAGCGCGTTGACGGTGGACACCGTGCCTTGCCGGATCGCCTCGACCAGGCCCGGCGTGCCGATCTGCGAATCCGGCCGCAATTCGAGCGGATCGGCGAAGGCGGCATCGAGCCGCCGCCACAGCACGCTGATCGGCATCAGGCCCGACACGGTGCGCACCATCAGCCTGCCGCCGGAAACGGTCAGATCCTCGCCTTCGAGCAGCATGATGCCAAGGTAGCGGGCGATATAGGCGTGCTCGTAATAGGTTTCGTTGAGCGGTCCCGGCGTCAGGATGGCGACGCGGCCGTCGCTCTCCTTGGCCATGCCGATCAGCGCGTCGCGGAAGCGGCGGAAGAAGCCGGCAAGCCGGTGCACGTGCATTTCGCCATAGATGTCGGACAAAGCGCGCGTCGTGGCGACGCGGTTCTCCAGCGCGAAGCCGGCGCCCGAAGGCGCTTGGGTGCGGTCGCCCAGCACCCACCAGCGGCCGTCCGGGCCTCGGCCGAGCTCGAAGGCGCAGAAGTGCAGGAAATGCCCCCCGGCCGGCCTGGTGCCGACCACCGGCCGCAAATATTCAGGGCTCGCCGCGATCAGTCCTGCCGGCAGGATGCCTTTTTCGATCAGCCGGTTCGGCCCATGGATATCGGCGACGATTTCCTCGAACAGGTCGGCGCGCTGCACGAGGCCGGCGCTGATCGCCTGCCACTCGCTGTCCTCGATGAGCAGGGGAATATGCGCCAGCGGCCATTCGCGCTCGTTGGCGCCCGCCTTGTCATAAACGCGGTAGTAGACACCGGCATCGCGCAGATACTGGTCGGCTCGGGCGAAGCGCTGGCCAAGCTTTTCGGCTCCGAGTTCGTCCAGTGCCTCGACAAAATGCTTCCAGGCCGGACGGGGATTGCCTGACGCGTCGACCATCTCGTCGACGACGCCGTCGATCGGCTGGTAGTGCTCCAGCAGGCTACGGGCCTGCGGCTTGCCGCGTACCCTTTTGTGATTCCCCTTTGCCATGTCAGATCACAGTCTTGGTGGACGCCTGAGGTCAAGCGTCATCGGAAAATCTTCCGCCGGCTGTTCCTCGCGCAACAAATAGCCCGATGGCGTGTGGCCGCGCGCCTCGAAGCGGGCGAGCCGCCGTGCCTCCGCCTCGTTGCCGTTGACCGGGAACGTCTCGTAGTTGCGCCCGCCGGGATGCGCGACATGGTAGACGCAGCCACCGACCGCCCGGCCGGACCAGCGGTCATAGATGTCGAACACCAGCGGCGTGTTGACCGGGAGTGCCGGATGCAGGCCCGACGCCGGCTGCCAGGCCTTGAAGCGCACGCCGGCCACAGCGATCTCCCTGTTGTCCGTTACCTTCATCGGCACGATGCGGCCATTGCAGACGATCGCATGGCGCTCTGGATTGAGGCCTTCGGTCTTGACCTGCAGCCGTTCGACCGAGGAATCGACGAAACGCACCGTGCCGCCGATCGCCCCCTGCTCGCCCATCACATGCCAAGGCTCCAGCGCTTGCCTGAGCTCCAGTTTGACGCCGGCATGCTGGACTTCGCCACAGAAGGGAAAACGGAATTCGAGTTGGGCGTCGAACCATTCGGGCCTGAACTCGAAGCCGTTGAGCTTGAGGTCGTCGAGCACGTCGAGGAAATCGGCCCAGACATGGTGCGGCAGCATGAAGCGGTCATGCAGCGAGGTGCCCCAGCGCACGAAGCGCCCGTCGAGCGGGTTCTTCCACGCACGGGCGATGATGGCGCGGACCAGAAGCTGCTGCGCCAGGGACATGCGCGCATTGGGCGGCATCTCAAATCCGCGGAATTCGACAAGGCCAAGCCGGCCAGTCGGACCATCCGGGGAAAACAGCTTGTCGATGCAGATTTCCGAGCGGTGCGTATTGCCGGTGACATCGGTCAAAAGGTTGCGGAACAACCGGTCGACCAGCCACGGCAAGGGCGCCGCGCCCTGGTTCGGATGTGGCACCTGCGCCATCGCGATCTCGAGCTCGTAGAGCGAATCGTGGCGTGCCTCGTCGAAGCGCGGCGCCTGGCTGGTCGGGCCGATGAACAGGCCGGAGAACAGATAGGAGAGCGAGGGATGCCGCTGCCATTGCAGCACCAGGCTCTTCAACAGATCGGGCCGGCGCAGGAACGGGCTGTCATTGGGCGTGGCGCCGCCGACCACGACATGGTTGCCGCCGCCGGTGCCGGTATGGCGGCCGTCGATCATGAACTTGTCGGCGCCGAGCCGCGTCTGCCGCGCTTCGTCGTAGATCGCCGTGGTGGTCGCCACGCAATCCTGCCAGTTGGAAGCCGGATGGATGTTGACCTCGATGACGCCGGGATCGGGCGCCACGCGGATGACGTTGAGGCGCGGATCGTGCGGCGGACCGTAGCCTTCTATATGCACGGGAAGTCCAATCGCCTTTGCCGCGTTCTCGGCCGCGGCAACCAGTTCGAGATAGTCTTCCAGCGCCTCGACCGGCGGCATGAACACGCACAGCCGCCCGTCGCGCGGCTCGACCGAAAGCGCGGTACGCACCGCGCCGCCGATCTCGGTGATCTCCTGCTCGACCCGGTCCTGCTGGCCGGTCGCCGCCGTGAACGAGGCCGCCTGCTGGCGCCGCGCCATTTCGTCGGCGCCTTCCAGTTCCGCCGGGGCAGCGGAGGGCAGGATCGCTTCTCGCGCCGGCAGCGCACCGCGCGGCAGCGACGGGTCTACCGGCACGATGTAAGGAAACTGCGCCGGGGGCACGTGGGGTAGCGTGCCGAGCGGCAGACGGTAGCCGACCGGTGAATCGCCCGGCACCAGGAACAGCCGGCCGCGCCGCGTCTTCCATTTTTCCGAGCGCCAGCGCGGATCGGACGCCTGGCTGTTCCAGCGCTGCACCGGCAGGACGTAGCCGGACGGCTTGGTCAGCCCGCGCTCGAACACCTTCGCCATGCGGCTGCGTTCTTCCGGGTCTTCGAGCTTCGAATTCGACGGATCGACATTGTCCGGGAGCTTCCCCTCCTTGAGCAGCCATTCGGCTGGATCCTCATAGGCTTCGCTGACCATGGATTTGTCGATGCCGAGCTCGCCGGCGATCGCCGTCAGCAGGCTTTCGGCCTGCTTCGGCCCGATATCGGCCGCGCTTTTCTCCCGCGCGATCAGCGACGGGTCGCTCCACACCGGCTGGCCGTCGGCGCGCCAGTAGAGCGAAAAAGTCCAGCGCGGCAGGCTCTCGCCTGGATACCATTTGCCTTGGCCGTAGTGCAGGAAGCCGCCCGGCGCGAAACGTTCGCGCAGTTTTCTGATCAGCGCGTCGGCCTTTTCGCGCTTGGTCGGGCCGACGGCGGCGGTGTTCCACTCGGCGGATTCGAAATCGTCGATCGAGACGAAGGTCGGCTCGCCGCCCATGGTCAATCGCACATCCCCGGCCTCGAGTGCCGCATCGACCTTGTTGCCGAGCGCATCCAGCGCCTGCCAGCTTTCGTCCGAGAACGGCTTGGTGATGCGCGGATGTTCGGCGATGCGATCGACCCGCATCTCGAAGCCGAACTCGACATTGGCGAAGCTCGCCATGCCGGAAATCGGTGCCGCATTGCGGAAATGCGGCGTGGCTGCCAGCGGCACATGGCTCTCGCCGGTAAGCAGGCCGGAGGTCGGGTCGAAGCCGATCCAGCCGGCGCCGGGAAGATAGACCTCGCACCAGGCGTGCAGGTCGGTGAAATCGACCGCTGTGCCGGCCGGCCCGTCGAGCGCGATGAGGTCGGGCTTGAGCTGGATCAGATAGCCGGAGACGAAGCGCGCGGCGATGCCGAGATTGCGCAGGATCTGCACCAAAAGCCAGCTCGAATCCCGGCACGAGCCCTTGGCCGCCGCCAGCGTTTCCTCCGGTGAGAAGACGCCGGTCTCCATGCGCACGATATAGGCGATCTCGCGTTGCAGCCGCGCATTGAGGTCGACGAGGAAGTTGACCGTATTGGGCGCGCTACGATCGACGGTTTCCAGGAAAGCCTGGAGAAGCGGACCCGCCGGCTCCGGTGTCCGGTAGATGGCGAGATCGTCCCTGATGTCCTCGGGATAATCGAACGGGAACGCCTCAGCTGACGGTTCGACGAAGAAATCGAACGGATTGTAGACCGTCATGTCGGCGACGAGGTCGATCTCGATCTTCAGCTCCGTCACCGGCTCGGGAAAGACGAACCGGGCGAGGAAATTACCGTAGGGGTCCTGCTGGAGATTGACGAAATGGTTCGCCGGCTCGACCTTGAGCGAATGGCTCAACACCTTGGTACGCGAATGCGGCGCCGGCTGCAGCCTGATGATCTGGGGGCCAAGCACCACCGGCCGGTCATATTTGTAGTGGGTCAGGTGGTAGACGGCTGCCAGAATTGCCATGGGACCCCGGGGTTCGGCGTTTAGCTGGCCGAACCCTGACACATCTGGCCGCCATTCTCCAAGCGGATGTTGCGGTGCACCTAAATTAAACGGCTACCGAACCCTCAGAAAAACGCCTGTATCCCCGTCTGCGCCCGTCCCAGGATCAGCGCGTGCACGTCATGCGTGCCTTCATAGGTGTTGACGGTCTCGAGGTTCTGCGCGTGGCGCATGACGTGGTAGCCGATCTGGATGCCGTTGCCGCCATGCATGTCGCGGGCCTGGCGGGCGATGTCGAGTGCCTTGCCGCAATTGTTGCGCTTGACGATCGAGATCATCTCAGGCGCCATCTTGCCTTCGTCGAGCAGACGTCCGACGCGCAGCGACGCCTGCAAGCCCAGTGCGATTTCGGTCTGCATGTCGGCGAGCTTCTTCTGGTAAAGCTGCGTGCCGGCCAGCGGCTTGCCGAACTGCTTGCGGTCGAGGCCATACTGGCGAGCGCGGCGCCAGCAATCTTCCGCCGCCCCCATCGAACCCCAGGAAATGCCGTAGCGGGCCCGGTTGAGGCAACCGAACGGTCCGCCGAGGCCCTTGGCGTTCGGCAGCAGCGCGTCCTCGCCGACCTCGACGCCTTCCATCACCACTTCGCCGGTGATCGAAGCGCGCAGGCTGAGCTTCCCGCCGATCTTCGGCGCCGAAAGCCCCTTCATGCCCTTTTCCAGCACGAAGCCGCGGATTTCGTCCTTGCCGTTCTCGCCCTTCAGCTTCGCCCAAACGACGAACACGTCGGCGACCGGCGCATTGGAAATCCACATCTTGGAGCCGGTCAGCCTGTAGCCGTTGGCGGTCTTTTCGGCGCGGGTCTTCATGCCGCCGGGGTCGGAGCCGGCATCCGGCTCGGTCAGGCCGAAACAGCCGATCCATTCGCCGCTGGCGAGCTTCGGCAGGTACTTCCTGCGCTGCTCATCCGAGCCATAGGCATGGATCGGATACATCACCAGCGACGACTGCACCGACATCATCGAGCGATAGCCGCTATCGACGCGTTCGACTTCCCGTGCCACCAGCCCATAGGTGACATAGTTGGCGCCAAGTCCACCGAACTCCTCGGGGATATTGATGCCTAGCAGGCCGGCCTCGCCCATCTCGCGGAAGATCGCCGTGTCGAAAGTCTCGTTGAGATAGGCTTCCTCGATGCGCGGCGCGAGCTTGTCGGCGGCAAAGGCGGCAGCGCCGTCGCGCACCATGCGCTCGTCTTCCGAAAGCTGGTCCTCGATCAGGAACGGGTCTTCCCAGACGAATGCATTCTTGTCGGCGGCCATGGCTTTCTGTCCTTCGAAAGGTGAACCCGGCTTATCGGCCCGCAGCTTGAGAAAATCAAACGAAATTGCTTCACCGATCAATGAGCGTTAGTAATGGATCATGAGTGTCCAACGACGTCTTTTGCCCAACATCAGTGCCCTCGCCGCCTTCGAGGCGGTGGCCCGGCTCGGCTCCTTCACCGCCGCCGCGCAGGAGCTGGACTTGACCCAGGGCGCTGTCAGCCGGCAGATCAACCTTCTGGAGGATCAGTTCGGTCGCCGGCTGTTCGAACGCGACAGCCGCAACGTCCGCCTGTCGACCGCGGGCGAAATCTACGCCGAGGCCGTGCGCTCGGCACTTGGCCAATTGCGCGATGCAGCCCTCGGATTGATGAGCAATCGGCATAGTGGCATCCTGAACCTTGCCATTTTGCCGACCTTCGGCACCCGCTGGCTGATGCCGATGATCCCCGATTTCGTCGAAAGCAATCCCGACATAACCATCAACTTCGCCACCCGCATCGGCCGTTTCGACTTCGCCAGGGAGAGGCTGGATGCGGCCATCCACTACGGCCTGCCGGACTGGCCGGAAGCCGACTCGACGCTGCTGGTGCGCGAAACGGTGGCCCCGGTCGTCTCGCCCGACTTCCTCGCCGGACGCGCCATCGCCACGCCGGCCGACATCGGTCGTTTGCCGCTGCTGCACATGACGACGCGCCCCGGCGCCTGGAGCGAATGGTTCGAGCATCAGGGCCTGAGCGCTCCGACCGGACCCGGCATGCAGTTCGAACAGTTCGGCACCGCCGCCCAGGCCTGCATGACGGGGCTCGGCGTGGCGCTGTTGCCGCTGCTTCTCATCGAGGGTGAATTGCAGCGCGGCCAGCTTGTGCCGGCGCCCGGCCAGCCGATGCAAAGCCGCAGCGCCTATTACCTTGTCGTTCCCCACGACAAGCGCGGCTATCCACCGGTCGCCAGTTTTCGCGACTGGCTGCTGGGCCGGCTCGAGAAGGAGCCGGCTGTTCTGGCGTGGTAGCTACTTCCGCTTCAGCGCGTCCGCCAGCGCCGCGCCGAACGCGCCCTGCTGTGCCGGCCGCTCCGGTTGGCGTTGCGGCGCCGGCGAGCGTGGCGCCGGCCTGCCGCCGCCATTGTCGCGCGGTCCACCCTTCGATGCGCCGCCCTCGCCGCCATCCCTCCGCATGGAGAGCGCGATGCGCTTGCGCTTGATGTCGACATCGACGACGCGCACCTTGACCACGTCGCCGGCTTTGACCACCTCATGCGCGTCCTTGATGAAACGGTCGGCCAGTTGCGAGACATGCACCAGCCCGTCCTGATGCACCCCGATATCGACGAAGGCGCCAAACGCCGCGACGTTGGTCACCGTGCCTTCCAGCAGCATGCCGGGCTTCAGATCCTTGATGTCGTCGACACCGTCGGCGAAGGTCGCGGTCTTGAAGCCCGGGCGCGGGTCGCGACCGGGCTTTTCCAGCTCGGCAAGAATGTCGCGCACCGTCGGCAGGCCGAAGCGCTCGTCGACGAACACGCGGGGATCGAGCGCCTTCAGCGCCGCGCTGTCACCCATCAGCGAACGCACGTCGCGGCCGCAGGCGGCGACGATCTTCTTGGCCACGCCATAGGCTTCCGGATGCACCGACGAGGCATCGAGCGGCTCGCTGCCATTGGCAATGCGCAGGAAGCCGGCGCATTGCTCGAAGGCGCGCGGTCCAAGCCGGGCCACCTTGAGCAGTTCCTTGCGGCTGGCGAACGGACCGGTCGCGTCGCGATGCGCGACAATGGCGTCGGCGAGCGAGGCGCCCAATCCTGAAACGCGCGCCAAAAGCGGCGCCGAGGCGGTGTTGAGGTCGACGCCGACCGCGTTGACGGCGTCCTCCACGACCGCTTCCAGCGAGCGGCCGAGCCGGTACTGGTCGACATCGTGCTGATACTGTCCGACGCCGATCGATTTCGGCTCGATCTTGACCAGTTCGGCCAGGGGATCCTGCAGGCGCCGCGCGATCGACACCGCGCCGCGCAGCGACACGTCGAGGCCGGGAAACTCGGCCGCCGCCGCCGCCGAGGCCGAATAGACCGAGGCGCCCGCCTCGCTGACGATCACCTTGAGCGGCTTCGGGCCTGTCCCCGCGGGCAGGTCGGACAGCATGTCGGCGACCAGCTTCTCCGTCTCGCGGCTGCCGGTGCCGTTGCCGATCGAGATCAACTCGACCTTGTGCTGGCGGATCAGCGCGGCAAGTTCGGCCTGCGTGCCGCGCACATCATTCCTCGGCGGGAACGGATAGACCGTCGTCGTCGCCACCAGCTTGCCGGTGCCGTCCACCACCGCGACCTTGACGCCGGTTCGGATACCTGGGTCGAGCCCCATCGTCGGCCTTGAGCCGGCGGGTGCCGCCAGCAGCAAATCCTTGAGGTTACGGGCAAAAACATGGATCGCTTCTTCCTCGGCCCGCTCGCGCAGGTCGCGCATCAGATCGAGCGTCAGGTGCAGCGACAGTTTGATGCGCCAGGTCCAGCCTGCCACTTCCATCAGCCAGCGGTCGCCCGGCAGGCTGCCACCGATGGCATAGGCGTTGGCGATCATCCGCTCGACCGGCTTCACCGGCGAGGTGTCATCCGCATCGACCTCGATGTCGAGCGACAGCACTTCCTCGTTGCGGCCGCGCAGCATGGCCAGTGCGCGGTGGCTCGGCGCCGTGGACCAACGCTCGACATGGTCGAAATAGTCGGAGAATTTCGCGCCGGCCTCCTGCTTGCCGTCGACCACCCTGGCGCGCAGGAAGGCGCGCTCCTTCATGTAGCTCCGCAGCTTGCCGACCAGATCGGCATTCTCCGCGAACTGCTCCGAGAGAATATCGCGCGCGCCCTCGAGTGCCGCCTTGATGTCGGCCACCTCCTCGGTGACATAGGCGAGCGCCACCTCGGAGGGCACCAGCGAACGGTCGGCGAGGATCGCCTCCGCCAAAGGCCCGAGGCCCCGCTCCCTGGCGATCTCGGCCTTGGTGCGGCGCTTCGGCTTGTAGGGCAAATAGATGTCTTCCAGCTCCGCCTTGGTGGCCGCCGCCGCGATCTTGGCTTCGAGATCCTCGGTCAGCTTGCCCTGCTCGCGGATCGAGCCGAGGATGGTGTCGCGGCGCGCATCGAGTTCGCGCAGATAGGCAAGCCGTTCGGCAAGGTCGCGCAGCTGCGTGTCGTCAAGCCCGCCGGTCACTTCCTTGCGGTAGCGCGCCACGAACGGCACTGTCGCGCCTTCATCGAGCAGTCCGATCGCCGCGGCCGCCTGTTCGGGCCGCGCCTTGATTTCGGCCGCGATGATGGCTGCGATGCGCTTGATGTCGGATGCCATGTCATTCTCACTCTTTTCGAAAAGAGCGGCGACCATAGGCGCAGACATCAGGTCCGCCAACCGCCGCGTTTTCACCAACGCCCGAGGTCCACAGGAAAGGACCTGGCAATTCCCCTGCCTCTTCGCAGAAATGACACCTCCGAAGCGTTGACGCCGCCCCTCACCTGCCTGCCGGCATCCTCTCCCCGTATAGTGACGGGGAGAGGACGCTGTCATCGCCGGTTTCGCTAATCACTAGCATTGAAGGGAAAGGCGCCCGAGCCGCGGCCAGCCCCCTTCTCCCCGTCACTACACGGGGAGAAGGTGCCGGCAGGCGGATGAGGGGCAGCGCCGACATCGAGGTCGGATGCTATCGCCCTAGACCATCCGGCTCAGCGCCTCGAAAAACGCGACGATCTCGACATCCAGAGGATCGTCGACCGGCTCCGGTTGCGACGACATCTTGGCTATGACGACTTCCGCTTTCGGATCGACATAAAGCCACTGGCCATGGATACCGATGCCGCAATAGGCGCCATTTTCGAAGCCGGTCTGATACCATTTGTTGCGGTATCGACCCTTCGGGAACAACGGCAGCATGGCGCCGCGCTGCCAGGCCTCCGAGCTGCCGCCGGTGACGGTGGTGTCGCGCACCCAGGCTTCGGGCACGATGCGGCGGCCATTGGCGGTGCCGCCTTGCCGCATCATCTCGCCGATGCGTGCCAGATCGCGCGGCGTCACCGAAATGCCGCCGGCGGTACGTGCCGTGCCTTCCATGTCGACGCCGATCGACGCCTCGCTGACCGCGCCAAGCGGCTGCCACAGTTTCTCGCGCATCAGGTCCGGGAAGCGCTGGCCCGAGGCACGTTCCAGCAGCAGGCCGAGCAGGTCGGAATTGGGCGAACGGTAGCGGAAAGTCTGGCCATGCGGCTCGGCAAGCCGCTGCAAGGTCAGGATGAATTCGCGCAGGCTTTCGGTGCCGCCGCCGGGGTTCCACATCGTCGCTCGGCGATAGCGGGCAAAAGCGCTTTCGGGATCGAGATAGGCCTCCTCGAAATCGAGGCTGACGCTCATATCGAGCACATGCCGCGCGCTTGCATCGCCATAGGCTGACCCCAGGGCCTCCGGAATGTACTTCGTCACCGGGGCCTCCGGGTCGAACACCCCCTCGCCTTCGAGTATGCCGGCGATGATGGCGGTCACCGATTTGCTGATCGAGAAGATGATGTGGCGCGCGCCGAAATCCATATGTGGGGCGAACCAGTCGCCAATGATCTTGCCGCCTTTCATCACCGTCAGCGCGTCAGTGCTGGAGCGCAAGAGGAATTCGGCCACCGTCTCTGGCGCAGCGGCAACCGAAACCTTTTCGCCGAGCAAGCTGCCGATATCCCGCAGCGGCGCCTCGACGCCGCCCGGTGCCGCGGCCACGCGGGCGGTCGGCACCAGTTCGCCGAGATTCTGGAATGACCACCGGTTGAACGGGTTTTCGCGCCAATTGCCGAGCTGCACCTCGTTGCGGCGGAAGCCGTAGCGGGTCTCGAACGCGGTCTTGCCGGTCATGGCGTTTCCTTCCAGTCCATTGTTCGTTGAAGCTCAGGCCAGTGCAGCGGCTATGGCGTGCACGGCCTTCAGCGTTGCCACGGAATAGGCCATGTTGCTGAAATCCGGCCAGGTGGACAGCTTCACCACGACGATTCCTGTGTCCCAGTCGATGTGGATCATCTGTCCGAACACGCCCCGGCACATCAGCGCCCGCGACCGCGGATTCTCGATCCAGAACTGGTTGCGATAGCTGCCCTCGGGCAGGCTGGCGGAGAAATCCGGACCATGCTTGCCGGTACGCGTCGCCTCGATCCAGTCCGCCGGCACGATGCCGCCGCCATCGTCGAGGATCAGCTGGCCAAAGCGGGCGTAGTCGCGCAGCGTCGCGTTGAAGCCGCCATCGGCCAGCGCGTAGCCAGCGCTGTCGACGGTGAAGCAGGCGCTTTCGTCGGCACCGAGCTTTTGCCAGAGTTCCTCGGAAACCAGTTGCGACAGCCTCTTGCCTGTCACCCGTTCCATGATGAAGGCAAGCACGTCGGTCTCGATCGAGCGGTACTCGAAGCGGGCACCGTGCGGGCGCACCGTCTCTTTCAATCCCAGGATCAGCTCGAACATGTGCGAGGGCCAGCGGAAATCCGGATCGCTGCCCGGCGGCACCGGTTTCCAGCCGGTCGCGACATCGACCTGGCCGATGTCGGAATAGCGGTCGACATATTCCTCGGAGAACCGCACGCCGGTCGTCATGTCCAAGACATGCTGGACGCTGGCGCCGGCCCAGCCGGTGGCGCCAAGCTCCGGCAAATAATCGGTGACGAGCCTCGCCGGATCGATCAGGCCGCGTCCGGCCAGTATGCCGAACACCGAGCCGGTGATCGATTTAGCCATCGACTGCGAGAGATGCAGCGTGCGCTCGTCCATGCCGTTGAAATAGCGCTCATAGGCTATCCTGCCGTGCTTGAGCACCAGGAAGCCGTCCGTATAGGTCTCGTCGAGCAAGCCGGCGAGCGTCGAAGGCCTGCCCTCGCTGTCCCCGACCGCCAACCTGTCGAGATCGACCTCGGCGCGTTCGAGACGGTGGCGGTGACCATTGCCGCGCCAGACTTCGGCGGTCGGCAGGATTTCCCTGATGTGCTGGAAAGCCCAGCGGTTCCAGGGCGGCCTGTCCCAGTCGAGCCTGGGGGGCACCATGGCGGGCGGCGAGCCGTGCATGATCGGCGGCCGCGGATCGCTGTTGCGATAGGAGTCCATGAAAGGCCATTCCCAGAAAAGAAAGGCCCGGCGGCATGTGCCGCCGGGCCTTTTGGGGTCTGTGACTACTTCTGCAGTTCGGTCCAGATCTTGGTGTAGAGCTCCTGCGTCTCAGGGGCGCACATCTGCTGCAGTTCGCCAAGCGGCTTGGCGTCGGCCGGAATGACGACTTCCGGCGCGTCCTTCATGTCGGCCGGCATGTATTTGTCCGAACCGGCAATGGCGTTGGCGTAACGATGGAAGGCCGAGAGGCCCGCCGCGTTTTCCGGATCCATGATGAAGTTCTGGAACAGCTTGGCGTTCTCGACATTCTTGGCTTCCTTGAGAACGACGACGTTGTCGCTCCACAGGCCATAGCCTTCCTTCGGATAGTTGAAGTGGATGGCCGGGTTGGCCAGGCGCTGGCGGAGCGCCGAGCCGTTCCAGTCGCTGGTTGCCTTGAAGTCGCCGGCGCCCATCTTCTCGATCGTGTTGTATTCCATGGCGATCCAGTTCGGCTTGGCCGCCACCAGGAGGTCGCGTACCTTCTTCAGCACCACCTTGTCGTCGGTGCACTGCTGGCCGCCGACATACTTGATCGCGGCGAACATCACGTCGCCCATCTCCGGCACGACGTTGACCTTGCCCTTCAACTCGTCCGGCGTGTTGAAGATGATGCCCCAGGTGTTGGCCGGACCCTTGTAGGCGTCGGTATTGACGACGACGCCGATCGTGCCCCAAGCCCACGGAACGGTGTATTTACGGCCGGGATCGAAGTCGGGATTGGCCCATTCGGGTGCGATGTTCTTGGCGTTCTCCATCTTGCCGGGATCGGTCTCCTGGACGAGACCTTCCTTGATCCAGATCGGCACGTAGGTCTGCGACGGAACCGCGATGTCGAAACCGGTGCCGCCCTGGCGAACCTTGGCCAGCGCCGTATCGTTGGAATCGTAGTCGGTGATGGTCACCTTGATGTTGTATTTGGCTTCGAACTTCTTGATCACGTCGGGACTGGTGTAGTTGCCCCAATTGTAGATGTTGAGCACGCCGTCGGCGCGGGCGAGCCCCGTCGAAGCGAGCAGCGCCAACCCCATGGCACTCGCTGTTGTCTTCCAGTTCATGGTCTTAACTCCCATTGTCGGTTTCAGTCTCGTTTCCTGCTGACGAAGAAAAACAACGTGACGATCGCGACCGAAAGCAGCAGGAAGGCGGTCGATATCGCGTTGATCTCAGGCGTGATGCCGCGGCGGATCTGGCCGAGCATGTAGGTGGGCAGCGTGTCCTGGCCGCCCGATTTGACGAACTCGGTGATGACCACGTCATCGAGTGAGATGACGAAGGCCAGCATCAGGCCGGCGAGGATACCGGGCCACAAAAGCGGCAGCGTGATGCGGCGGAAGGTCTTCCATGGCGTCGCGTACAGATCGGCCGCGGCGCGTTCCAGCGTCAGGTCCATATTCTCCAGCCGCGCCCGGATCGGCAGGTAGGCGAACGGAATGCAGAACGCCGTATGCGCGGCGACCAGATAGCCGATGCCGGAATAGCCGGTGAAGATCTTGATGCGCGAGAAGAAGATCAGCAGCGCCACGCCGGTGACGATCTCGGGCACCATCAGCGGCTGGTTGATCGCCGCGTATTTGAAGGTGAGGCCGGGATAGGACGCCGTGCGCGTGGTGGCGAGTGCCGCCATGGTGGCGAAGATGGTCGACAGCACCGCCGCGATGGCGCCGATCTGGAACGAGCGCAGCGTCGCATCGATGACTTGCGTGTTCTGGTAAGCCGACTGGAACCATTTCAGCGAAAACCCGCCCCATTCCGAGGTCGAGCTTGCCGCGTTGAAGGCATAGATCACCAGCACGATGATCGGCAGATAGAGCACCACGAAACAGGTCGCCGCGATCGCGGTGAAGCCCGGCTGGTGCTTGATGGAGAAGTTGCTAGCCATGCCGCACCCCTGACTTCCCGGCATTGCGCACATAGGCGAGCAGCGCCACCATGACGATGATCATCACCGTGATCGACAGCGCCGAGCCGAGCGGCCAGTTGCGGCCCTGTCCGAACTGCAATTCGATCAGATTGGACAGCATCATGTTCTTGCCGCCGCCCAGCACGCTCGGCGTCACATAGGCGCCGAGCGCCGGAATGAAGACCAGGATGGAGCCGGCAATGACACCAGGTTTGACCAGCGGGAAAATGATCTTGCGCAGCACCTTGAAGCGTGTCGCGTAGAGATCGTAGCCCGCCTCGACCAACCGGAAGTCGAGCTTCTCCATGCTGGCATAGATCGGCAGCACCATCAGCGGCAGGTAGACATAGGCCATGCCGATCAGGATCGCCGTGTCGGTGTAGAGGATCTGCACCGGCGCCGAGACGATGCCGAGCTTCAGAAGGATGGTGTTGACGATGCCTTCGTTGCGGATGATCTGCAGCACCGCGAAGGTGCGGATCAACAGGTTCGTCCAGAATGGGATGGTGATCAGGAACAGCCAGAGATCGCGTGTTTTCTCGCTACGCGTGGCCATGAAATAGGCGGTCGGGAAACCGAGCGCCAAGGTGGCGAGCGTCGTCACCACCGCGAGCTTGATCGAGCGCCAGAAAATGGTGACATGCGCCGCCGCCAGCGACAGCGTGTCGTCGAAAATATCGCGTTCCAGGAAGACCGACGTCCAGGCGTCGGACGAGAATTGCCATTTCACGTCGCCGTAGGCGCCGGGGGTCAGGAACGAATAGACCAGCACGATCAGCAGCGGGCCGGTGGCGGCGAACAGGATGACCAGCAGCGCCGGGGCTGACAAAAGCCAGCGGTCACGGACATCGCGCCGTTCCGCTGCCTTGGCGACTTCTTCCGCGGTCGCCATCAGTCCCTCAGCACTTGCGCGGCGTCGTTGCCGATCATGATGCCGACCTTGTCGCCGCGCTCGAAACCGCAGCCGGCGCTGCGCGTGTTCTGCTGGCGCACGGTGAAGGCCTCGCCGCTGTCGAGCTGGACATGGATATGCGTGTCGGTGCCGAAATAGACGATGTTTTCGACCGTGCCCGATAGGTCGCCCTTGTCCTTCGTCAGCTTGGCATGCTCGGGCCGCACCACCACGGTGGCGTTGTCCTTGGGCTGGAAGCCTTCGGCAACGGTCGCCTCGATGGTGGTGCCGGATTTCAGCGTCGCGCGCGCCTTGCCATTGCCGACGTCTGAAATGGCGGCGGTGAGGAAATTGGTTTCGCCGATGAAGTCGGCCACGAAGCGTTCCGCCGGCTTGTCGTAGATGTCCCAGGGCGAGCCGACCTGCAGGATCTTGCCCGACGACATCACCGCGATGCGGTCCGACATGGTCAGCGCTTCTTCCTGGTCGTGAGTGACGAAGATGAAGGTGATGCCGGTCTCGTGCTGCAGCCGCTTCAGCTCGATCTGCATCTCCTTGCGCAGCTTGTAGTCGAGCGCTGAGAGCGGTTCGTCGAGCAACAGCACTTTCGGCTGCGGCGCCAGCGCCCGGGCCAGCGCCACGCGCTGCTGTTGGCCGCCGGAAATCTGGCCGGTGCGGCGACCCGCCAGCGCTTCCATCTTGACCAGCTTCAACATCTCGGCGACACGCGCCTTGATCTCGGCCTTTGGCTTGCCCAGCATTTCCAGGCCAAAGCCGATATTGTCGGCCACCGTCATGTGCGGGAACAGGGCGTAGGACTGGAAGACGGTGTTGACCGGCCGCTTGAACGGCGGCAATGGCGCGATGTCATGGCCGTAGAGCAGGATCCCGCCGGCGGTTGGAAAGTCGAAGCCGGCGATCAGACGCAGCAAGGTGGTCTTGCCGCAGCCGGACGGCCCCAGCAGCGTGAAGAACTCGTTTTCGCGGATGGATACCGAGACCTTGTCGAGGGCAGCGACCTGCCCCTCACCCGATCCGAAAATTTTGCTGACGTTTACTACTTCAATCGCATTCCGATCCGGTTTGTCCGGCACGATTACGCCTCACTGTTGACCCCGCTCTTGCTGGCGGAGTTTGTCCCCTGTTGGATGTGACCACATGGCCGGTAGGTTGGCAAGCCCGGCATTGAATCACAGTTCAGTCAGTCGTTAGACAGCAAGCCTCATGCCATTATCAGGCCTGATAGGTGATCTTGCCGCCGCAGATCGTCGTCACCGGCCGTACCTTGTGCAGATCGGCCGGCGCCGTCTTCTCGATATCGGCCGACAGCACCACCAGATCCGCCAAATAGCCCGGTTTCACCATGCCCTTGCGGTGCTCGGCGAATTCGGCATAGGCGCCTTCGACCGTGTAGGCGGCAATCGATTCATGCAGCGAGAAGCTCTGGTCGGGATCGTTTTCTGCCCACGGCTTGCGCAGCACTGCCGCCTGAATGCCCAGGATCGGGTCGATCGGCGACACCGGCCAGTCCGACGCGAACACGACATGCGCGCCGGCGTTCTTCAAGGTGCGCCAGGCGTAGCTGAGCGGCCAGCGCGCAGGCCCGATCCGCGACACGGTCGGCTCCAGGGGGAAATCCATGGCGCCGGGCGGATGCGGCGGCTGCATGGAAGCGATGACGCCGAGTTCGGCAAAGCGCGGCACATCGGCGCTGGTGGTGACCTCGATATGTTCGACCCGGTGCCGGCTGTCGCGCTTGCCGTTGGCCTTCTCAGCCGCCTCATAGCCGTCGAGCACGGCACGCACCGCGCCGTCGCCAATCGCGTGCACGGCGATCTGCAGCCCGCGTTTGTCGATGGCGACCGCCAGATCGATGAACTGCCGCGGCGTGAACAATGGCTCGCCGACCCAGTCGGGACGATCGGCATAAGGCTCGATCATGACCGCCGTCCAGGAGTCGAGCACCCCGTCATAGAACACCTTGACCATGCCCGACGACAGCCATTCACTGTCGTAGCGTTCGGCCATGACGGACGCCTTGTCGAGCATGTCGAGCGTCATGAAATTCTTGTAGTGGAAGGGAATCTGCACGCGGCAGGGCAGCCCTTCCTCGGCCTCGATCTCGGCCAGCAGTTCGAGCTGGTAGAGGTTGCCGTCCATGTTCTGGATCGAAGTGATGCCGTGTCGCGCGCACCAGGCAAGCCCACGCCGCATGATGTCGCGGTCGAAGGCGCGTTCTTCCGCCGTCGGCAGCGGCTCCGGCTCGCCGCCGGTCGCCAGCCCCAGCCGCACACGGCTTTCGCCGGCAAGGTCGAGCACCGGGCCGAACGCTTCGCCCTCGCGCAACTCGCCTTCTGCCAGGCCGTCATCCCCCATGACGATCTCATTACCCGGCCCAAGCGTGCGCCCATGCAGAATATCAGCCATTTCCAGCGCTTTGGTGTTGGCCCACATCGTGTGGTGGTCGGGAGCCGCCATGACGAAAGGCCGGTCCGGCAGGATCGCGTCGAGATGGTGGCGCGTCATCCGCACGTCGTCGAGCACCGTGTAGTCGACGCCCTGCCCGACCAGCATCCGCGCGTCGGGACGTGTCGTTGCATAGTCGCGGATCGCCTTCTGCAGCGCCTCGAACCCGTGCACGCCCGCCAGTTGCAGATGGGCAAGCTCGGCGGCGCCCGAAAACAGATGCATATGGGCTTCGATGAAGCCGGGCAGGACCGATCCGCCATGCGCGTCGATGACGTTGGTGGCTGATCCCTTGAATTCTTCGATGGCTGCGCGACCGCCAATGGCGATGATGGAGCCATCCTTGACGGCAACGGCTTCGGCGACGGGATTATCATCGTCCATGGTCAGCACGCGACCGTTGAGAACGATCAGATCCGCACTACCCGCACCCGTGACCGACATCGCGACTCCGCGCTTTTGACGACTGACTGGAGACCGGAAAAGCTCGTGTCCAACGACCCGCCGCACCATGGAGCGGCGCTGTCGGACAAATTTGATGCCGGCGCACTGTCTTTGAAATTCCCCTTGTTATCCCAAGAGACAGTGTGGATAAAGAATGCGACTGATTATTCGCGTTTGTCAACATGCCGGATTTGGAATGTATTGTGGACAGCACGCTCCGCCTCTCTTGGGACCAGGCGGGGAACGAGGACATCAACCCGTGAAGCGCAGTCTCGACCGCAAAACCAGGATAGCGCTCGAGCCGCGCAAGCAGCCGCGGCAGCAACGCTCGAGCAAGGTTGTCGACCGGATTCTCGACGCGGCGCTGATCTTGACGCGAGAGCAAGGAACCAGGACGCCGACGACGCTCGCCATCGCGCAGCGCGCGGGCTTGTCTGTCGGTTCGGTCTACCAGTACTTTCCCAACAAGGAAGCCATCCTTCTGGACCTCGCCCGGCGCTGGCTGTCCTCCTTTCCCGAGGTGATCGAGAAGCGCATAAAGGTCCCTCGGCCCACCAACCGTGAAGAATTCCGGCGCGAGGTACGCAAGCTCTTCATCGACACGTCCAGTATCTATCTCGAGAACGCGACCCTGATGCCGGTGATCGAGGCCATTTCAGGCAATGCCGATCTCAGGCCTATCCAGGACGAATATGACGAGCAGATCATCGCGCTTTACGCCGCCTGGCTGCGGCATGTGAATCCGGCTCTCGAAGACAAGACCGCCAAACGGCTCGGCCTGGTGATGATGGAGGTCGGGCACGCCTGCCGGCTGGTCGGACTGAAGAGAGATCGCAGGACATTCGACCTCATCGAGGACGATGTCGAAGCCATGTGGCTGGCTCTGGTGAGCCCCTATCTCAATCTAGGCTGATTTCGCACATCGAGAGGAATTTCATGAAGACTGTCTATTCGCCGCTTCACGCCGGTCATGCCGGCCAGATGGAACTGGTCACCTCGGCGATCGTGCCCGGGTTCGAAAAACCCTCGCGCGCGGAGTTCATCAAGGCGCGGGTCGAAAGCGAGAAGCTCGGACCTGTTATCGCGCCGGTCGAGCACGACCTTGCCGCCGCCAAGCGCGTTCACAGGGCCGACTACATCGACTTCCTGCCGACCGTCTGGCCACAATGGGTCGCCGAGGGCCACACGGGCACGGCCATGCCCTTCACCTGGCCGACGCGTGGCCTGCGCGGCGACGTGCCGCCCAAGCGCATCGACGCCCTGCTCGGCTATTATTCCTTCGACGGCGGCGCCACCTTCGTCGAAGGCACCTGGGCCGCGATCAAATCCTCCTACGAGGTCGCGCTGACCGCCGCCGGTCTGGTCAAGGGCGGTGAGAGATCGGCCTTCGCGCTCTGCCGCCCGCCTGGCCACCATGCCGGCGCCGGCTTCATGGGCGGCTATTGCTACATCAACAACGCGGCCGTTGCCGCGCAATGGTTCCTCGACCAGGGCGCCAAACGCGTCGCCATCCTCGACGTCGATTATCACCACGGCAATGGCACGCAGGAGATCTTCTACGACCGCGCCGACGTGCAGGTTCTCAATCTGCACGGCGATCCAATGGTGGAATACCCGTTCTTCCTCGGCCATGCCGACGAGCGCGGCGCGGGCTCCGGTGAAGGCTTCAACATCAACTATCCCATGCCCTTCGGCACCGGCTGGGACGCCTGGAACGCCGCCCTGGAAGACGCCTGCGCCAAGCTTGCAGCCTACGCGCCCGACATCGTCGTCGTGTCGCTCGGCGTCGATACTTTCGAGAAGGACCCGATCAGCCAGTTCAAGCTGAAAAGCCTCGACTATCCCAAGATCGGCCGGCGCATTGCCAAGCTCGGCTTGCCGACGCTGTTTGTCCAGGAAGGCGGCTATGCCGTCGAGGAGATCGGCATCAATGCCGTCGGCGTGCTGACCGGTTTCGAGGATCGCTAGATCGCCGCAAGGGAACGCGGCCGTCTGCGCGAAGACCAAAGAGGGTGGCGTCAGCCGCCCTTTTTTGCGTCCACCGATACCCAATGAGCCCATCGCAAATGCTGTGGCCACCCTATGCGGCTCGACGTCTCTGCCCATGGAAAGGCGCGGAAAACGACCCCTGAGTCGCGTATCGAGTCCGCCGGATTCGATTTTGTCAAATCGCGTTTGATGTCGGATTCATCTGCGGGTAGATTAGACCCGAATCAGCCGGTCCTCGGGGGGCGCGGCGACCACCCAAAGTCTCACGTTCCGGACTTTTTCCGGCGCCAGACGCGGACGTCTTCGCGTTCCCTGAATGGATTCCGTCTGATTGGGCGCGGCCCCGCGCCTCGTGTGTGTCTCGTAAAAGTAACGCGTTTTCGAGTTCGGCGGCTGGCTCTCCAGCAACCGGACATCAGAATCGATTCCGGCCAAAAGCAGCAGATGAGCAGTCCCGCCGCGCCTCTACAATCCGACACATTGGGCTCGCGCCTGACGTCGCGCGGTGATCTCACCTCCTTCTTCATGGAGCTGACCGCCGAGATCGGCGCCGACAGCTACATGCTGGTCGCCATCGTCCATGACCAGGACCGCAACGATGCGCGCATCGTTTCCTCGAACTGGATCTTCGACGCCATCGAACTGATCGGCAAACGGCTGATCGCCGGCCTCGCCCAGGGCCCCCTCACCGCGGCGCCCGGTATCCGCCCGACACCGCTGGTGGCGGCCCAGGCGCCGGATTCCGACGGACTGGTCTCGGGTGAAGAGGCCCGGCTCCTCGACGTACTCGGCCATGCCGAAATCTATTCATTGCGGCTGAATGTCGGCCGCCAGCGCCTGTTCGCCTTGTTCTCGGCGGCGGCCGCCGGCCGGATCGACCAGCCCGCGCTGATGAAGGCGCAGCTGAAATGCTGCTACGCGCTCTCGCACATTCCGCAGTTGATCGCGGCCGCGGCCATGCAGGATCCGCTGTCGGATCGCGAGCGTGAATGCCTGTTCTGGGTCTCGGAAGGCAAGACCACCGACGAGGTGGCGGTTATCCTCGGCGTCTCCTCCAACACCGTCAACAGCTACATCACCCACGCCATCCAGAAATTCGCGGCCTCGAACCGTGCGATGGCCATCGCCACGGCGATCAGGAGTGGCATCATATGAAACACGCCGACATCAAGGACGCCGCGGAAGCCCTTTTCAACGAGCAGCGCAGCCCGTTCGGCGCCTTCTCATTGGGATCCGAAACCCATCACGCCGTCACCATTCCCGATGCCGTGCGCCGCTGCCGCTGGATATCGGTCGACATCAACGCCTCGGCCTTTGGCCTGTTCTTCGTCAGCCCGTCGCCCGAACGCGCGCGGCTGGTCCCGTGCTTTGATTCCGACTATCCCGGCATCGCGGTGGCGACGAAGTTCAT
This sequence comes from Mesorhizobium sp. ES1-6, assembly GCF_020164775.1. Lineage (NCBI taxonomy): Bacteria > Pseudomonadati > Pseudomonadota > Alphaproteobacteria > Hyphomicrobiales > Phyllobacteriaceae > Mesorhizobium > Mesorhizobium sp. ES1-6. The sequence goes on from NZ_JAIUGU010000005.1 coordinate 224,695, forward strand.
CGCAGGCGCCAATGGCGAGGAGATCGTGCGCCATAGCCGGATTTCGACCGAGCCGCGCTGGTGGACGGATGATGGCGTGGCGGCCATGGCCGACATGTTCGGCAATCTCGCCTGGACCGGGCAGATGGCGCCGCTGACACCCGGTTCGAGCGGCATTGCCTTTCCTGTCCATGCCGATCGCGGACAATGCGGTCTCGTCGTCTTCCTCGGATCGGAGATCGCGCTGCCGCAGGATGCGCTCTACGAGATCCACGCTCGCTGCTTCTCGCTGTTCGCCGCCGTCGCGCGCATGCGTCCGGGCGACGCCGGCAGAATGCGCTCGATCTCCAAGCGCGAACTCGAATGCCTGAAGCTGACCGCCAACGGCAACACCAGCGAGGAGATCGCGCGGCTCCTGAAACTGTCGGTGCACACCGCCAACCAGTACCTCACCCAGTCGACCCAGAAGCTCAACGCCGTCAACCGCAACCAGGCGGTCGCCAAGGCGCTGCGGCTGGGGTTGATCGAGTAATAAAAAGATGAGCCTCTCAAGGTCTGTTGAGATTCAGGTCAGGCCGAGTCGAAAATGGTGGCTTCCGAGAACCGGAGCGGAGCGTACTTTTCGTACGTGAGCACCGGAAGCGCAGGGAGTTGCCATTTGCAGGCCGGCCTCACCTGAATATCGACAGACCTCAGAAGGCCAGCGGTTCGACCTTGCGGATACGAGCCTCTTCGACCACCGCTTCCAGCAGCGCCGTATTGTGCTCGGGATCTTCGCCGGGCTTTTCGAACGACACGTAGTTGACCGCGACCGTGTTGCCGGTCTCGCTCAGCGTCAGCTGGAAATAGACGGTCACGCCGGGCGGCCTGAGCTCCAGGTCGAGCACGATGCGCGGGCTGCCGCTCCAGTCGACATGCGCCTCGCCGCCATGGCCGAGCCTCAGCGTACCCGGCTTGAAGAACAGCTCGGCCGCTGAATCGACCAGGTCCGACAGGCAGGCGAAATGCTCCAGCCGGATGAAGGCGATATAGTCGGCGACGTCGATCAGCCTGAGTTCCACCACCACCTGCTCGATGGCGCTGGCGACGATGATCTCGCGGGATTTTGCGTGCGGTTGGCGGTTCATGAAATCTGTCTGCGCTCAGCCTTTTTCGAGTAGACGATCCGCACCAGTTCGGCGACGGCCTGGTAGAATTGTGACGGGATCACATTATCGACCGAAACTTGCTTGTACATGGAGCGGGCGAGCGCCACGTCCTCGAAGATCGGGATGTTATGCTCCTTGGCGATCTCGCGAATCTTGAGCGCCACGAGATCCTGCCCCTTGGCCACGACGAGTGGCGCCGAATCCTCGTCGCGCACATATTTCAGCGCGATCGAGAAGTGGGTGGGGTTGGCGATAACAAGCGTCGCGCGCGGCACCGCCGTCATCATCCGCTTGCGCGCCCGGTCGCGGGCCAGCGAACGCAGACGCGATTTGACGATCGGGTCGCCCTCGGACTGCTTGAACTCGTCCTTGACCTCCTGCTTGCTCATGCGCAGATCCTGCTTCCAGTGGAAGCGCGACCAGACGATGTCGATCGCCGCGATCAGTCCCATGACGAAGACGATCGCCACCAGGATGTCGACGGCGATGCCGCGGATGACGAGGCCGAAAGCGACCGGATTGGTGATCATCCCGGCAAGCAGCTTGCGGTGATCCTCCGACAGCGTGAAGGTGAGCACGGTGATAGCGAAACCGACTTTTGCAATGGATTTCAGGAACTCGACCCAGCCCTGGGCGCCGAACATCCGGTTCCAGCCCTTGACGATCGATATGCGCGACATCTGCGGCCTGATCCGCTCGCCGACGAATTGCGGCATGTTCTGCAGCACCGAGGCGCCGATGCCGGCGACCGTCAGCAGCACCAGCAGGCTGACGACGGCACGGCCCACTTCCAGCATGACGATCTTGTAGAGCTCGATGACATCGGTCTCGGTGTCCATCGGCCAGGCCTCGGGCTTCTCCAGGAACATCGACAGGAACATGCCGAGCTCGACGATGGCGTCCTTGGCATAAAAGACCGTGAACACGAGTATGGCGACAAAGGAGGCCAGGATCGCGGTTTCCCTCGAATGGGGCAACTTGCCCTGTTCGACGGTGTCACGGATCTTCTTTTCCGTCGCCTCTTCGGTTTTCGAGTCCTTGTCGACGGCTTCGGCCATGCCTTAGGCGGCGTTCTGCGTCGAGGGAAGTTCGAATGCGCCTTCGCGCGACAGCCGGATGGTCGTCGTCACGATCGTCTTGCGGGCCGCCATGATGTCGGCGGCGGGGACGCCCTCCGACCCTTGCCCGAGTTCGGCCTCGATCATGCGCCGCGAGCGCGCACCGATCGCCGACAGCACCGCTTCGGCCAGTGCCGCCGACGTGCCGCGCAGTGCCAGTGTGACAAGCTCGGTCGACAGCCCGTCGAACAAAAGCACGCGCGCCTTCTGGGTGAGCAGCGGCAGGTCGTCGAACGCGAACAGCCGGGCCCGCACACCGTCGAGGTCGGGCGTGCCGGCGGCTTCGAGATCCTGCATGACCTCTTCGAGCAGGGGCTTCTCCAGCTCGTTGAGCACACTGGCGACGCGCGCCTGCCCGGCCGACGTGTCCTTGGTCGAAGTATCCGACAGCACGCTGGCGCGCAGCCGGTTCTCGACGATCCTGGTGGCGGCGGGCGGCACATTGGCCATCGTGACCATGCGCTTGATGATTTCGCCGCGCATCGGCTTGGTCAGCGTCAAAAGCACGCTCGCGGCCGCCTGCGGCGCCAGCTTCGACAGCACCATGGCCGCCGTCTGCGGATGTTCGCCCGCCAGGAAGGCGCCCAGCCGCGACGGTTCGAGCTTTTCGAGGTCGGGCCAGATCGGCGGCGGCCCTTCGGGTGCGGCCTCCGGCTTCTTGTTGCCCATGATGGCGCTCATCTCTTCGGGCGAAAGAGACTCGTTGAGGATCGTGTCCATCCTGTCGGCGGAATCGAGCAGCCCCGCTCCCTCGGTGAACTCGGCCTCGAATTCGGCGACGATGCGCTCGAGATCGCTCTGCGGAATGGTCCGGAGCAGCCGGGCGCCCTCGATCAGCGCCTTCAGCTCTTCCTGCTTGAAGAATTTCAACAGGCGGCTGGCGGACGGCTTGCCCATCGCCACCAATATGGCGGCCGCCTTCTGCGCGCGCGTCAGGGTCGTCAGCGGCGTCGTCATGCCTTGCGCCTCCGCTGCCACCGGCGAGCTCCGCGATCCATGTCTAGGCGCCCTTCGTGCCGGCGATGATCTCGGTCAGCCTGATGCCGAAGCGCGAAGGGTCGCTTTCGAGCACGGTGATCTCGCCACGTGCTATTTTGCGGCCGTTCACCACGACATCGACCGGCTCGCCGATGCGGCGGTTGAGCGCGACCGTCGACCCCTTCTGCAGCGCCATCAGATCGGCGACCGCCATCTCGGTGCTGCCGAGGATGATCTGGACATCGACGGGGATGTTCATGATGACGCTTGAATTTGCCGATGCCGCGGCCCTGGCCGCCATCTCGGGGCGCTGCTCTTCTTCGTGCAGGACCCCGCGCAATTCCTCGATGGCGCGATCGAGCTGCTCGTCCGGCTGGTCGGGCTCTGCTTCTACCTTGGTCTTGGCCATGCGTCGTCTCCAAAAGCTCAGGCGCGCCCGGCACCGGCCGGCATGAGCCCATCGATGAAATCCTGCCCGGCATCGAAAGGATGCCTGATTCGGACGGTGTAATTCTGCCCCAGTTTGCCGAACTCGCATACGAACAGCGTCTGGCCGCGCGCGCCGAGGCGAGCCCGTGATTGCGCCGTCTCGTCGAAATCGATGACCTGGCCCACTTCGAGTTTGGCGAGATCTCCAAGCGTCAGCCGCGTCAGCGGCATGGTCGCTTCGAGCGCCACGGTCGAGCGCATCACCTCTTCCGAAAAGCGCGCCCGCCAACTGGCGCCGGGATCGTCCTCGCCAACGCCGGCCGTGCCGTCACGGCCGGCCAGCACGATACGCTGCGGCATGGTCACCGTGATCGAGCCGCTGTCGACCGACGTCGAAATACCGAGGACGATGCGGATCGCGGCACCGTCGCGCAAGACGTGCCGCCTGGCCTCGATGCCCGACATGGCGCGCGGTACCGGCAGCCGCAGTTCGAGCGAGCGGCGCCCCGATCCGTTCAGCGCCTGCGCCACCTCCTGGAACACCATGGTAGAGACATCGGCCTCGATCGACGACAGGTCGCGCTCGATCGGCGACACCGGCATATCCGGGTCGCCGCCGAACAGCGTCGAGACGATGATCGCGATCGCCGGAGCATCGATGACGAGCGTCATCGCGTCCGAGGACGCCTGCGAGCCGACCACGGTCATGGCGAAGGTCTCGCCGGCGCGCGACCGCGCCTCGGGGACACGGCTGACCTCCACGGCCCTGAGGTCGACGATCACGGGAGCGCCAAGCTCGCTCGAGAGCGCCTTCTGCAGCAGCGGCACGGCGCGTTCGGCCATGGCGCGGCCGGCGTCGATGACCTGGTCGGCCTCGCCGCTGTCGCCGACCAGACGCTCGATGATCAGCGAGCGCGCTTGCGCGGGACTGCCCGGACTGGTCATGGCCGCGTTGGCACCGATCTGTCGCGCATCGCTCAAGCGGCCTTCTTCTCGGCGGTGCCGGTGTTCATCGTGCTTTGCTCGACGGCATCGATGGTCGGCCGCTCATAGGAGGAGATGGTCTTGCGGCCGAACTCGATCGCCACCTGCGGCAGGGCGCCGTTCATATAGGCCAGCAGCGTCTGCTTGACGATGATGTAGAGGCGGTTCTTCTTCTCGCGCACCGTCTTGATCTTGGTGGCGACGGGTCCGACCACGGCATAGGACAGGAAGATGCCGAGGAAGGTGCCGACCAGCGCGGCGCCGATCAGGCCGCCGAGAATTTCCGGCGACTGGTCAAGCGCGCCCATCGCCTTGACCACGCCGAGCACGGCCGCGACGATGCCCAGCGCCGGCAAGCCGTCGCCGACCGCGACCAGCGCGTGATAGGCCTTCATCTTGTCGGACTTGATGGTCTGGATTTCCTCGTCCATCAGCGCCTCGATCTCGTGCGAACGGGCATTGCCGATGATGATGATGCGGCAGTAGTCGCAGATGAAATTCATCAGGTCGTGGTTCTTGAGCACGGTCGGAAAGGCCTGGAAGATCGCCGACTCCTCCGGATTGTCGATATGCGCCTCGACCTCGCTGCGCGACTTGGAGCGCAGCTCGCGCATCAGGCTGTGCAGCACGCCGAGCGTTTCCAGATAGTCCTGCTCCTTCGGCACCGCCTGTTTGAAGGCTTCCAGGATACCCCTGCCGGTATCCTTGACCGTCTTCATCGGATTGGCGACCAGGAAGGTGCCGAGCGCCGCGCCGCAGATGACCACGGCTTCCCACGGCTGGACCAGCACGTGCAGATGCCCGCCCATGGCCATGAAGCCGCCGAGGACGCAGCCGAGCGTCACCACAAGTCCAATCAGAATGCCCACGACCGGTCCTTCCGCATTTCACGTCGAGCAAGGGATAGTCCCCGTGCCTTGTGTGAGGCTTGAATCCGAACGCTGGACGCGATTCAGTTTCGCGCAAGGAAGTGGGCTTATTGTGCTGGCATAGCTTCGGCCGGAGGCGTGCACTTGCTCAGTACCTATACCAGCTACCAGTTGATCACCAAAGACATCAACAAGTCGATCGACCGCATCGAGCAACAGCCGACGGTCGATCGCGAGACGCAATATTATCTGGCCAACATCACCAAGGTGAAATCGATCGACGATTTCGTCAAGAATGACCGGCTGTTCAAATACGCCATGAAGGCCTACGGGCTCGAGGACATGGCCTACGCCAAGGCGTTCATGGTCAAGGCGCTCAAGGAAGGCGTCACCGATCCCGACAGTTTCGCCAACAAGCTGACCGACAAGCGCTACGCCGCGTTTGTCAGCGCCTTCAACTTCGCCGCCAACGGCGCCAATGCGACCATCTACAACAAGGCCCAGCAACTGGTCACGGGCAACTATGCGCTGCAGGTCCAGATCGGCGCCTCGCAAACGGGGCTCGCTTACTACCAGAGCGAAACCTCTTACTACGTCACCAACATCTCCAAGGTTAAGTCGATCGACGACCTGATGGGCAACAGCCGTCTGCTGACATACGCGATGGCCGCGTTCGGCCTGGACGCGGAGACCGAACCGGCCGCAACCGTCAGGGCGATGCTCGAAGGTGGCGTCAGCGACCCCAACAGTCCCGCCAACAAACTGACCGACAAGAGCTACGCCAACTTTGTCTCGGCCTTTGACTTCGCCCAGTATGGCGACCAGACGACCACGCGCGATGCCGTCCAGCAGGCGGTGCCGCAAGGATATGTGGCCGGAACCGGACTGAAATTGGTCGAGCCGAGCGCCGAATATATCAAGGGCGAGGCGGACTATTACGCGGCAAACATCTCCAAGGCGAAGTCGATCGACGACCTCATGGCGGACAAGCGGCTGCTCACCTTCGCCATGGCTTCCTATGGATTGGATGCATCGACCGAAACGCCGTTGCAGATCAGCACGATGCTGGCGGGAGGCGTCAGCGATCCGAACAGCCCGGCAAACAAGCTGACGGACAAACGCTACGCCAACTTCGTCACGGCGTTCAACTTTGCCCAATATGGCGACCAGACAACGTCGCGCGACGAGGTGCTGAAAGACACGCCGAAGATCTACACCACGGGGTCGACGCTTGGCTTGATCCCGCCCAACGCGGATGCCATCAAGTCGGAGACCGCCTACTACCTTGCGAACGTCACCAACGTGAAATCCATCGACGACCTGATGGCCAACAGCCGCTTGTACAATTATGCGCTGTCGGCTTACGGACTCGATCCGGCGACGGAAAGCAAGGATCTCATCCGCAGCGTCTTGGCCGGCGGCGTTCGCGACGCCGACAGCGTCGCCAACAAGATGGCGAACAAGGCCTATGCCGGGCTCGCCACCGCCTTCAACTTCGAACAATACGGCGAGGCCGCCACCACCATCAATGCCGCGCAGCAGCCGACCGTCGACAAGTACATGCGCCAAACGCTGGAGGAGGATGCCGGCAAGACCAATGAAGGCGTGCGGCTGGCGCTCTATTTCAACCGCAAGGCGCCTGACATCACCAGCTGGTACGACGTGCTGGCCGACACCGCGCTCGCCAGCGTGGTGCGCACCGCGCTCGGACTGCCCGATTCCTTCGCCACCGCCGACATCGACAAGCAGGCGCAGCTGTTCGAGCAGAAGCTCGACCTCTCGGATTTCACCGACCCCGTGAAACTGAACAAATTCCTGACCCGCTTCACCAGCATGTACGAGATCAACAACCCGACCTCGCCGGCGGTGACATCGATCAGCGTGCTTTTCGCCAAACCGGTCACATCGGGCATATCCACCGACCTGATGATGGCCATGCAGAAATTGAAGTTCTGATCATGCGAGACAGTCTCTACGTTGCCCTCTCCGCGCAGATGGCCCTCGAGCGCCGGCTCGACACGATCGCCGACAATGTCGCCAACGCCAACACCGTCGGCTTTCGCGCCACCGGCGTGAAGTTCGAGGACGTGGTGTCGGGTACCGGGCAGAAATCGGTTTCGTTCGCCTCCTCCGGCAAGACCTTTCTGTCTGGAGCCCACGGCGCCATGACCGAGACCGGCAACCCGTTCGATTTCGCCATCCAGGGCGACGCCTGGTTCGCCATCGACACGCCGGCCGGCACCGTCATGACCCGCGACGGCCGCTTCTCTATGAACGAGAATGGTGAGCTGATGTCGGTGGAGGGCCACCCGGTGCTCGACGCCGGCGGCGCGCCGATCCAGCTCGATCCCCGCAACGGTCCGCCCAAGGCTGGCTCCGACGGCTCGCTGCGCCAGAACGACCAGCTCGTCGGCTCGATCGGCCTCTACAATTTCGACCCGGGCGAGAACTTCGTGCGCTACGGCAATTCCGGCATTGTGCCAGCACGCACGCCCGAGCCGGTCACCGACCGCTCCGACATCGGCGTCGCCCAGGGTTTCGTCGAGGAATCCAACGTCAATCCGGTGCTGGAAATGACGCGGTTGATCATGGTCCAGCGCGCCTTCGAGAACACCGCCGCGCTGATGCGGCAGACCGATTCCTCCTCCGACGAGGCGATAAAGACGCTCGGCTCGAAGTCGTAGCATGTCGCCGGAGCAGCCATCCATTCGCGCACCCGAAAGACAGCTCCAGCCGGCGCCGGAGCATCGGCTTGCCGCGTTGGAGCGGGTTATCAGGCGCTTCGGCGACGGCGACGGGCTGGTCAAGCGCGGCGGCCTTGTCACCGAAGTCACATCGACGCATTACAAGGTACGCGGCCTGTCCGACTTCGCCAGGCTCGGCGACATTGTCGAGCAGCGCGGCCAGGCCGGCACGCGCCGCGGCGAGATCGTCAAGATCAGCCGCGACGAGATTGTGATCGCCCCCTTCGAGCGCAGCGCCGACGCCGGCATCGGCGATGCCGTGTTCCGCAGGGGGCCGCTGGCGGTTGCGCCGCACGCCTCGTGGCGCGGCCGCGCCATCGACGCGCTCACCCGGGCGATCGATGGCGGTCCGCCTCTGGTCAGGGGCGCCGACGTGTCGGCGGCCGGCGCGACACCCGGCGCCATGGCGCGGCAGCGCGTCGGCACCGCCTTCATGACCGGCGTCAAGGTCATCGACATCTTCACGCCGCTGTGCTTCGGCCAGCGCATGGGCGTCTTCGCCGGCTCCGGCGTCGGCAAGTCGACGCTGCTTGCCATGCTCGCCGGCGCCGACGCGTTCGACACCGTCGTCGTGGCGCTGATCGGTGAACGCGGCCGCGAGGTTCGCGAATTCCTCGAGGACACGATCGGCGACAGCATGGCCAAGACCGTCGCCGTCGTCGCCACCAGCGACGAGAGCGCCATGATGCGCCGGCGCGCGCCCGACACCGCCATGCGCGTGGCCGAACATTTTCGCGACCAGGGCCAGCGTGTGCTTCTGGTGCTCGATTCGATCACCCGCTTCGCGCACGCGCTGCGCGAGGTGGCGACGGGAACGGGCGAGCCGCCGGTCGCGCGCGGCTATCCCGCCTCGGTCTTCACCGAACTGCCCAAGCTGTTGGAACGCGCCGGACCCGGGGCCGAAGGCAAAGGCTCGATCACCGCCATCATTTCCGTGCTGGTCGATGGCGACGACCACAATGATCCGGTCGCCGATTCCGTACGCGGCATCCTCGATGGCCATGTCGTGCTCGACCGCGCGATCGCCGAACAGGGCCGCTATCCGCCCGTCAATCCGCTGTCGTCCATATCGCGGCTGGCCGGCAAGGCCTGGAGCGTCGAACAGCGAGCCCTGGTGACGCGGCTGAAATCGATGATCTCCCGCTTCGAGGACACGCGCGACATCCGCCTGCTCGGCGCCTATCAGGGCGGCGTCGACGCCGAACTCGACATGGCCGTGCGCCAGGTGCCCGTGATCTATGAGGCGCTGACGCAATCGCCCAGGGACCGTCCGTCCGCCGATCCGTTCTCCGACCTTGCCCGCCATCTCAAGGGAAAGCAGAATGCCGAACCAGGAGACTGAACGCCAGTACACCGAGCGCCTCCTGAACGAGATGATCGCCGAGGCGAACGCCGCCGAGCAGGCTCGGGCGGAGGAGGCCAGGCTCGCCAAGGCAAATGTCGCCAGCGCCATTGCCGCCAGGACCGCGGCTGTTCTGGCCAGGGCCGTCAAACCGGCTCTGCCGAGATCCGAACCCGTTCTGGTCCGGCCTTCCCATTCCTCAATGCCCATCGTTCCCGGTGTCAGCGCTCCCGAGATCACCCAGGCAAGCCGTGAAACGCTGATCGAAGACCTTTTTTCCGCCGCCGAATGGCCGCAACCGCCAAAGGCGCAATTTCCGAGATTGAGAAAGAAGGCGGACCGGCGCAGCGATCTTGTCATCGCCGCCCTCGGCGTCACCCTTGGCCTGATCTGCGCCCTGTTTCCCTGGTACATCTTCTTCAATCAGGACCAGTTCGGCGTGCAGGCGATCAAGTTCGGCGGCACAGGCACCAATTCGGGACGTGCGGGCGGCGGCGTGGTCGCCGAGCGAAGCGCGCCACTGACCGCCAAGGACGTTCCCAACGCCGGTGTCGACCTGTTTGCCACCGGCACGGTGCAGGACGATTCCAAATCGGAGCCGCCCGGCGACCAGCCCTTCCCCGCCGACATCGCGAAGTTTCGCATGGTCCATGTCGCCAACGGCCGGGCCATGATCGAGGACGACACCGGCCTGTGGATGGTCCAGCGCGGTTCGACGCTGCCGGATTCCAGCAAGGTATCGGCGATCGAGCAGCGCAATGGCAAATGGGTCATGCTCACCAGCGCCAACCAGGTGATCGAGCTTTCCCGGTAAGGCCGACCATCCGCAAGGTCCGCGCAAGACTGACGGCCTAGTCTTCGAGCACATGCCCGGAGATTCCCATGGAGCCCGTTTCCCTTTTCGATCTCGCCGCCAAGCAAGCGCAGTGGCTGTCGGTGCGTCAGTCGGCGGTCGCCGGCAACATCGCCAATGCCAACACGCCGGGCTACACGGCAAACGACGTCGAGCCGTTCGAGAAGGTGCTCGACCGCACCGCCGTGTCGCTCCAGATCACCGAGCCCGGCCATCTCGGCAACGCGGCGACCAATGCCGGCTTCTCCATCAAGCCGCAGGAAGACGACGGCGTGATCATGCCGTCCAAGAACACGGTCATGCTTGAAGACCAGCTTCTCAAGGCCGGCGAGGTGCGCCGCTCCTTCGAGCTCAACACGGCCATCGTCAAGGCATTCCACTCGATGATGATGATGGCGGTGAAGAGCTGATCATGGACGCACTGACCGCAGCCCTCAAAGTCGCAGCATCAGGCCTCGGTGCCCAGTCCGAGCGCCTGCGCGTGGTTTCTGAAAACCTCGCCAACGCCCAGTCGACAGGCACCACGCCCGGCGCGGACCCGTATCGCCGCAAGACCATCAGCTTCGTCTCCGAACTCGACCGGGCCTCCGGCAGTTCCACGGTCGAGGTGAACTCGATCGACCGCGACCCGAGCAACTTTCCCGTCGAATTCCAGCCCGGCAACGAGGCCGCCGACGAGAAGGGCTACGTCAAGATGCCCAATGTCAACGTGCTGATCGAAATGGCCGACATGACCGAGGCCAACCGCTCCTACGAGGCCAACCTGCAAGTCGTGAAGCAGGCGCGTGACCTCATTTCAATGACCATCGACCTGATGAGGAACCAATGATCGTCAACGGCATCGGCGCGCTTAACCTGAAGCCTGGGCTGGGCGACACGACGACCGACCTGCTGCAAGGCGGCGTTGCGCCGGCGGCATCGGGCAACCTCGGAACCTCTTTCGCCGAAGCGGTGGGCCAGGCCGCCTCCAAGACCGTGAACACGCTGCAGAATGCCGAGCAGGTATCGCTGCAGGCGCTCAAGGGCGATGCCGATACCCGCCAGGTGGTCGATGCCGTGATGAGCGCCCAGCAGGCGCTGCAAACCGCCGTCGCCATCCGCGACAAGGTCGTTTCGGCCTATCTCGAAGTCAGTCGCATGGGTATCTGAGGAGCAGGCCATGAAAGCACTCGCCATCGCCGCCACCGGCATGAACGCCCAGCAGACAAATCTGGAAGTCATCGCCAACAACATCGCCAACATCAACACCACGGGCTACAAGCGGGCGCGTGCCGAATTCTCCGACCTGCTCTACCAGGTCGACCGCACGCAAGGCGTGCCCAACCGCTCCAACGCCTCGCTGGTGCCGGAAGGCGTTTCGATCGGTCTCGGCGTCAAGACCACCGCCGTGCGCAACGTCCACACACAGGGCGAACTGACCAGCACCGGCAACAGTTTTGACATGGCGCTCACCGGCAGGGGCTGGTTCCAGATCGAGGGCGCCGATGGCGGCACGCTCTACACGCGCGCCGGCGCCTTCAACACCAACGCCACCGGCCAGCTGGTGACGGTCGACGGCGCCAGCGTCATTCCGGCCATCACCGTGCCGGTCGACGCCGTCGAGGTCATCGTCAACAAGACCGGCCAGGTCTTTGCCCGCATCGACGGTCAGACCGACCTGCAGAACCTCGGTCAGCTCCAGATCGTCAACTTCGCCAACGAGGCGGGCCTGGCGCCGCTGGGCGACAATCTCTTCCAGGAAACGACGGCTTCGGGTCCGGCCAATGTCGGCGTGCCCGGCGATCCCGGCTTCGCCACCATCCAGCAAGGCTATCTCGAAGCCTCCAACGTCGACCCCGTCAAGGAAATCACCGAGCTGATCTCGGCGCAGCGCGCCTATGAGATGAATTCGAAGGTCATCCAGGCCGCCGACGACATGGCCTCCGTCGTCTCCAAGAACATCAGGTAACGGATGATGGCCATGCCGATATCCTGCTCCGCATTCCGCCGCGCCGCGCTGGTCCTTGCGCTGGTGGGCGGCGGCATGCCGGCTTTCGCCCAGGATTCGGCAAGCCAATCGGCAGGGCAGTCTGCCACCCAGATCGCCAGCAGCCAGCCTGCCGGCGAGGTCGTGCTGATCCCCAACCGCGTTATCTATCCCGGCGAGACCATCGAACTCGCCGCCCTGAAACAGGTCACCCTCATCGCCGGCAAACACAAACCCGATGCGGTGGCGACCCGTTCCGAGGAACTCCAGGGCAAGATCGCCAAGCGCACGCTGCTGCCCGGTCGCTACATCCCGTCCGCCGCCATCCGCGAGGCCTGGCTTGTCGAGCAGGGTGCCGCCGTCCAGGTCTTCTTCGCGGCCGGCGGGCTGACGATCACGGCCACGGCCGTGACCTTGCAGCCGGGTTCGGCCGGCGACTTCATCAAGGTTCGCAACAGCGACAGCGGCAAGATCCTCTCCGGCACGGTGATGGCCGACGGCACCGTCCAGGTCGGCGCTTCATGATGCGGCCGTTTGCCCTTCTGCTCGCGGCGGCGCTTGGCCTGCAGCCGGCGCTGGCCGACGGCCTGACGCCAAAGGCCAAGCGCGAACTCGCCGCCAGGAATGGCGGTGTCTACAACGATCCGGAATATGATCCGGCCACCACCACGCGCATGTTCCGCGTTTCGCCCGGGCCGAGCCAACTGCCGCCGGGCCAGGTCGCCTCGCGCATCAAGGACATCGCGCAACTCCAGAGTTCGCGCGACAACCAGCTCGTCGGCTACGGCCTCGTCATCGGGCTCGCCGGATCCGGCGACAGCCTGCGCAACTCGCCGTTCACCGAACAGTCGATCCGCGCCATGCTCGAAAATCTCGGCATCGCCACCGAAGGCGGCAGCGCGCGCGCCAAGAACGTCGCCGCCGTCATCGTCACCGCCAACATGCCGCCCTATGTGCAGTCGGGCGCCCGCATCGACATCGACGTCTCCTCCATGGGCGACGCCACCTCGCTTGCCGGCGGCACGCTGATCATGACGCCCCTGAAGGCGGCGGACGGCGAGATCTACGCCGTCGGCCAGGGCGCGGTCATCGTTTCCGGTTTCACCGCGCAGGGCCAGGCCGAGCAGCTGACGCAAGGCGTGCCGACCGCCGGACGGGTGCCGAACGGCGCCATCGTCGAGCGGCAGGTGAAGGCCGAGTTCGACGACCAGTCGACTCTGACGCTGCAATTGCGCAATCCCGATTTTTCGACCGCCATCCGCATCGCCGACGCGATCAATGATTATACCGCCCAGCGCTTCGGCATGCGCGTGGCGGCCGAGCGCGATTCCCGCACGGTGCAGATCAGGCGGCCGAAGAGCGTCTCGGCGGCCCGCTTCTATGCCGAGATCGAGAATCTGGTGGTCGAATCCGACACGCCGGCCCGCGTCGTCATCGATGAGCGCACCGGCACCATCGTCATCGGCAACGACGTCAAGATCTCGCGTGTCGCCATCAGCCACGGCACGCTCACGGTGCGCATCACGGAAGCGCCGCGCGTCGTGCAGCCCGAACCCTTCTCCAAGGGCGAAACCGCCGTCGAACCGTTCACCGCCATCGATGCCAGCCGGCCCAACGCCCGCGTCGCCGTGCTCGACGGACCCGACCTACAAACCCTCGTTTCCGGCCTCAATCGTCTCGGCGTCAAGCCGGACGGCATCATTGCCATCCTGCAAGGGATCAAGTCGGCCGGCGCCCTGCAAGCCGACCTGGTTCTCCAATAGCCATGCCGATGATCTCCTCCCCCCCGTCCCGTGCAAGACACCGCTCCGGTGCCATCCTGTTTGCGGTCGCGCTGATGGCCTTGGCCGCTCTCGGCAGCGCGCGCGCGGACGACACCGTCCGCCAGGTTCTGCCCGGAGCGCAGCCCGCTGTGGCGCCGCTGCAATTGACGCGGGAGAAAGCGCCGGACCAGAGCGAGATCGAGCGCTTCTGCTCCAACATCGCCGACGCCGCGCGCGACCGCCGCTATGCCTTGCAGGCGGAAGAGCTGAAACAGCTCCAGGCCGGCATCGACGAGCGCATGAAGGCCCTCGATGCAAAGAAGGCCGAATATGAAAGCTGGCTGAAGCGGCGCGAGGTGTTTCTGGCGCGGGCGGAGGACAGCGTCGTCAAGATCTATGCCGGCATGAAGCCTGACGCGGCGGCCGAACGCCTGGCGATCGTCAACGCCGACCTGGCCGCTGCCATCCTGATGAAGCTCGATTCACGCAAGGCCGGCGTCATCCTCAACGAAATGGACCAGAAGGCGGCGGCGACGCTCACCGGCATCATGGCCAGCGCAGCCCGAAGGGTAGATCCGTCATGATCCGCAGAATGCTCATCCTGTGCGCGGCGGCAGCCTTGTCCGGCTGCGGCACCAACTTCAAGGAGATCGGCAGGGAACCGGCGCTGTCGCCGGTCGGGTCCGGCATCGGCAGCGACGGGGTAGCGCCCTACAGCTATCCCCAGCCGCCCGCCACCCCGGTCAAGAAGTTCTCGCTATGGGACGACCGCCAGAGCCGGCTGTTCACCGATCCGAGGGCCCTGCGCGAAGGCGACATCCTGACCGTCAGGATCAAGCTCAACGACAAGGCCAACTTCAAGAACCAGAACGACCGGAGCCGCACCGCCGCGCGCAAGCTGGGCTATGACGTCACGCTCGGATGGGAAGGCAACAGCACGAGCGGCAAAGGCGACGCCGGCTTGAGCTCCAGCACCGAAACCAACGCCGACGGCGAAATCAAGCGCTCCGAAAACCTGGAGCTCAATGTCGCGGCCGTGGTCACCGAGGTCCTGCCCAACGGCAATTTGATGATCAGGGGTTCACAGGAAGTGCGCGTCAACTACGAGCTCAGGGTGCTCACCATCGCCGGTATGGTGCGCCCGTCCGATATCGGCGCGGAGAACACCATCTCTTATGAACGCATCGCCGAGGCACGCATCTCCTATGGCGGCCGTGGCCGCGTCAGCGAGGTCCAGCAGCCGGCATATGGCCAGCAGGTCCTCGATCAGGTTCTTCCGTTCTAGTTTTTGGCCTTCTGGGGGATTGGAGAGCGCAGCACCGTGGCCAATGTCGAACAGGTTCAGCCTCGCAAGGGTCCTTCCCTTGCCGTCCAGGGTGCCATGCTGGCCATGGTTACCGTGGCCGCCATCGGCATGGGCTGGATGTCGGGCGGTTACCTCAAGGGCGTCGGCGCACCATCATCGGTGCCCGTTGCGCCTGAAAATGAGGGCAAGGTCCCCCAGCCTGAAGCCGAAAAACAGCCTGGCACCGGGCCGACGCTCGTCGCACTGGCGCCGATCACCACCAACATCGCCTCGCCCGCGGACACCTGGATCAGGATGGAAGTGTCCGTGGTCTATGACGTTCCACAGCCGCCGGCGATGGCGGAGGATATCCAGCAGGATCTTCTGGCCTTCGTGCGCACCCTCAAGATGCACCAGATCGAAGGCGCCAGCGGCTTCCAGCACCTGAAGGCCGATCTCGACGAACGCGCCTCGATCCGCAGTCAGGGGCACGTCAAACAGGTTCTCGTTAGGACATTGCTGCTCGAATGAGAAAATTCCTCCTTGCCGCGGCACTGATCGGTGCCGCCACCTCCGTCGCGGCGGCCCAGCAACTGGACCTTGGCGGCATCGGCAAGGCCGATGGCGCCACCGTCGGTTACATCATCCAGATGTTCGGCCTGCTTACCGTCTTGTCGGTGGCGCCGGGGCTGCTGATCATGGTGACCAGCTTCACCCGCTTCGTCATCGCCTTCTCGATCCTGCGTGCCGGCATCGGCCTGCAATCGACGCCGGCGAACCTCATCCTCATTTCGCTGTCGCTGTTCATGACCTTCTATGTCATGGCGCCGACCTTCGATCAGGCGTGGAACACCGGCGTCAAGCCGTTGATGGACAACCAGATCAGCCAGACCGAGGCCTTCGAGAAGATTTCCGATCCGTTCCGCACCTTCATGCTGCACAATGTGCGCGACAAGGATTTCGACCTCTTCGCCGACCTCGCGCGCGAACGCGGCCAGACCGTTGCCAAGGAGACGGTCGACCTGCGCATCCTGGTCCCGGCCTTCATGATCTCCGAAATCCGCCGCGGCTTCGAGATCGGCTTCCTGATCGTGCTGCCATTCCTGGTCATCGACCTGATCGTGGCGACCATCACCATGGCGATGGGCATGATGATGCTGCCGCCCACGGTCGTGTCGTTGCCGTTCAAGATCCTGTTCTTCGTCCTGATCGACGGCTGGAACCTGCTCGTCGGCAGCCTGGTGCGCTCTTTCACCTGATCCTCCGCGCCCGGCATGGTAAGCCGCCTGCCCGAGGAACCGGACGGCGCGTCGCGTCATCGAATTTTCTCCGAATTATTTTCGATTAACCGTCCGGTTTAGTCCTTTGGTAGGGACTCGCCGCCATAGTCGCTCGCAGATGGCGGGTGACCCAAACGCAACGGTCATTGGCATGATGCCGCTCCGTCATACCGGACACACCGGTATGCAAAAAACACCCTGTAAAACAAGGTACGAGTAGCCATGGCCAGTATCATGACCAACGCTTCGGCGTTGACCGCTCTGCAGAGCTTGAACGCCACCCAGAAGAACCTCGACACCACCCAGGCCCGCATCTCGACGGGTTACCGCGTCTCCCAGGCTTCGGACAACGCCGCCTACTGGTCGATCGCCACCACGATGCGTTCCGACAACTCGGCCATGTCCACCGTTTCGGACGCGCTCGGCCTCGGCGCCTCGAAGGTCGACACCGCCTACACCGGCATGGACAGCGCGATCACGACCATCAACCAGATCCAGCAGAAGCTGACCGCATCCTACGGCCAGACGGACGCCTCCAAGGAAAAGACCCAGGTCGAAATCGCCGCTCTTCAGAACCAGTTGAAGGCCTATGCCGACGGCGCCACCTTCTCCGGCACCAACATGCTGTCGGTCAACAGCGGCGCGACCGCCACGACCGCGGCCGACGTCAAGATCGTTTCGGCCTTCAACCGCAGCGCCACCGGCGCGGTTTCGATCTCTACGATCGACGTCAACGTGGAAAGCATCAAGCTGTATGAAGCCGGCACCGCTACGGGCGTGTCGAAGGGTATCCTCGACGCCGACCGCCTCGGCACCGACGGCAGCGTCGCGGCCGCGGCCTCGAACCCGACCCTGGGCGCCGCTGCGGCGGCTACCGACACCTATTCGGTCGCCAGCCTGAAGATCTTCTCGGGCACCACGGCTGCGAGCGATACCCAGATCCAGGCGATGATGAACGTCGTCGACGCCGCGCTGAAGGGCATGACCAACGCCGCGACCAAGCTCGGCGCCGCCAAGAGCTCGATCGACCTGCAGAAGACCTTCACCTCGAGCCTGATGGACTCCATCGATCGCGGTGTCGGCCAGCTCGTCGACGCCGACATGAACAAGGAATCGACCCGCCTCCAGGCCCTGCAGGTTCAGCAGCAGCTCGGCGTCCAGGCACTGTCGATCGCCAACGGCTCGTCGCAGTCGATCCTGTCGCTCTTCCGCGGCTGATCCCTTTCGACCGACCAAAACAGGCAAACGGGCCGCGCCAAAAGCGCGGCCCGTTTTGCGTTTGCTCCAGCCCCGCGCAACCCTCGTTTCTTAACCCTCGAAAGCTGGCTTTTAACAAGCCGTTAACCATAACGCGCTAGTCATGGTTAACCAATGACTTACAACGGTTTGCCGAATCGGCCATCGGGGCGGCGGCAATCCACGGGCGGGTCGAGCGGCTCGCGAGGGCAACGCCGGTTTTGAGAAAGACCGGCCTGAAAAAGGAGCGAGTTTCTTGGCGAGCATCATGACGAACGCGGCTGCGTTGACCGCACTTCAAAGCCTTAACGCCACCAACAAATCGCTCGAGCAGACGCAGTCCCGAATCTCGACGGGCTACAGGGTCTCCGAGGCCTCCGACAACGCCGCCTACTGGTCGATCGCCACGACGATGCGCTCCGACAACCAGGCGCTCTCGACGGTGCAGGACGCGCTTGGCCTCGGCGCCTCGAAGGTCGACACCGCCTACACCGGCATGAACAATGCGCTGGATACGATTGGCAAGATCAAGACCAAGCTGCTTTCGACCATTGGCCAGACTGCTGCCAACAAGGCGAAGACGCAGACCGAGATCACGGCCCTTCAGGCGCAGATGAAGTCATTTGCCGATGCCGCGACCTTTTCGGGTTCGAATTACCTCTCTGTGACATCAACCCAGGTCAGCGCTGCCAACGATGGCGTCCAGGCCGACGCCAAGATCGTCTCATCGTTCAATCGCTCCTCGTCTGGCGCCATCTCGCTCGGCACGATCGACATCGATGTCGAGAGCACCAAGCTGTTCGATTCCGGTCTCTCCACCGCCGTCAAGAACCAGGGCACGCTCGACCGTCAGACCTCGGTCTACTCCACGGCCGCCGCCCAGAGCCTGTACGACAACGCCTATTCGACAGCACTCGCCGGCGGCGCCACGGACATCGCCGCCAACACCGCCGGCCAGACCGCGGCCGCGGCGAGCACCGCCACCAAGATCGACAACGTCTCGGCCTTCAATCTCGACATCACGGCGGCCGGCGTGACCGACGACATCATTACCCAGATGGTCGGCAAGATCGACAAGGTCATGAGCCAGCTGACCGACTCCGCCACAATCCTCGGTTCGGCCAAAAGCAGCATCGATCTGCAGAAGACCTTCACGCAGAGCCTGATGGACTCCATCGACCGCGGCGTCGGCCAGCTCGTCGATGCCGACATGAACAAGGAATCGACCCGCCTCCAGGCGCTGCAGGTTCAGCAGCAGCTCGGCATCCAGTCGCTGTCGATCGCCAACAGCTCCTCGCAGTCGATCCTGTCGCTGTTCAAGAACGGCTAGTCCGGCCTAGCTGACGGATAGTTCTACTTGCAATTCCGGGCCGCGCCGCAAGCGCGGCCCGATTTCATTTTCGCACAAGCTTCGAGGGCTAGTGTTCCGGCGGACAAGTCATGCTGGGAGTCGCTCAACCGTGCCGGAACAGATCCAGAGCATCATCTCGAATCTTCGCGGCTTTGGCGTCAGGCGCCTGGCCATGCTGGCGGGCATCGCTGTCCTGGTGATGGGCGTCATCGGCATTGCCTCGGTCTACCTCAACCGCCCGGCCTACGACACGCTCTATGTCGGGCTCGACCGCTCCGACGTGAACCAGATCGGCCTTGTGCTGGGCGAGGCCGGTATCGGCTTCGACGTCGGCGCCGACGGAACCTCCGTGCTGGTGCCGGCAGGCACCACGGCGCAGGCGCGCATGCTGCTTGCCGAAAAGGGCCTGCCGACCAGCGCCAATGCCGGCTACGAACTGTTCGACAATGTCGGCGCGATGGGTCTCACCTCCTTTATGCAGCAGATCACCCGGGTGCGCGCGCTCGAGGGCGAGATCGCCCGCACCATCCAGTCCATATCAGGCATCAAGGCGGCACGCGTCCACATCGTCATGTCCGAGCGCGCCAATTTCCGCCGCGACGAACAGCAGCCCTCCGCCTCGGTCGTCATCCGCTATGCCGGCATCGACGCGGAGAAGAGCGCAATGTCGATCCGCCACCTCGTCGCCGCCGCCGTCCCCGGCCTGTCGGCCGACAAGGTGACGGTGCTCGATTCCAACGGCAACCTTTTGGCCGCGGGCGATGATCCCTCCAACACCAGCGCCGCCCGCACGCTCGGCGTCGAGCAGACGGTGGAGGCGCAGATCGGCGACAACATCCGCCGCGCGCTGACGCCCTATCTCGGCCCGGACAATTTCCGCGCCAGCGTCAAGGCCGACGTCAACACCGATACCCGTCAGACCGAGGAGACGATCTTCGATCCGGAGTCGCGCGTCGAACGCTCGGTGCAGTCGGTGCGCGCCAACGAGAATAGCAACCAGAAACAGGCCTCCACCCCGGCCAGCGTCGAACAGAACCTGCCGGAGACCCAGGCGACCAGCACCGAAGGTCCGCAGACTTCCTCGGCGAACGACCGCAAGGAGGAGATCACCAATTACGAGATCAACTCCAAGAAGATCGCCACTGTCTCCAACGGCTATACCGTCACCAAGATGTCGATCGCCGTCGTCGTCAACCAGGACCGGCTGAAGACGATCCTGGGCAAGGATGCGACGCCCGAACAGATCGCCAAACGCGTCGCCGAAATCCAGAAAATGGTGAGCTCCGCCACGGGCTTCGACGACAAGCGCGGCGACGTCATCGACGTCTCGGCGGTGGAGTTCATCGACGGGCTGGACGGAGAGGCGATCCCGCAGGCCGGAATGCTGGATTCCATCGGCCAGCATGCCGGCACGCTGATCAATGCCGGCGCCTTCATCGTCGTGGTGTTCCTGGTCGCCTTCTTCGGCTTGCGGCCGATGGCGGCCGCGCTGACGGCCAAGGCGACGCCCGCCTTGGCAGGGCCCAATTTCGATGAAGTGCAGCGATCGTTGCCCACGCCGGAGGCAGCCGCCTCCGCCGATGCGGGCGCCGCCATCGGCGCCTTGCCCGGCACGCGAGCCGGCGCCACACCGCTCGACGATTTGCGGCAGAAGATCAGGCCGGCGCCGCAGGAACGGCTTGCCCGCATGGTCGACATCAACGAGGAACGCACCGCGCAGATCCTGCGCAAATGGGCGGCCCAGGAAGTCGCGGCGTAAACCATGCCCTCCGCAGCCCTCTTCGATCTCCTCCCGGATTTCGGCACACGCGCGCAACGTGCCAGCCAGCCGCAGCCCGCCGAGCAAAAGCCCGAGGCGGCGGCACCGCCTGCCGATATCGGCACGCTGATCGCCGAAGCGGTCGCCCAGGCGGAGGCAGCACTTGGCGAACGGCTTGCCGCGGCCCATGAAGCGGCGCTGGAAGCGGAACGCCAGGCAAACGCCGAGGAGGCGAAGGCTTTTCTCGACAGTTTTGGCGGCGATGTCGGCAAGGCGGTCTCGTCGTGCATCGACGCCATGGAGGCGCGCGTGACGGATCTTGTCGCCGCCACCGTCGCCCGCATCATCGGCGGCGTTGTCAGCGAGGATCTGCGCCAGCGCTCGCTTGAAGCGCTCGCCAGCGCGATCCGCGAAACCGTGGGAGATGGCGAGGCGGTGCGCATCGCCGTCCGCGGGCCGCTCTCTTTGTTCGAAACGCTGAAGGCCTCGCTTGGGTCCCGCGCCGCAAATCTCGACTTCATCGAGGCGCCCGGCTTCGACCTGACCGTCACCATCGATGAGGCCGTGTTCGAGACGCGTATGGCCGAATGGTCGGCAACCCTGTCCGAGGTCCTGTCATGAGCGCCGCCGAAGCCGATCATGGCAGGCACGAGATCATCATCGTGCGGCGCGGCCATGACGACCACGACGAGGGTCATCACGGCGGCGTCTGGAAGATCGCCTTCGCCGACTTCATGACCGCGATGATGTGCTTCTTCCTTGTCATGTGGCTGATCAATGCCGCCAACGAACAGACCAAGACGGCCGTCGCCAGCTACTTCAACCCCGTCAAGCTGGTCGACCGCGAGTCGAGCCGCAAGGGCCTCAAGGATCTCGGCAATGGACCGCGCACGGCCGGGCTGACGGCCGACGACGCGCAGGAAGCGACAACCAAGGCGGGACAGGACGGCATTGGCGCGGCCGGTTCATCCAACCGCAAACAGGACAAGCAGGAGCCGCAACAGTCGCTACAGTCCGACGAGCATCTGTTCGCCGACCCCTATGCGGTTCTCTCGGAGATCGCCACTGATACCGGCGTCATGCAGAATGTCAGCCAGAAGGGCGATGGCGGCGCGCAAAATTCCGGCCCGGCGACCGGCGCCTCCGGCGGCGCTTCCTACCGCGATCCCTTCGAACCGGACTTCTGGTCGCAGCAGGTCGCCGCGCCCGGCGCCGAGGCGAGCGCCCAGCGTCCCAGCATCGAGGGCGACCCGCTGAAGCCCGGCGACAAGCAGGCCGAGACTGAGGCCGCCAAGGTCAAGGCCGTGCCGCCGGCGCCGCCCGTCAAGGATGCACCGCTCGAGCCCTTGGCAGGAGAGGTCAAGGACGCCGCCACGACTATGGTCACGGCCGACAACGGCAAGGCTGGCGATCACAAGGCGGGCAACACCAAGGCCGCAGACGGCAAGGCCGCGGATGTGGCCAAGGCGAGCACGGACGCCGCGAAACAGGAGGCCGCGAAATCGGAGGCGACGGACAAGGCTCCGACCGCCGCCGCGCTGAAGGCGGCCGCCAACGTCAAGCAGCAGCTCGCCGATGCCTTCAAGCCCGGCGACAAGCTGCATGATGGTGTCTCGGTCGAAGCCACCGACAAGGGTGTCGTCATCTCCATCACCGATCAGCTCGACTTCGGCATGTTCGAGGTCGGCTCGGCGGTGCCGAGCCGCGAGCTGGTACTGGCGATGGAAAAGATCGGCCGGATCGTCAACAGCCAGAAAGGCACCATCAGCATCAACGGCCACACCGATGCGCGTCCCTTCCGCAGTGCCAGCTACGACAATTGGCGGCTGTCGACGGCGCGCGCACACTCCGCCTATTACATGCTCGTGCGTGGCGGCGTCGATGAACGCCGCATCACCGAGGTTGCCGGCTTCGCGGATCGCCAGCCCAAGGATGCCGCTGATCCGCTGTCGGCGGCCAACCGCCGCATCGAGATCCTGATGGCGACCGGCGGATGAAGCGGGCGGCGCTCACCAGCCGCCTGATGGGCCTGTTGCTGCTGGCCACGGCTTGTCCGTCGGCGGGCCTCGCCCAGGACACGCTGCAGCCTTATCAGCTGGTACGCTCGTTGCAGCTCGTCCAGGACCGTATCGCGGCCGGCGATCATGCCGCGATGCCGATGCAGGCCAAGCTGCTCGAGATGACCGATGCGCGGCTGCGCGCGGCGGACGCCGAGGATTTCAAGGATGCCAGGAATTTTCGCGCGCTCCTCGTCTACGGCATGAGCGGCGGCAATCCGGTGACCGTCGAGGCGGCCGTGTCGCGGGCCGCCTCCGACCCACGGAACCTTGCCATCGCCAAGGGTGTGATCGACTATCTGAACGGCCGGCCCGGCGAGGCGATCGAAGCCTTGAAGCCGATCGACCCGATGACTCTGCCCGGCGATCTCGGCGCATTCCTCGCTCTGGTCAAAGGGTCGCTGCTTGCCACGGACCAGCCGGCGGCCGCACTCACATTGCTCGATGAGGCCAAGCTGCTCAGCCCCGGCACGCTGGTCGAGGAAGCGGCGCTACGGCGCTCGGTCGGCATCGCCGTCACGCAAGGCGACGCGGCACGGTTCGCGCGGGCCTCCACCCAATATGTCGAGCGCTACCTCTATTCGCCTTACGCCAGCCAGTTCGCCGACTCCTTTGTCTCCGGCGTCATCGCGCTGCACATGTCGATCAGCCAGGACAAGCTGGCGGACATCACCTCGATGATGGATGCCGAGCGTGAGAAGGTGATCTATCTGCGCATCGCTCGCCGTGCCGCGATCGACGGCATGAGCGACTTGTCGGCCTTCGCCGCGGCTCGGGCCGAACAGGGCCGCGACGGCAACACCAATCAGGGCGATCCGCGCGCCCTGCTCTATTCCAGCCTGTCCACCGTGACCTCCGACACGATCGAGGACGTGCGCGCCAAACTGGGCAAGATCGACCGCGCCAAATTGTCGGACGGCGATCGCGCCTTGCTCGACGCGGCCCAGGCCATCGCCGGCGAAGTGGTGGCGCCACCCGCTTCGCTTCCGACCCCGAGTCCGGCGCTCGCCCCGGCCGTCCCATCGCCCGAATCCGAGACTGCCGCAGCGTCGACCACCGATGCCGCCGGCTTGCCGCCCGTCGAGGGTGCCGTTTCCGAACAGCCGGCGGCTGCGCCATCCCTGGACGCGGCAGCGGCAACGCCGAGCGCATCGGCACCCGCAACCGAGGCGGCAACCGTCCTGCCCGCATCGGCGCCGGCGGCTGCGGCAAGCACCGACACGGCCGACCCGACCGACGCCGCCATGACGAAAACCCGTCGACAGCTCGACCTGATCGACCAGATGCTTGGAGCCGCCCCAAAATGACCCCCAGCCTCGGCCCGGCCCAGCCAGGATTTACCGCCGCGCGCACGGCCGAGCAGCCGGCCGCGTCCGCAAAGATGGACGATTCCGGATTCGGCAAAATGGTGCATGGCAACGCAAGTCCGGCCCATTCGGAAAAGCAGCCACCGTCCGAGGCAAGCTCGCGCGATCCGCGTTGGAACAGGCTTGCCGCGGAACTTGCGGCAAAGGCGGGCGAGGACGAGCCGACGCCTACCGCCAAGACAAGGCCGACCGGATCGCAGACCGCGAAATACACGAAGGACGGCAAGGACGCCGCGACGGAAAAGGATGCCGATGCGTTGGCAACCGACACCGGCGCGACGCCGCTCGACGAGCATCTGCCCCTGCTGATGGCGTTTCATGACCTGCGCCATTTCTCGACATCGGCCAAATCGGCCGACCCGAGCGCGGTTGGAACAGGACAGGACGCCGCTATCGATGGACAGCTTCCGCCGGATCGGCAGAAATCCGCCGCCGGGCTTGGCGATCTCGAATCCATGTCCAAATCCGAACGCGTATCGCTCGTCGACGGGCCGTTGACCAAGCTCGACGGCAAGCTCGTCCGCGATGCCGCCAGCGCGCCAAGGCACGACAGCATGATCGCGGCCGGCCCGCTGCCCGAGACGGCGCCAACGGAGGTGCCGGGCGTGGAGACGAAACAGGCCGCGCCGCACTTGAAATCCATCGCCGACCTTCAGTCCTCATTGCGATCCGAGCCAGGAAAACAGTTGTCGGGGGCGACACGCGTCGACGTCGTTTCCGAGCGCAGCTTCCCCGCGCCGCCGCAGGCACCGATGAGCCAGGCGGCCCTCAACGTGATCGGCGCGATTTCAGCCGATGGCGGCCCGGGCCAGACGCTCTCGACGGCTTCCGCGAGCGCTCAACTGACGGGCTCTGTTGCCGTTCCGACACATGTGTTGAAGATCGAACTTCACCCGGCCGAACTGGGCATGGTCACGGCCCATCTGCGGCTCTCCGGAGAACAACTGTCGATTGAGTTGAAGCCTGAAACACACGATGCCTATCGCCGGCTTTCGAGCGACAGCGAGGCGATCGTCAAGTCGCTGCGCGGGCTGGGCTTCGAGGTTGATAAGGTGACCATCATGCAACCCTCGATAGCAGTTCTCTCTACAACCCGCCCGGAAACCGCAGCGTCCCTGAGCGCGGCGCCCGGCCGCGATCCGTCATCCTTCCAGCCCGGAAATCCCGGCGGCGGCAATGGTGGAGCCGGCGGCCAGCAGTCCGGTCAGCAATCCGCAAGGGGTAGCCATGATGAAGCGCAAGCACACGGCCGCGCCGCTTCGCCTTCTCGCGAGCGCGCTGGCGGCGATATATTTATCTAGCCTCGCCAACAACGCCGGCGCCGCCACCAATCCTTGCGAGCCCGAGATCTTGCGTGCCGCCGACCGTTATGGCGTGCCCGCCGGCATCCTCTACGCCGTCGGGTTGACGGAAACCGGCAACAAGGGCAGCCTCCAACCTAACGCCTTGAATATAGAGGGAAAAGCAGTCTTCCCGAGAAGCCGGACCGAAGCGCTTGCCGCCTTCGCCAACGCCCAGCGCGAGGGCAAGACGCTGATCGATCTCGGCTGCATGCAGATCAACCATCACTACCACGCCTCGCATTTCCGCAGCGTCGAGGACATGCTCGACCCACGCCAGAATGTCGACTATGCGGCGCGCTTCCTGGCCAGCCTCCATGCCCGCCACGAGACCTGGTCTATGGCCGTCGCCCGCTATCATGCCGGTCCCGACAACGATCCGGCGCAGAAGGTCTATGTCTGCAGGGTCATCGCCAACATGGTCGCCACCGGCTTTGGCAAATGGACGACGAACGCTCGTACCTTCTGCAACCCGTAAGCGCATTTTCTGCTTCTAATACATCAATCCCCTGGCTGCGAAGCTGCCGGCACGACTTGGTCAAGACTTGGAGCCGCAAGCATATCTGGCTGCACGCTAATGCAACCGACACGATTCCAGACTCCCAAGAAACTAGTTACAAGAAATGACGGTTGTTCAGGATTCCCGCCAGCGGTTACGCCTTTCCCCACGGGGCAGATGAGCTGATTCGGAAGGCGGGGCCGATGATCGTTATCGTTGATGAGCGAGAGCTCGTAACAGCGGGCTATAATTCACTTTTCGACCGCGAGGGGATCGCCTGCGCCGGTTTCGCTCCGGGCGAATTCGGCGAGTGGGTCAACTCGGCCGCCGATACCGATCTGCGGTCGGTGCGAGCCTTCCTGATCGGCGACTGTCGTGACGGCGCGATCTCGCCACGCCAGATCCGCGACCGTACCGGAGCTCCGGTCATTGCGCTCAGCGAGCAACATTCGCTGGAAAACACGCTGCGGTTGTTCGAGAGCGGCGTCGACGACGTCATTCGCAAGCCAGTGCACATCCGAGAAATCCTGGCCCGCATCACCGCCATCCGCCGCCGCGCCAGCGAGGACGTCGCCTATACCGAGATCGGCGCCATGCGCATCTTCATGGACGGCCGCGATCCCGAAATCGACGGCCAGCCGCTGCCCTTGCCGCGCCGCGAACGCCGTATCCTGGAGTATCTGGCGAGCAACCGCGGCCGCCGCGTCACCAAGACCCAGGTGTTCAACGCCATCTACGGGATCTTCGACGAGGAGGTCGAGGAGAACGTGGTGGAAAGCCACATCAGCAAACTGCGCAAGAAGCTGCGCGAGAAGCTGGGGACCGACCCGATCGATTCCAAGCGCTTCCTCGGCTACCGGCTCGTGTTCTGATGCGGTCCCGCGCCAGCCTCGCGCAAGACAGGACGCGTAGCCTCGAAGCCAGTGGCATGGATATTGCGGAGACATCTCGATGAGCCTCTACGGAATGATGCGGACCGGCGTTTCCGGCATGAACGCCCAGGCCAACCGCCTGTCGACAACCGCCGACAACATCGCGAACTCCGACACCACCGGCTACAAGCGGTCCTCGGCCGAGTTCTCAACCCTGATCATGCCGTCGACCGGCGGTGCCTATAACTCCGGCGGCGTCACCACGACGATCCGCCAGGCGGTCAGCGATCCGGGCGTGCTGCAATACACGACCTCGGTTTCCGACCTTGCCGTCAGCGGCGACGGCTTCTTTGTCGTCCAGGATCCGAGCGGCACGCCTTTCCTGACCCGCGCCGGCGCCTTCGTTCCCGACGCGCAAGGCAGGCTGGTCAATGCCGCGGGCTTCCAGTTGATGGCCTACAGCTACGCAAACGGCACGCCGGCAGCGACGGTGAACGGCTTCGAAGGTCTGGAGCCGGTTGTCATCTCCGACCAGGGATTGACCGCAACCCCGAGCACCGCGGGTACTTTCAGCGGCAATCTGCCAGCGGGTGCGACACCGGTCGTCGCCGCCAACCTGCCCAGCGCCAACGCCGCCACCGCTCAGTACACGCAGAAAACGTCGATGGTCGCCTATGACAACCTCGGCAACAAGAAGCTGCTCGACGTCTATTTCACCAATACCGGTGCCGGCACCTGGGAGGTAGCAGTCTTCGATCAGTCGAAGGCAACGCCTGGAACTGGTTTCCCCTATGCCGCCGGCGGCGCGCTCGGCTCGGCCAACCTGACCTTCGACACCACCACCGGCAAGCTCAGCGGCACCCCCACCGGCGTCACATTCACCGTGCCGGGCGGCGCCAGCCTCGATCTCGACCTGTCGAAGCTGACCCAGCTCGGGACCGGATTCACCGTTTCCGACGCCCAGGTCAACGGCAATGCGCCGAGCACCATCGACAAGATCCAGATCAGCAAGGATGGCACGATCTACGCCCAGTACAAGGACGGCACCTCCAAGCCCCTCTACAAGATTCCGCTGGCCGACGTGCAGAGCCCCGACCAGCTCAAGGCGCTGCCCGGCAACGTATACGCGCAAGGCACCGATTCCGGTGCGATCCGTGTCGGCTTTGCCAATGAAGGCAAGGCCGGTTCGATCATCTCGGGAGCGCTCGAAAATTCCAACGTCGATATCGCCGAGGAATTGACCGACATGATCGCGGCACAGCGCAGCTACACCGCCAATTCGAAAGTCTTCCAGACCGGTTCCGACCTGATGGACGTCCTTGTCAACCTGAAGAGATAAACCGGGCTTCGCCCGTGAAAGACCAGCATGTCGCTTTCCTCCGCATTGAGTATCGCCCAATCGGCGCTTCTGGCCACCTCGCGGCAGACAAGCGTTGTCACGCGCAACGTCTCGGACGCCGCCAATCCGGACTATGCGCGCCGCATCGCCGTCGTCTCCAGTACGACGCCGGGCGCCCGGGTGGTCGATATCCAGCGCGTGACCAACGACCTGCTGTTTCGCCAGAACCTCGGCGCGTTGTCGGCCTATAGCGGCCAGAACGCGCTCTTCAGCGGCATGGATCAGCTGGACGTCGCGGTCAATGGCGTCGACAATGCGTCTTCGCCCTCGACCGCCATCGCCAATCTGCAGCAGCAGCTGCAGCTCTACGCCACCTCGCCGTCCAACCAGAATCTCGGCTCTACCGTCATCGACGCCGCCAGGCAGGTCGTGCGCTCCCTGAACGAAGGCTCCCAGGCCATTCAGGCTTTCCGCACCCAGACCGACGGTCAGATCGACACCGCGGTCAAGGACCTGAACTCACTGCTCGGCCGGTTCCAGGATGCCAACCAGGCCGTCATGTCCGGAACCCGTTCAGGCACGGATGTTTCCGACGCGCTCGATCAACGCGACGCGCTGCTGAAGAAGATCGCCGACTATGTTCCGATCTCGACTTTCACGCGCGGCGACAATGACATGGTCATCACCACGGGTGACGGCACCACATTGTTCGAGACCATCCCGCGCACGGTGAGCTTCACGCCGTCGGCCGGCTATGCCGCCGGAGCGGCCGGCAACACCGTCTACATCGACAACGTGCCCGTCTCGGCGGGTGCCGGCGGCAACACCAGCGCCAGCGGCAAGCTTGCCGGCCTGCTGCAACTGCGCGACGGCGTCGCCTCGACCATGCAGGGCCAACTCGACGAGACCGCGCGCGGCCTGATCACGGCCTTTGCCGAGACCGCGCCTTCGCTGCCCAACGCCGCCGGCCTGTTCACATGGTCCGGCGCGCCGGCCGTTCCGGCCGCGGGCACGCTGGTCAACGGCCTTGCCGGTTCGATCAGCATCAACGCGGCGATGGACCCCAGCGTTGGCGGCAATCCGACATTGCTGCGCGACGGCGGCGCCAACGGTGTTGCCTATGTCGCCAACACCGGTGGCGGGGCATCCTATTCCAGCCTTCTGGTTGCCTATGGCGACCGACTCGACCAGCCAATGACGTTCGATTCCGCCGCCGGGATTTCGGCGACGTCCAGCGTTTCCGACTATGCCGCCAATTCCATCGGCTGGCTCCAGGCCATGCGCCAGCAGGCGTCGACCGCGTCGGATGCCAAGGAAGCGCTGGCGCAGCGCAGTGCCGAGGCGCTGTCCAATGCCACCGGCGTCAATGTCGATCAGGAAATGTCGCTGATGCTCGATCTCGAACACACATACCAGGCATCGGCCCGGATGATGAAGACCGTTGACGATATGATGACGGCCCTGTTGAACGCGGTGGGATAATCCATGACCTCAGTTTCCTCGGCCGCCCTTACCAACGCCATGCGCTACCAGCAGATGCGCATGCAGGCAGACCTCGTCAAAGCCACCAAGGAATCCTCGACCGGCAAGGTCGCCGATGTCGGCCTGGCACTGGGCGGCCGCACGGCCCAGTCGGTCACCTTCTCGCGTGATCTCGACCGGCTGAACGTGGTCATCGATTCCAACGGGCTGGTCGCCGCCCGGCTTTCATCGACCCAGACCTCGCTCGGCCAGCTCTCCAATGTCGCGCAGACTTTCCTGTCCAGCCTCACAACCGCATCGTCTGGTGACAACTCCGACAGCCTGACCCAATCGACCGGCCAGACCGCGATCCAGCAGCTTGCCTCGATCCTCAACACGAGCGTCAACGGCGAATATCTGTTCGCCGGCACCAACACCGACGTCAAGCCGATCAACGATTTCACGGCGGCCGGCTCCCCGGCCAAGGCCGCCTTCGACGCTTCCTTCGTCGCCAAATTCGGCTTCACGCCAGCCGACCCGGCCGCGGCCAACATCACCGCCGCCCAGATGGACGACTTCATCACCAACGATGTCACGCCGCAGTTCCTCGGCGCGGGCTGGCAGGCCAACATGTCGAACGCGACCGACCAGCAGATTGTCAGCCGCATCGCGCTCAACGAAACCACCGCGACCTCGACCAGCGCCAACAGCGATGGTATCAAGAAACTCGCGATGGCGGCGGCAATGGTTTCGAGCCTGATGTCCACCAACATAAGCCAGGCGGCGAAAGACACGATCGTCAGCCGTTCACAATTGCTGGTCGGCGAGGCGCTGAGCGGCATCGGCCAGGTCCAATCCGAAACCGGCATCGTCCAGAAGCGCGTCTCCGACGCCAACGACCGCATGAAGACGCAGGTCGACCTGTTCGAGCGCCACATCCTCGATCTCGAGGCCGTGGATCCGGCGGAAGCCGCGACCCGCGTCGCCGATCTGACGCAGCATATCGAGACGTCCTTCGCTCTGACGGCGCGCCTGCAGCAGCTCAGCCTGTTGAATTACCTGACCTGAAAGCACTCTGAACCGGAACGGTAGAGCCAACGATGTACCAATTCTCCTACGCCGACGTCCAAAGCACCTCCGTCACGGACGCCAAGGACCGTGAGCGCGAGCTCCTGACGCGCTCGATCGACATGCTGTCGGCCGCCGCGGCGGCCGGGCAGGATTCGATGGAGGCCGTGGAAGCACTGCATTTCACCAACCGCGTCTGGACGGTCTTCGTCGAGGATCTTGGCTCCAGCGACAATGCGCTGCCCAAGGAATTGCGTGCCAACCTGATTTCCATCGGCCTGTGGCTGCTGCGCGAGGCCGAGGACATCCGCCAGGGCCGCACCGACAATTTCGAGGGGCTGATCGAAGTATCCCAGATCATCCGCGACGGCATTCAATGACTAACACGCTGAAGATATCGCTGAAGCCCAACGAAAAGATCTACATCAACGGCGCGGTCATTCGCGTCGATCGCAAGGTCACCATCGAGCTGATGAACGACGTGCAATTCCTGCTCGAGAACCATGTCATCCAGGCCGACGAAGCGTCGACGCCGTTGCGGCAACTCTATTTCATCGTCCAGGTCATGCTGATGAACCCTGCCGGCGCCGATGAAGCGCGCGAGATGTTCCGCCGCTCGCTACCGCTGCTGATTGCAAGTTTCGAGGACGCCGAGATCGGCGGCGCGCTGAAACAGATCGACCGCATGGTGGGCGAGGATCACATCTACGAGGCCCTGAAGGCGATCCGCGCGCTTTACCCTCTCGAGCGCCGCGCGCTTGGCGGCAATGACGAAGTTCCGGGCGCCGCGCGCCCGCTGGCCGTGGGAGCACGATACTGATGACCGTGGACATGACGACGACGATACCGGCTGGCACCAACCAGACCACCACGCAGACCGCCAAGACCGCTGTCGACTACAATTCGTTCCTGAAACTTCTGATCGCCGAGATGAAGAACCAGGATCCGACCAAGCCGATGGATTCGACGCAGTACGTCGCCCAGCTCGCCACCTTCTCGCAGGTCGAGCAGTCGGTGCAGACCAACACCAAGCTCGACCAGATCATGCAGTCTTCGGCATTGTCGCAGGCCGACGCTCTCATAGGCCGCAACATCACCTCGGCCGACGGCAAAACCACCGGCACGGTGGCGTCGGTCACGCTTGGCAGCAACGGATTGATCGCAGTGCTGCAGGATGGCACCACGGTCCCCGTCGGCGCGGGCGTATCGATCAAGCCGGCGAGCTAGGCCAACCGCCCACATGAATGAGGCCGACGCTCTCGACATCGTCCAGTACGCGGTGTGGACGGTGCTGACCGCGTCCGCTCCGGTGGTGATGGTCGCCATGGCGGTCGGCATCGGCATCGCCTTGCTCCAGGCGTTGACGCAGGTCCAGGAAATCACCTTGACTTTCGTGCCCAAGATCGTCGCCATCATGCTGGTGGTGGCGCTTACGGGTCCCTTCATCGGCGGCCAGATATCGGCCTTCACCAATGTCATCTTCGAGCGTATCCAGAACGGCTTCTGAGCAAGTCCAGAAAAACTGCGCGACGGCCTTCCGTCCAGTCTCGCGCCCGGATGGAATGCAGCTTGCGGGCGGCCGCGTTGCGGCTAGAGTGCCGCTCCATGATCCGGCGAATTACCAAGCGGGCATAGCGGTGTTGTCTCGATGACGTCTCACGGATTTCTGGACCACGCCGGACCGGCCGGCACGCCATGTGCGGCATAGCCGGCGTTTGGCGCAAGCGCGATCCGATCAGCGGCGGCGACATAGCCGACGTCGCCCGCATGATGCAGGCGCTGGCCCATCGCGGGCCCGACGACCATGCCAGCTGGAACGACAGCCGGCTGGCGCTCGGTCACCGGCGGCTCTCGATCATCGATCTGTCCGCGCAGGCGCGCGAGCCGATGCTCACCGCCTGTGGCCAAGGCGTGCTGGTCTACAATGGCGAGGTCTACAATTATCGCTCGCTGCGGGACGCGCTGGAAGCCGAAGGCCGACGGTTCCGGACGGTCTCGGATACCGAGGTGGTTCTCGAAGCACTGCACCACTGGGGCCCGGACAAGGCCATCCCGATGTTCGACGGCATGTTCGCCATCGCCTATTTCGACGCCCGTGCCGGCGCCCTGTGGCTCGCGCGCGACCGTCTCGGCATCAAGCCGATGTCGGTGGCCGAGATGGATGAGCGGATCCTGTTCGCCTCCGAGGACAAGGCGATCCTCGCCTGCGACGGCGTCGCGCGGAGCGTCGATGCGCGCGAGATCACCTTGCGCCTGGCCTGGCAGAGCCGTGACTCCTGCTCCAGCCTGTTCCAGGGCATCGAGCGGCTGCCGCCGGCCGGCCTGTGGAAGATCAGCGATGCCGGCATTGAGAAGCACTGTTTCTGGCATGTCCTCGATGTACTCGACGCCGCCCGCATCGTCGGCGACACGGCCAGCGACGCCGACCATATGGCGACGCTGGAAACGCTGATCGAGGACAGCGTCGGGCTCCACTGCATCGCCGATACCAGCCTTGCCGCCGCTTGCAGCGGCGGCGTCGATTCCGGCCTCGTCACCACGCTGGCCAAACGGTTCAGGCCGGAGATGACAGCCTATGTCGTCGATCCCGGCATTGGCCACAGCGAGGCTAATGACGCCCAGCGCACCGCCAGCCACGCCCAGGTGCCGCTGAACAGGGTGCCGGTCGACAAGGACCGGTTCCTCGACCTCTGGCCGAAGACCATCTGGCATTTGGAAAGCGATGGTTGGCATGCAAGCCATGTCTGCCTGCTCGCGCTCGCCGAGCAGTGCCGGGCCGACGGCATCAAGGTGCTGTTGACCGGTGAAGGCGCCGACGAACTGTTTGGCGGCTACGACTGGCAGGAAGCCAGCCTGAAAGTGTGGCGGGCCTGGTCCTGGCCGAGGCGGCTGTTTGTTTCGAAGCGCAACCTGATCCGAAAATTCGAGCGCCAGCGTCATGCCCCCTTCCGCACATCGATCGCAGGTGGCCATGCCTGGGATCGCAACATCGTGCTCAGGGCGCTTTCGCCGGAATTGAATTTCCTTCAGGCAAGGATC
The DNA here is from genome assembly GCF_020164775.1 of Mesorhizobium sp. ES1-6. Lineage (NCBI taxonomy): Bacteria > Pseudomonadati > Pseudomonadota > Alphaproteobacteria > Hyphomicrobiales > Phyllobacteriaceae > Mesorhizobium > Mesorhizobium sp. ES1-6. The sequence goes on from NZ_JAIUGU010000005.1 coordinate 258,821, forward strand.
TTCGACCGGCTGGAGCCAGTCACGCCGCTTGGCGACCGCGCCTTTCTGGGATGCTGCCTTCACGACATGTATTCGCATCTGCAGGACTTACTGAACCGGCATGACCGGCTGAGCATGGCGGCCTCGGTGGAACTCAGGGTGCCGTTCCTCGAGAACCGGCTGATCGACTTCGCGATCCATCTGCCCCGGCGACACAAATTCCGCCAGAAGCAGGGAAAGTGGCTTTTGAAGAAGGTAGCGGAAAAACACATTCCACTTCAGAACGTGAAGGCCAGGAAGAATGGTTTCCAGGTATCGGCGAACTTCACCGCCGGCACGGAGACCCTGTTGCATGGCGGCTATCTGCGCGATGCGATGAAGTGGCCGGCATCTTCGGTAGCGGACCTCATCGACCTGGCCAGGCGCGACCAGGCCTCGCGGCTTCGGTTGGTAGGAATGGAGCTTTTCCTGCGTCTCCATGCCGGCGGTCAATCCACCGGGCATCTGACCGAAGCACTGCATGCGGCCGTCGCCAAGACGCGGTGAAACGACACGCTGGGCGCCAGGGCGGCAAAGCGGTTTTGCGATGGCGGTGAAAGCGTGGCCCTTCGCTATCCCTTTGTTGGACCATGATCTTCCCTGCAAGGGCATTCGCCCTTTGTGCGGCGATGCCATAGTTTCGGCAGATCATGCGGGGAAACCGATCCCCGCAAGGATCAGCACGCCGTGGCAGGAATCCACCCATGATTGACGAAAAGCCGGATAGCGAAAGCGTCTCGGCGCTGGCGCCATTCCGGCATGGCATCTTCCGCGCGGTCTGGGGCGCGAGTCTCGTCTCCAATTTCGGCGGCCTGATCCAGGGCGTCGGCGCCGCCTGGATGATGACCACCATCGCCACCTCGCCCTATCAGGTCGCCCTGGTCCAGGCCTCGACCACCTTGCCGATCATGCTGTTCGCGCTCGTGGCCGGCGCCATCGCCGACAGTTTCGACCGCCGCAAGGTGATGCTGGTCGCGCAGACCTTCATGCTGGTCGTCTCGGTGCTGCTGACGGTATTCACCTACTACGACTTGCTCACGCCCTGGACGCTTCTGGCCTTCACTTTCCTGATCGACAGCGGCACGGCGCTCAACAGCCCGTCCTGGCAGGCTTCCGTCGGCGACATGGTTCCGCGCGACAAGGTGCCCGCCGCCGTCGCGTTGAACTCGATGGGCTTCAACCTGACGCGCAGCGTCGGCCCGGCGATCGGCGGCATCATCGTCGCGGCCGCCGGCGCGGCGGCCGCCTTTGCGGCGAACGCCATCAGCTATATCGGCCTGATCGTGGTGATGGCGCGCTGGAAGCGGGAGGTGCCGGTCTCGACCTTGCCGCGCGAGTCGCTGGGGGCGGCCATGGGTGCTGGCCTGCGTTACGTCGCCATGTCGCCCAACATCGGCAAGGTGCTGGTCAGGGGGGCCGCCTTCGGCTTCAGCGCCGGCGCGGTGCTGGCGCTGCTGCCGCTGGTGGCCCGCGACGTCGTCAAGGGCGACGCGCTCACCTACGGCGTCATGCTGGGCGCCTTCGGCATCGGCGCCGTCGGCGGCGCGTTGATCAGCGTGCGGCTGCGGCAACTGCTCTCCAGCGAGACGATGGTTCGCTGCGCCTTCGCCGGCTTCGCCCTCTGCGCCTTCAATGCCGCGATCAGCCAGCATGCCTGGCAGACCTCGCTCGGCCTGCTCATCGGCGGCACCTGCTGGGTGATCGCGCTATCCCATTTCAACGTCACCGTCCAGATGGCGACCCCGCGCTGGGTGGTCGGCCGGGTTCTGTCGGTCTACCAGACCGCCACCTTCGGCGGCATCGCGCTGGGCAGCTGGATCTGGGGTGTCGTCGCCGACGCGCATGGCGCCGAGACCGCGCTGATCGCGGCTGCCGTCGCCATGCTGGCCGGCGGCGCCATCGGCTTCGTTCTGCCGCTACCGCAGCAGCAGATCCTCAACCTCGACCCGCTCAATCGCTTCAAGGAACCGCACCTGGCGCTCGACCTGAAGCCGCGCAGCGGTCCGATCGCCATCATGATCGAATATGTGATCCGGCACGAGGACGAGACGGAATTCCTTGCCACCATGGCCGAACGCGGCCGCATCCGCCGCCGTGACGGAGCCCGCAACTGGACGTTGGCGCGCGATCTCGAAAATCCCACGATATGGATCGAGCACTACCACACGCCGACCTGGCTCGAATATGTCAGGCACAATGGCCGTATCACCCAGGCCGATGCCATGGTCGGCGAACGCTTGCGGGCGCTGCACTCTGGCGACGAGCCGCCGCGCGTGCGCCGCGTGATCGAGCGCCCGACGACCGCCGGCACGGCGCTGGTGCCGGCGAAGGGACCGATCGAGCACTGACGCGTTCGGAGACCGCGGGCGCCCTACCCCTCGCCCGACAGATCCCGGCGCGCCTTTTCGAGTTCCTCGGCATAGCGCCGCATCAAATGGCCCTCGGTCAGCAGCCCGAGCACGATGTGGTCGGCGAAATCCTCGACCACGGCCAGTTCCTCCGCCCCGGCGCGCTGGAAGGTCTCGGCGGCCGCCTGCACGTTCATGCTGGGCACCAGGACCGCATCCTTGTACTGGGCAAGATCGCGCACCGGCACCTCGCCTCCGGAGGGATCGCTGTGCAGTTCGGCCACGATCAGCACGCCGACATACTCATCCCCCGGGTCGACCGCGATCACGCGCTGGGCCGAACCCAGCGGGAACTCCTTGCGGAAGGCGGCCAGCGTCGTCGAGGCATCGACGGTCTTGATGTCCTCGCGCATCATCGAGCCGACGGTAAGGCTGCGCATCCAGCCGACGTCGTGGGCGCTGCGGATGGTCTCGCCGCGCAGATGGAAGCGCCAGGTCGAGAACGAATAGCCGAAGGTCTCGCGCACCAGGATCGCCGCCATGATCGAGGCCGCCAGCACCACGCCGGTGAGCGTCAGGTCGCGGGTCGATTCCAGCGCCAGGAAGGTCATGGTCAGCGGACCGCCGACGACGCCGACAGCGAGCGACGTCATGCCGACGACGGCGGCGACGGAAGGGTCGATGCCGGTCGCCGGCGAGACCAGCGCCATGACGCCGGCAAACGCCTTGCCAAGCAGCGCGCCGAGAAACAGCGAGGCGAAGAACAGTCCGCCGCGAAAGCCCGAGCCCAGCGAGATGGCGGACGCCGCCAGCTTCAACACGAACACGCTCGCCACCACCGCCAGCCCATAATTCATGGCGAACTCGCGATGCAGCGCGCCATGGCCGCTGGACAGGACCTGCGGCGTGATCAGCCCCAGCAGCCCGACCAGGACACCGCCTATGACGGGGCGCAGCGAGGCATCGACCGACAGCCTGTTGAAACCGCGTTCGATCAACGTCACCAGTTGCATGATGGCGATCGAGGCCGCTCCGCCCAGCAGACCGAGCAGCAGGAACGGCACATACTGGCTGGCGGTGAGCTGCGGCAGCCCTGCAAGCTCGAGCGGGAACGGCACGCCGCCGAAAACCTCGGCAGTCAGCGACGCCGAGATGGCCGCGGTCATGACGGGCGCGACATTGGCGACCGAGTAGATTCCGATGACAAGTTCGAAACCATAGAAGGCGCCGGTCAGCGGCGCGTCGAAGGCCGCCGCGATGGCGCCGGCGGCGCCGCAGCCGACCAGGATGCGGACATCGTTGCGGCGCAACCGGAAGGCGCGCGCCAGCCGTGAGGCGACGCCGGAGCCGACCTGCGTATAGCCGGCCTCCAGGCCGACCGAGGCGCCGAAGCCGCTGGAGATCATCGTCTGGACGACGATGATGAAGGTATCGGTCAGCGACATGCGCCCGCCATAGAGGGCATTGGCCTCGATCGGGTCGACCGGCGTGCGGAATTTGCGGATCCTCAGCCAGACCACCGATATCCCGAGCAGGACGCCGCCGATCGCCGGGACCAGCGCCTGCATCGGATTGGCGAGCGAGAACATGCCCGACAGCCGGCCGCCTGGCTGGACGCCGAACAGCAATCCGTGCAGGTCCTGTACGATCTGGCTCATCGCTGTGACCAGTATACCCGCCGCGACGCCGACAATGCCCGCCAGGATCACCACGGCGATGCCGCGCGCCTCGAGCAGAGGGACTGATCTCAGAAGCACCGCGCGTAGCCGGCGGGCGTAAACTTGCGGTTGGGTCCTGGAAAGCACCGGGGCGGCTCGCCGATATCAAAAGGCAACGGTAGACCCGCCTGATACGCCGGGCGGCACGGCGTGACAACCACAATGCCGACATCGAAGGCGCAATATGGCCGCGAACCGTTCGATCCGGCTTTCTCCGCCTCCAGTGCCGACGGCTGCCCGCCAGTTGCGTACGCCCACCGATCCGGCGCCGACGTGGCCCACTCAGGTCGGCATGGGCTCGCCAGCCTCGTAGAGCACCAGATTGCGCTCGCCGATGCCGAGCCCCGGCCAGCTCGCGCGCCAGTCGGCAAGATGCGGCGCGCGGAAATGCGCATCGAGCGCAATCCTGTCGCTCCACACTTCGGTGACCCGGATCAAGCCAGGTTCGAAGACATCCTGCGCATAGGAATATTCGAGGCAGCCGTCCTCGGCGCGACTGGCCGAGGCCATGCGTTCCATCACGGGCCTTGCCTCGTCGAGCCTGTCGGGCGGCAGGCGGATCGTGCCGATGATCAGGAGCATGGAGTATCCTTCGCCAGAGAATCGAGCCCGCACTCTCCCACCCTCGCGCAAGCTTGGCCAGCTACCCTCGCCGGGCTGTCGCATGCTCGGCAGTGCATGGGTTCGAGGACGAGAATGGCGATCAGCGAAAGCATCCAGCCCGGCGCGGTGGCCAAGAACGGTCGCGACGTCTTCTTCGCGCTCGGCATCGTCGTCATCCTGGCCGTGCTGTTCCTGCCGATCCCGGCCTTTCTCATCGACGTCGGGCTGGCCTTCTCGATCGCGCTGTCGGTGCTGATCCTGATGGTGGCGCTGTGGATCCAGCGGCCGCTCGATTTCTCGTCGTTCCCGACCGTGCTGCTCATCGCCACCATGCTGCGCCTGTCGCTCAACATCGCCACCACGCGCATGATCCTGTCGCATGGCAATGAGGGCACGCACGCCGCCGGCTATGTCATCGCCGGTTTCTCCAAGCTGGTCATGGCCTCGGACTTCGTCATCGGCCTCATCGTCTTCATGATCCTGATCGTGGTGAACTTCATCGTCATCACCAAGGGCGCCACGCGTATCGCCGAAGTCGGCGCACGGTTCACCCTCGACGCCATCCCCGGAAAGCAGATGTCGATCGACGCCGACCTCTCGGCCGGCATGATCGACGACAAGACCGCGCAGTTGCGCCGGCGCGAACTGGAAGAGGAATCCTCTTTCTTCGGCTCGATGGACGGCGCCTCGAAATTCGTCCGCGGCGACGCCATCGCCGGCCTGATCATCACCGCCATCAACATCGTCGGCGGCATCGCCATCGGCTACATCAGGCACAATATGGGCATGGGCGAAGCCGCCGACGTGTTCATCAAGCTGTCGGTCGGCGACGGTCTCGTCACCCAGATCCCGGCACTCATCGTCTCGCTCGCCGCCGGCCTGCTGGTATCCAAGGGTGGCACGCGCGGCTCGACCAACCAGGCCGTGTTCGGCCAGCTCGGCGCCCACCCGCGCGCGCTCTACGTGGCGGCCGCACTGCTGGTGCTGCTCGGCCTGATGCCCGGCCTGCCACTGTTCCCGTTCTTCGCGCTCGCCGCTGGCATGGCCGGACTCGGCTACGTCATCCCGATGCGCCACAACCGCGCCGTCGCCGAGGCCGAGGCGCTGAAGCACCAGGAGAAGGCGACCAAGGCCGAGGAGGAGAAGAATTCGGTCAAGGCCTCGCTCGCCACCGCCGAGATCGAACTTCTGATCGGCAAGCAGCTTTCCACCCGGCTCCTGGTCTCGCATCAGGAACTGGTCTTCCGCATGTCCAAGATGCGCAAGAAATTCGCCCAGCAATACGGCTTCGTCGTGCCGGAAGTCCGCGTCGCCGACGACTTCGCCATCCCGCCGAAAAGCTACCAGATCAAGGTGCACGGCACCGTGGTCGCCGAATATTCGATGCGCGTCGGCGAGATCATGGTGCTGCTCGGCAACCGCGACATACCCGAGATCCCCGGCGAGGAAATTCGCGAGCCGGCCTTCGGCATGCGCGCCTATTCCGTTATGGAAACCTTCGCCGAGGATCTGAAGCGCGAGAACTTCACCTTCGCCGACAACATGTCGGTGCTGCTCACCCATCTCTCGGAAGTCATCCGCAACAACCTGCCGCAGCTCCTGTCCTACAAGGACATGAAGGCGCTGCTCGAACGCCAGGACCAGGAATACCGCAAGCTCGCCGACGAGATCTGCACCACCCACATCTCTTATCCCGGCCTGCAGGCGGTGCTGAAGCTGCTGCTGGCCGAACGCGTCTCGATCCGCAACCTGCATCTGATCATCGAGGCCATCGCCGAGATCGCGCCGCATGTGCGCCGCACCGAGCAGATCGTCGAGCATGTGCGCATCCGCATGGCCCAGCAGATCTGCGGCGACCTCTCGGAAGGCGGCGTGCTCAAGGTGCTGCGCCTCGGCAACCGCTGGGACCTCGCCTTCCACCAGAGCCTCAAGCGCGACGCCAAGGGCGAGGTGCGCGAATTCGACATCGATCCGCGCCAGCTGGAAGAGTTCGGCCAGGACGCCACCAAGGCGATCAAGAAGCACCTCGAAGCCGGCGAGCGTTTCGTGCTCGTGACCGCGCCCGACGCGCGCCCCTATGTGCGCATGATCATCGAGCGCCTGTTCACCACGCTGCCGGTGCTCTCCCATGTCGAAATCGCCAAGGGCGTCGAGATCAGGGTGCTCGGGACGATATCGTGAACATTCTCTCGCAGGCGGTCGTCATCGCGGCGTTCCTTGCCTTCTGCCGCATCGGCGCTTGCTTCATGCTGATGCCAGGCCTGTCCAGCGCCCGCGTGCCGGTGCAGGTCAGGCTGTTCGTCGCGGTCGCCGCCACCGGGGGCCTGCTCGCCTTCCTGTGGGACAAGATCTTTCCCTTCGTCGATCCGCGTCCACAGGTCCTGGTGCCGATGATCATCTCGGAGCTGCTGGTCGGCGGGCTGATCGGCGCCATGACCAGGCTCTACATGGAAGGGCTGCGCTTCATGGGCTCGGCCATCGCCATGCTGGTCGGTTATGGCGGCTCCGGCGGACCGGCGATCGAGGAGCCGGAACCGCAAGCGGCGCTCGCCGCCATCATCTCGTTCTCGGCGCTGCTGATGCTGTTCGTCTTCGACTTCGACCACGAGATCGTGAGGGCCCTGGTGACGTCCTACACGGTCGCGCCGGTCAACGTCTTCTTCAATCCGCAGGCAGCCCTCGTCGACATCACCGACACCGTGTCGGATACGTTCTTCCTGGTCATCCGCCTCGGCAGCCCGTTCGTCGCCTATGCCATTCTGGTCAATCTGACGATCGGCTTCGTCAACAAGCTGACGCCGCAGATCCCGATCTATTTCATTTCCCAGCCTTTCGTGATGGCCGGCGGCATGCTGATCTTCTATTTCGCCGTCGGCACCATGCTGTCGCTGTTCGTTGACGGCTTCGTCAACCTCACGCTGGCGAGGTGAGATGAGCACGCGCAAGGATCGCCTGAAGAAACTGGTCAAGGTGCAGGAACAGCTGAAGGCCCTGCACGAGACCCGCCACGCCACCTTCGTGGCGGCGGCAAGCGCCGCCGAGACCGAAGCCCGCGAATTGATCGGCTATTTCGACCAGGACGATTCCCTCTCCGGCCTGTTCCCCGACCTGTATCATCGCCGCATCGCCCAGGCTGCTCTGCGCCAGGAGGCAAGCCTGGAAAGCGCCAGGCAGGAAGCCGGCCTTATCGCCGCCGCCACCGCCCGCACCAACATGGTGGAGCGTGCCTACAAGGACGTGCGCAACCGCGACGAGCGCGAGAGATCGGACCGCGAGCGGCTGGACCTGATCGCGCAGAAGCGGCAGGAATAGCCGCGGCGATTGAGCCCAGGCCCCGCAAATGTCCTCAAAGGTCGCTGCCGCCATGCATCGACAGGACGACCACCACGCGGTGGAACGACCCCGCGCCTTTATCGAGTGGAACTCGATGAGAGCAGCCTTGCGCGCAGGCGCCTGCGTTCTCTCCGGATCGCCCCACACGCCGACGCGACCGCTGTCGCGAGCAGCAGCCTGACCCAGCTCAGGCCCCAGAGCGGCGAGGTACGGATCGCCGCGCGCCACCAGCGACGGTAATCGGGAATGTCGACAAGACTGTCCCATGGTTTGGTGGCGCCGGAGAAATGCAACAGCCAGGGATCGCGGCGCTGCAGTGCCGCGGCGGCCATATCGACATAGTGCCGGCGTGGCTCCCGCTCCAGGAGCCAGACCATGGTGTTCCAGCGCGGATCCAGCAGGGCAACGCGGCCTCGGAGCAGCAGATTTATGGCGTCCTGGTCACGCCAGCGGAACCTGTGCGGATGGTCGAGCACGAGTTGGCCCGCTCGCTCGCCGAACCGTTCGCGGCGAAGGGCGGCAAGGTTCAGCAACAGCATCCCGGAATTGACATAGGTGAAGTCGTCAGGGTCCCAGCCGAGCGCGTCGCGGACATGGAGCACATGGTCGGGGCGGCCGGTTGCCGCCTCCTCGGCCAGCGCCGCATGCAGGCCCAAATCCCGGACGGCACCGGCCACCGCGCCACCAAGATCGGTAGCGAGCAACGGCCGGATGTCGGCCACCGCCAGGATATCCGCGTCGAGATAGAGAACGCGATCCAGGTCGGGAAGGAACTCGCCGAGTTGCAGCCGCAGCAACGCCGCGGGCGTGACGTGATCGAAGCGCGCCATGTCGCGAAACCGGTTCTCGACGTAACGCACGAACACACGATGTGGGTCCACTCGCAGCCTTTCCAGGCGCCGGGAGCGACGGCTGGGTGGCGCGTCATGAAATACGTGAAACGTCAGGGGTGGCCCGGGCGAGAGATGCTCCAGCACCGAAGCAATCGTTACGGCCGCTTGGTCGACATTTCCGCCGTCGACACAAAGGGCGACGCTGAGACAGGTGGGGGCGACGCTGAGACAGGTGGGGGCGACGCTGAGACAGGTGGTCATCTTGATCCGCCTCATTTCCTGACAGACACCGCCGCCCTTACGGTCGATCGGGAGCGGTTAGATAGCGCTTCTTACCACCGGCGAGCGTGCCGACGGCATATGCGCGCGAGCAGCATATGCCGCGATCTCTACTGGTGACATTGGAAGCGCCGCAAGCCTAATCGACAGAGGCGCCAATTTATTTGCGCCGTGGGCGCAAAAGCTGCCGAGGTCACCGGCAAGGCGGCCGAGACCAGCATCAGCCAGGCCAACAGCGCAACGGGAAGCGGGCCGCGTCGCTGGTTCCCCGCGTCTGGCTTGAGTCAAGCAGCCCACCCCCCGCAAGCCTGCCACAAGCTTGTTGAGGCATGGTCCTAGCTAAGGAAAACCGGCAAAAGGCGGACTTTCTTGGCGATTTCTCCACCCAGCGACATCGTGATGGATGTCGCCCGAGCCGCGGAACCGGCTGATATCGAGGCTGCGCGCGCCGCGCTGACCAGGCGTGCGGGCGGCGTTGCCGGCACGTTTTCGGTCGACAGCGCGGCTTCGGTCGATGCCGGCTCGATCCTGTCGCGGGCGACGGCTGACAAGGCCGCCGCGACGGCCGACCCGGCCAAGAAGTTCAAGAAGTTCGAGGCGATGGTCCTTCAGACCTTCATCCAGAACATGCTGCCCAAGGATACCGAGGGCGTCTACGGCACGGGTCTCGCCGGCGACATGTGGAAATCGCAGCTCGCCGAGCGCGTCGCCGACGTCATGGCCGACCGCGGCGGCATCGGCATCGCCAAGTCGCTGCTCGCCGACCACTACATGGACGGCAAGCGCAAGGTTCCGATCGGCCCGGTTTCGAATGGGCCGGAAAAGACCGAGATCGATCAGCAGACCCGTCTGTCCACCTCGCTCGTCCAGGAACTGCAGCGCAAGGCCGCCAGGTCGATGACCGGCGACGAGACAACCATAAAAACAGACATCAAGATCTAGGACTGGGAAACACATGGCCGACTCTTCGGAATTCACCGCCAAGCTGCCCGCGCGCACGACCGCGTCGGACGCTCCGACCCCTTTCGCGCGGCCTGGAAACCTTGCCGCCATCATCGGCCGCATCGAGGAGGTGGTCGAGGAAGAAACCGCCGGCATCCGCAACGACACCAGCTATGACCTCAAGGCGTCGAACGCCCGCAAGAGCCGCTATCTCTACGAGCTGACCCGGGCCATGAAGGGCGGCAGCGAAGCGGAATTCCTCGAGCAGCACCGCGAGGGCCTGACCCGGCTGCGCCAGAAGCTGGCGAAGAACGAGGCCGCGATCCTGGCGCACCTGAGCGCCGTCAACGAGGTCGCCAGCCTGCTGCGCAGCGCCATCCAGCGCGCCGAGACCGATGGCACCTACTCCGCCGGCGAGTTCGGCAGGATGAAGGGTTAGGGCGCGGCGATGCCGGGCTCGGGTTCAAAATGATCAAAGTCATCGCCATAGCGGTCTGGATCTGCGCCGCCACGCTCGGCGCGGTGTTCTATTCGTTCCAGGCCGCCGGTGAACAGGGCGTCGGCGAGAAACCCAAGCCGATGCTGGGCGGGCTGGACTACGTCAAGACCGACATCATTTCGGTGCCGCTGATCCACGATTCGAAGATCGACGGCTACTTCCTGGCCAAGCTCGTCTACACCGTCGAGCCGGAACAGATAAAGAAGCTGTCGATCCCCGCCGAGGCGCTGATTACGGACGAGGTCTACAGCTATCTCTACGCCCATCCCCAGATCGACTTCACCAAGAAGGCAACGGTCGACCTCGATGCCTTTCGCGCGGCGATCCGCGACACCGTCAACACCCGCGTCGGCGCAACCCTGGTGCATGAAGTGCTGATCGATCAGATCAATTTCCTGAGCAAGGATGAGATCCGCGACAATTGGCTGCGCCGCCGGCAGGAGTCCGCCGCCACGGCGCCCGAGACGCCAAAGCCGGTCAGCGCGCATTGAGCCATCGGCCCGGCGCTGGTGGTCCCGATGGCAGCCGGCGTCCGAGACAATTCCTGCAATTCGCGTTGACGTAAACGTCAATCCAAAGCTATATGCGGCAGCGATCATGATCGCCAGTGATGTCGCATGGACTTCGGCTGGGCCGAAGTACCGTCGCGTGACCGATGCAGCAGATGCAACCAGACAGGGAGAACAGCGTGAGCGTTCAGGATATTGCCGAGAAGATCAAGTCGCGCGTGGCCAGCAGCGGCTTCGACCGTTCCGTGAAGTTCGACACCGGCAGCGACGGCGTCATCGTCATCGACGGCGCGACCGTCTCGACCACGGACGCTCCCACCGACTGCACCATCAAGCTGTCGCTCGACGATCTGGAGTCGCTGATCGCGGGCGACCTGAACCCGACCATGGCGTTCATGACCGGCAAGATAAAGGTCGAAGGCGACATGACTGTCGCCATGGCTCTGAGCCAGTTGATCGGCTGAACGGACGTCGCCGCCAGAAGCGGCTTTGAGATGACAAAACGCCGCCTTTCCGAGGCGGCGTTTTGTTTGCATGGCGGTCGAGCTTGAAGCCTCACGCAGCCAGCGTCGGCGCCTGCCCCTTGAGCTTGCGGCCGGACGCCTTCAGCGTGCCCTTGGCGCCGTCGAGGGCGCCTTCCACCAGTTCCAGCGCCAGCAGGCGGTGCCGCTCGTAAGGTCCAGGCATGGCGAGCGCACCGGTCCTGGCGGCCGAAAACCCGAAGCGCCCATAGTAAGGCGCGTCGCCGACCAGCAGGATCGCGGCGTGGCCGAGGCGCCCGGCCTCCGCGATCGCATGACGCATCAGCGCCGAGCCGATGCCGGCGCTCTTGAGCGAGGGATCGACGGCGAGCGGGCCGAGCAGCAGCGCCGCCGAACCGCCCTCGCCCAGCGTGACGTCCCATAGCCGCACCGTGCCGGCCACGCCGCCCGACCCATCGCGCGCGACGAAGGCAAGGCCTTCCGAGGGCCTACGGCCGCGCCGTAGCTTCTCCGAGGACTTGGTCTTGCGCTTCGGCCCCATGGCGCGATCGAGCAAGGCTTCGCGCGCCGCCACGTCGGCAACGGCTTCGGCGACCATGGCGAAAGCCGGCGCATGAGCTACGATTTCAACTGACATTTCCATTTCCGCAATCCCTGGCGAGCGGAGATCTGTTCCACAAGCGAAGCCGGGCGGACGACAAGCGCCCGCGCCGGATGACCTGACCGGTTCTCAGCGCATTTTCAGGCGAAGTGGTGGCCGAAAACGCGCGGAAAAAAGAACCGTCAGATCACGTAGGATCGGAGAGGCTCGAAGCCGTTGAAGGCGACCGCCGAGTAGGTGGTCGTGTAGGCTCCGGTGCCTTCGATCAGCACTTCGTCGCCGATGGTCAGCGACAAAGGCAGCGGATAGGGCGTCTTCTCGTACATCACGTCGGCCGAATCGCAGGTCGGGCCGGCGAGCACGCAAGGTGCCGTCTCCGAGCCGTCATGGCGAGTGACCAGCGGGTAGCGGATCGCCTCGTCCATCGTCTCGGCGAGACCGCCGAACTTGCCGATGTCGAGGAACACCCAGCGCACATTGTCGTTGTCGGCCTTCTTCGAGATCAGCACGACTTCCGACTTGATGACGCCGGCATTGCCGACCATGCCGCGGCCCGGCTCGATGATGGTCTCGGGCAGCGCATTGCCGAAATGCTTGCGCAGCGCCGAGAAGATCGCCTGGCCGTAGGCCTGCGCCACCGGCACGTCCTTCAGGTAACGGGTCGGGAAGCCGCCGCCCATATTGACCATCTTGAGCACGATGCCTTCCTCGGCCAGCGTCGCGAACACCTTCTTGGCATCGCCCAGCGCGCGGTCCCAGGCGGTCAGGTCCGTCTGCTGCGAGCCGACATGGAACGACACGCCATAGGCGTCGAGGCCGAGGCCCTTGGCATGGCGCAGCACGTCGACGGCCATCGCGGGCACGCAGCCGAACTTGCGCGACAGCGGCCATTCGGCGCCTTCGCCATCGGTCAAAACGCGGCAGAACACGCGGGAGCCTGGAGCGACGCGGGCGATCTTCTCGACCTCCTCGACGCAATCGACCGCGAACAGCCTGATGCCGAGCTGGTAGGCGCGTGCGATGTCACGCTCCTTCTTGATGGTGTTGCCGAAGGAGATGCGGTCCGCCGGCGCACCGGCGTCCATCGCCATCTCGACTTCGGCAACGGAAGCGGTGTCGAAGGACGAGCCCATCGCAGCAAGGAGGCGCAGGATCTCCGGCGCCGGGTTTGCTTTCACCGCGTAGTAGATCTTGGAATCGGGCAGAGCCTTCTCGAAGGCGCGGAAATTGTCGCGCACGACATCGAGGTCGACGACGAGGCAGGGGCCGGACGGACGTCGGGTGGCGAGGAAGTCGAGGATACGCTGGGTGGCCATCGGGTTTCTCCATCACGCCTTTCGGCGCGCGCAAGGGTGCGGACGCGGGCTGTCGGCCTCGCGAACACGCGGTCAAACAAAGGCGGGACGGAAAATCAATGGAACCAGCCGGTGGAGACCCCGGAACCATGAAACGCCGTCTCGCGGCGATGAACCTTGGCCTTGCCCGGCTTCGGTTCGCTTTGTCTGCCTTGGCTTGGATTGGGAGAACCCCGTTCCGCACTGCCGGCAATGAAGGTGTGCCTCTTCAGTAACCCCGGTCTTTGGACAACCGGCAGAGAACCAGAAAGGCCCGCACCGTCGTTGCTTCAAGGTGTCCTCGGTCTGGCGGTTGGCCGCTAAACCGACTGGAGGGGTTGGCTCCAGTTACCTTACCGATTTCCCTCACCATTCGAGGATCGGCGGACACCCACAGGCACGTGCGACTTTGGGCAAGCGCGATATAGGGGCGAAGCATTTCACAATCAATAAAAATCGTATCCCAGGTTGTAAAATTTCTGGCATCGAACAATGTTGGCGCGACCGTATCCGGATATCGAACGATGACAGGCACGCACGGCCCCCTCCACGCCTTCCTCGACCTTCGCCGGATGCCGGTGGCGCATGCAGAACTTGGCCCGCTGGCCGGGCTGCGGCTGGCGGTCAAGGACATTTACGACGTTGCCGGCTACCGCACCGGTTGCGGCAATTTGCAGAAATTCGCCGGAAGCCATGCCGCTTCGCGCACGGCACCCACCGTGCAGACGATTCTCGACGCCGGTGCGCGTTTCATCGGCAAGACCCAGACCGACGAGCTCGCCTTCGCTTTGTTCGGCCAGAACGCGCATTTTCCGTTTCCGGTGAATCCCGCGGCACCCGACCGTGTCACCGGCGGTTCGTCGTCGGGGTCGGCGGCGGCGGTAGCGGGCAGGCTGGCCGACATCGCCACGGGGTCCGACACCGGGGGTTCGATCCGCGCGCCGGCGAGTTTCTGCGGGCTGATTGGGCTGCGCACCACGCATGGCCGCATCTCCCTCGACGGCACCATGCGGCTGGCGCCGAGCTTCGACACGTTCGGCTGGTTCGCCGACGACATCGAGACCTACGAGACCGTCGGCAAGCTGCTGCTTGGCCGCGACCCGCACCAACATTCCCTGGACCGCCCGCTCTCGCTCGCCTGGCTGGACGAAATGGTCGCCCGCCCGGCGCTCGCCAAATATGCGGAAATGAAGGCGCTGGCGAGCGCGGTGTTCGGCGTGCCGGCGATGCCGACGACGCGCTTCAGCTCCTCCCCGGACGAACTCTACTGGTGCTTTCGCCGGCTGCAGGCCAGGGAAGCCTGGGCGGTGCATGGCGATTGGATCACCAGCGGCGAGCGCGACCTCGGACCCGGCGTCGAGGAGCGTTTCGGCTTCGGCCGCGCCGTCGACGACCGCACGGCCCAGGCCGAGAAAGTGCGTCGGCTGACGTTCCGCGGCGAACTGAACGCCTTGCTCGGCAAGGACGGCTTCCTGGTCCTGCCGACGGTGCCGGGCCCCGCGCCCTACGTCGACAGCACGCCGGAGCAGTTCCAGGCCTATCGCGAGCGCGCC
This sequence comes from Mesorhizobium sp. ES1-6, assembly GCF_020164775.1. Taxonomy (NCBI): domain Bacteria; kingdom Pseudomonadati; phylum Pseudomonadota; class Alphaproteobacteria; order Hyphomicrobiales; family Phyllobacteriaceae; genus Mesorhizobium; species Mesorhizobium sp. ES1-6. The sequence continues at coordinate 273,873 of NZ_JAIUGU010000005.1, forward strand.
TTGCATCTCCTGTGCCTGGCCGGGCTCTCCGGCTTCCCGCAAATCACCTTGCCGATCGGCTCGGTCGCCGGCGCTCCGTTCGGCCTGTCGCTGCTTGGCCCTTCCGGCAGCGACATTGCCCTGATACGGCTCGGCCGGAAACTTCTAATGCATGTCGCGCAAAAGTGACCTCGGTTTTGCGACAACGACATGCATCAAACAACACCCAAAGCGCGTCGCATGAATTCGTTTCGACGCGCCGCGCTTTGGACGCAGCACAAAAGGCCTGAACCATGGACACATTGACCCGCATGCGTGCCTTCATCGACGTCGTCGAGGCCGAGGGCTTTTCGGCGGCGGCGCGCAAGATCGGCCGCTCCAAGGCGCTGCTGTCGAAATATGTGCGCGAACTGGAGGACGAGCTCGGCGCGCTGCTCTTGAACCGCACCACCCGGCAGTTCTCGATGACCGAGGCCGGTCACACCTACTACCGCCGCGCCTCGGAGATCGTGCGCGAAGTCGACAGCCTGGCCGACGCCGTGCGCGAATCCTCCGGCGACGTGCGCGGCCGGATCAAGCTGTCGGCGCCACGCACCTTCGCCGACGCGCCGATCGGCCAGTCGCTGATCGACTTCGCCAAGCAGTATCCCGACATCGTGCTCGACATCCAGCTCGACGACCGCTTCGTCGATCTGGTCGAGGAAGGCTTCGACCTCGCCGTGCGCATCTCGCGCCTGGAGAACTCGTCGCTGATCGCCAGAAGGCTGGCGCCGTTTTCGATCAAGCTGTGCGGCTCTCCCGAACTGATCGCCAAGCATGGCATGCCGACGCGGCCGCAGGATCTCGGCCACATGCCCTGCATCGTCGACACCAATGGCCGCGGCCTGAACAACTGGCCGTTCAAGGGCGACAATGGCGATCCGGTGAGTATTGCCGTGTCGGGCCCGATCGAGGTCAACAGCCCGATGGCGGCGCGCGCCGCGGCCTTGTCGGGGCTGGGATTTTGCATCCTGCCGGATTTCATCGCCGCGCCCGACCTCAAGAGCGGCCAATTGGTGGCGGTGCTCGACGACCGCATCCTGTCGGGCGGCGGCATCTTCGCCGTCTATCCGCATCGCCGTTACCTGCCGGCGAAGGTGCGCGTTTTCGTCGACTTCCTGGTGCAGTGGTTCAGGACGCGCGAAAGCGCCTGAACTGCCTCAGCCCTGGAGGTGCGTCGCGCCGCGATGCGCTTTGAATTCTGGTAGCGTCCGGTCGTTGCATCGGAACAGCCGCGCACTTTTGGGTGACATGTGCCGACAGTCCCAATTTCGCCCCCTTTCTGGTAACCTTCGACAACGCTCTCGAAAGCCAAGGGAATCGCGACCGCGAATGCATTTGAAACGGCACGCAATCACGCTGGCTTCGGCCTTGGCGGCGACTTTCGCCGCGACGGGACCGGCCGAGGTGCATCCGCACGTCTTCGCCGAGGCACGCCTCGACGTGATCCTGTCACCGGATCACCAAAGTGTGAAAGCGCTGCGCCATCTCTGGCGCTTCGACGACCTGTTTTCGAGTACGGTGATGATGGAGTTCGACAAGAACTCCGACCTGAAGCTTGACGACAAGGAGCTGAAGGAGGTCGCCGACACCGTCCATGCCTCGCTGGCCGAGTTCAATTACTTCCAGCTCGTCACGCAGAACGGCAAGGACGTGACGATGGTGCCGCCGCCGCATCTGATGGCCAATTTCGACAACGATCAGTTGATCATCCTGTTCGAATCCGAACCCAAGGTGCCGATCAAGCTGACCGGCACCATCGACATAGGCGTCTACGACCCCACCTTCTACACGGCGATCGACTTCACCGAGGACTCCAACATCACGGTCGCAGGCCTGCCGTCGAACTGCACCAGCAAGGTCGTTCGGCCGGACCCGGACGAAGCTATCAAGGAAAACCAGAAGACCCTGACGGATGCCTTCTTCAACGACCCGACAGGCACCGACATGAGCAAGATCTTTGCCACCAAGCTCGAACTGACCTGTCAGCCAGAAGGATGAATCCGGTGACGAAACCATCCCTGCGCTTGGCGTTCAGCCTTTTGGCCGTCGCCTTTGTCACGATGCATTTCGCCAGCATGGCGCACGCCCAGAGTTCGCTCGGCATCGGCGTCAATGACGGCATGGCGCCCACCACCGGTCCGTTCGCCCACATCCTGATGTGGATCAACTTGCGCCAGCAGGAATTCTACCGCGCGCTGGCGACGGCGATGAAGGCGATGCGCCAGGACAACAGCAAGCTCTGGGTGCTCATCGGCCTGTCCTTCGCCTATGGCATTTTCCACGCCGCCGGCCCCGGCCACGGCAAGGCCGTCATTTCGTCCTACATGGTGGCCAACGAAGTGGCGCTCAAGCGCGGCATCCTGTTGTCCTTCGTCTCGGCGCTGCTGCAGGGCCTGACGGCGATCCTGGTGATGCTGCTTGCCTATTTCGTCCTGCGCGGCACCACCATCTCGATGACCGATGCGGCCTGGTTCATGGAGATCATGAGCTTTGCCCTGGTCACCCTCTTCGGCGCCTGGCTTTTGTGGCGCAAGCTCGGCCCCGCCGTCCTGCGCCTGTTTGGCAAGGGGCCGGCCTATAGCCTGTCGGCGGCTCATGCCGGGCATTCTCACGCCGGGCATTCCCATGCAGGCCATTCGCACGCAGCCCACTCGGCGCATGCCCATTCGCACGCGCTTCACGTGCATGACGACCACGACCATGCCCATGATCATTCGCACGATGACCACAGCGCGCATGACCATCATCATGATCACGGCGCCCATGACCATGCGCATCACGACCATGCGGGCGAGGTCTGCGACACCTGCGGCCACTCGCATGCGCCCGATCCGGCGCTGCTGTCGGGCGACCGCTTCGATTGGCGCACCGCATGGTCGGCGGTGGCGGCGGTCGGCATCCGCCCCTGCTCCGGCGCGCTGATCGTACTCAGCTTCGCGCTGCTCAACGGGCTCTGGCTTGGCGGCCTGCTGTCGGTGCTGGCCATGTCGATCGGCACCGCCATCACCGTCTCGGCGCTGGCGACGCTGGCGGTGACCGCCAAGAACTGGGCGGTCTATTTCGCCGGCGACGGCCGCATGGGCAACCGTATCCACTCGATCGTCGAGATCGGCGGCGCCGCCTTCGTGTTCCTGTTCGGATTGCTGCTGTTGTCGGCGAGCCTGACAGGCAGCGTCTAGACCTGCACCACGATCGAACGGATGGCTGCGGACCTCTAACCGGGAATCTTGCCGCCGAGCTCATCCTCGATATGGGCGCGGATGATTTCGTCGAAGCTCGCCTCGGCGCTGAAGCCGAGTTCGCGTGAGCGCCGCGCCTCGAACCGGGTCGGCCAGCCCTGGACGATCGCCCAGATCGTCTCGTCCGGAACTTCGCGGATCAGGCTTGCCGTCTTCGATCCGGCGATGCGTTCAAGCGCCTCGATCTGCTCGCCGACGCTGACGGCGACACCCGGCATCGTCAGATTGCGGCGCGGCCCGACGGCGGCACCGCCGATGCCGGCCGCATGGATCAGGAAATTGACCGCCGAGCGCGGGCTGGCATGGGTGTGCACGACCGAGCGCGGCACCGGCAGGATCGCCTCCTGCCCGCTCAACGGTTCGCGGATGATGCCGGAGAAGAAGCCGGAGGCCGCCTTGTTCGGCTTGCCGGGCCGCACGCAGATCGTCGGCAGCCTGATCCCGATGCCGTCGAAAAAGCCCCGCCTGGAATAGTCTGATAACAGCGCCTCGCTCATCTGCTTCTGCGTGCCGTAGGAGGTCAGCGGCGTCGGATGGAATTCGTCGGGAATGACATCCGGGAACGGTGCGCCGAACACCGCGATCGACGAAGTGAAGACAACGCGCGGCGCAAAACCGGCCAGGCGGATGGCGTCGAACAGCGCGCGCGTGCCGTCGAGGTTGACGCGGTAGCCGAGGTCGAAATTCGCTTCCGCCTCGCCCGAGACGATGCCGGCGAGGTGAAAGACGACGTCGGGGCGCGACGCGACCAGGCTCTCGGCGGCGCCGGCTTCGGCCAAGTCGCCGGTGTGCAGTGCGACGCTGACGCCGTCTATCTCAGGCGCCTGCGGCGGCACGATGTCGTGCAGGTCGAGCGCGGTGATCTTCTTGCCGCGCAGCGTGCCGTCCTTGGCCAGCCGGGCGATGAGCTTGCGGCCGACCATGCCCGCGGCGCCGGTGATCAGAATGCGCATGTCCGATATCCCTTACTTGCCCTGATTTTTGCGCTGGGTGCGCGCGCGCAGCCAGAACACCAAGAAAAATGCCAGCACGAAGACGGTGCCGAATATACCCGCCAGCACGGTCGAAAAACTGCCGAGCGCCAACATCACGGTCGGCAGGTAGAAAGCGGCAATGCCGAACAGAAGCATGATCCAGACCGCCGCGATGGCCGCGTTGCGTGTGTCACGGTCCATCATGCCGCACCGGAGCGGCGGTCATTCATCGGGCTGAGTTTCAACGCTGGAGAACTCCTGGGGCAGATCCGGTCAATGGGCATCGATCGGGCCTAGTGATAGTGGCCATGATGCGGGGCCGCACCATGCTCATGCTCATGCTCATGCTCGTGGTCGTCGCCCTCGTCGGCGCACCGGCCGAATTCCGGTTCCACGGTGGCATGGCTGATGCCGTGTTCGCTGGCAAGCCGCTTCTTGATGGCGCTGACCGCCTGATGCGCATCGACGCCCTCGTTGAGACAGGCATGCAGCGTCGCCATGCTGCTTGTCCCGTCGAGCGACCAGATATGCATATGATGCACTTCGCGCACGCCCTGGACCGCCCCCTGGATGTCACTGGCGATCAGGTCGCGATCAAGGCTTGGCGGCACGCCTTCGAGCAGGACGTGGGCCGCGGCGCGCATCAGTGACCAGGCGGTCGACAGGATCAGCAGCGAGACCAGCACGGACAGGATCGGGTCGATCGGCGTCCAGCCGGTCGTCAGGATGACCAGCGCGGCCACGATCGCGGCGGCGGAGCCGAGCAGGTCGCCAAGCACATGGAGGATGGCGCCGCGCATGTTGAGGTTGTCGCGATCTCCGCCATGCAGCACCAGGAAGGAGCCGATATTGACCAGCAGGCCGAGGATCGCCACCACCAGCATCGGTCCGCCCAGCACCGGCGCCGGTGTCAGCAGGCGATCCCACGCTTCGTAGACGATCCACAGCGCGATGACGAAAATGGCGATGCCGTTGGTGTAGGCCACCAGCGTCTTGACCCGGCCGAAGCCGTAGGTGAGCTGGCCTGTCGCCGGCCGGTCCGCCAGATGGAAGGCATACCAGGCCAGGCCGAGCGCGATGGCGTCGGCGAGCATGTGGCCGGCGTCGGCCAACAGCGCCAGCGATCCGGTCAGCAAGCCGCCGAGCGCCTCGGCAACCATGAAGCCGGCGGTCAGGCAGGCCGCGATCAGGACGCGTTTCTTGTCGGTCGAGCCATGCACATGACCAGCGCCATGGTCGTGCCCGCTGTGATCGTGGCTATGGGCCAAATGGTAAACTCCTGTTACGCGCCCAATTCCGCGCGAAAATCTTCCAGGCGGCGTTTCTGCTGGCCATTGGCGTCGAAGTTGGCCGGATCGAGCCAGGCTTCATAGGCTTGGCGCAGAGCCGGCCATTCCTTGTCGATGATCGAATACCACGCGGTGTCGCGGTTTTCACCCTTGACGATGAGATGCTGGCGGAAGATGCCCTCGAACTTGAAGCCGAACCGCTCCGCGGCACGCTTCGACGGCTCGTTGCGGTTGTTGCACTTCCATTCGTAGCGGCGATAGCCGAGTTCGTCGAAGATATATTTCATGAACAGGAACTGCGCTTCCGTCGCCGCCGGCTTGCGCGAGATCAGCGGTCCCCAATAGATGTTGCCGATCTCGATGACCCCATAAGCGGGATCGATGCGCATCAGCGTCTGGCGTCCGGCGACCTTGCCGCTGGCCTTGTCGATGATGGCAAAGAACAACGGATCCTCGCTGGCCTCGACCTTGTCCAGCCAGGGCTGGAAGGCGGCGCGCGTCTCCGGCGGATAGTCGGGCAGCCAGGCGAAGCGACCACCGACATCGGATACGGAAGACGCTTCATAGAGGCCGTCGCCGTGCTTTGCCGCGCTCAGCGGCTCGAGCCTGACATGGCGGCCGTCGATCGCCTTGCGCTCGGGTCGCGGGCGTGGCTGCCAATTCGCAAGATTTTCCGACACCGAAAGCTCCAATCCGTTTGACTTTTGCGGGCCAAGGCTCACAAAAACGCGACCCAACAGCAAGAACCACACGGACGGGAAAAATGCTCCACACGATTTCGGCCTTCGACCGTCTCGGCGAGGAAAATGCCTTCGCGGTATTGGCGCGGGCGACGGCGCTGGCGAGCCAGGGCCGCGACATCGTCAACCTCGGCATCGGCCAGCCCGACTTCAAGACGCCGCAGCACATCGTGGAAGCCGCGATCAAGGCCTTGCGTGACGGCCACCATGGCTACACGCCGGCCAACGGCCTGCTGGCGACGCGCGAGGCAGTGGTGCGCCGCACGCTGACCACCACCGGCGTCGAGGTCTCGCCGGAGGCGGTGATGATCATGCCCGGCGGCAAGCCGACCATGTTCGCCGCCATCCTGATGTTCGGCGAGCCGGGCGCCGAGATCCTCTACCCCGATCCGGGCTTTCCCATCTATCGCTCGATGATCGAATTCACGGGTGCGGCACCCATTCCCGTGCCGATGCGCGAGGAAAACGGCTTTGCCTTCTCGGCCGAGGAAACGCTGGCCCTGATCACCCCGAAAACCAGGCTCCTCATCCTCAACTCGCCGGCCAACCCGACTGGTGGCGTCACCCCGCGCGCCGAGATCGAGAAGCTGGTCAAGGGGCTAGAGAAGCATCCCGATGTCGCCATCATGTCCGACGAGATCTACGATGTCATGACCTATGACGGCGAGACCCATTGCTCGCTGCTCGGCTTTCCCGAGATCCGCGACCGGCTGATCGTGCTCAATGGCTGGTCCAAGACCTGGGCGATGACCGGCTGGCGCATGGGCTGGTCGATCTGGCCGAACGGCGAAAAGGGCGCCCATCTCTACGACAAGGTGCGCAAGCTGGCGGTCAATTGCTGGTCCTGCGTCAACGCGCCGAGCCAGTTCGCCGGCATCGCGGCGATCGACGGCCCGCAGGACGATGTCGACAGGATGATGCGCGCCTTCGACAACCGCCGCAAGATCGTGGTCGAGGGCCTGAATGCCTTGCCAAACATCTCCTGCATCACGCCCAAGGGCGCCTTCTATGCCTTCCCCAACGTGTCGAAGACCGGCTGGAAGGCGAAGAAACTCGCCTCGGCTCTGCTTGACGAGGCCGGCGTGGCGCTGATCGGCGGCCCCGATTTCGGCATTCTCGGCGAAGGTTACATCCGGCTCTCCTACGCCAATTCCGAGGAGAACATCCTGCGCGCGCTGGAGCGGATCGGAGCGTTTCTGGCGAAATGAGCTTCAGCTCGTCCCATCGAGATAGGCTCTCGCGATCGACCGCAGCTCCTCCTGGTCGATCGCCTCGCCATGTCCACAATAGGCACGGCTGAATTCGATCTGCAAAAGCCGCCGCATCGTGTTGCGGTAGGACTGCACGTCCGATCCTGGAAGATCGTCGATCAGCCGTCCGCGATAAATCGCATCTCCGGCGAAGAAGTCGCCATTTTCTTCGTCGAGAAGCCCGATCGATCCAGGCGAATGACCCGGCAGATGCAGGATGCGAAGCGACCTGTCCCCGGTCTCGATCCTGTCGCCCTCGTCCAGAATCCTGCTTAGCGGCGCCGGCTTGATCCGGAAACGCAGCGGCGACCATGTCACGCCTGGTGACCTGCCGACGGCCTCCGGTTGCGCGCGAAAAAGGTGAGCCAGTGTGTGTTCATCGGCCATGTCCGCGAAAAAAGCAGCCTCCGCGCGGTGGCCGGCTCTCGTCTCGAATTCGCTCAACGCGCCGACATGATCGACATGGATGTGCGTTGCAACGGCCAGGGCCGGCTTGCCACGCGACAGGTTCAACAGCGGTTTGAGAGGCACCAGCCCCATGCCGGCGTCGATGACGAGATCGACGTCGCGCCCGCGGAGATGAAAGATGTTGCTCCTGAAAAAGGAATGGACGTGCGGCTCCCAGAGCCGCGTGATGCCGCCGCCCAGATCCTCGCTTGAAAACCAGCCGGCGGCACGGCTGGGGCCGCCGGGTCCAGTGCCCGGCATCACCGATGGCCCCGCGCCAGAATGCGCTCGACCCGCATCTGCAGCACAGTCAGAACCGAGACGATGGACATGTAGTAGATCAGCGCGGCGCCATACCATTCCAGGAAACGAAAGCTGGTAGCGATCGCGAACTGGGTTACCGTCATCAGTTCCTTCAGCGAGATGACCGTCGCCAGCGACGTTGCCTTGAGCAGCGAGATGAACTCGTTGACCAGCGCCGGCAGGGCAACACGAATGGCCTGCGGCAGGATGATCAGGAAGAATATCTGGCCCCGGTGCAGGCCAAGGGCCGCCGCCCCTTCCGATTGTCCCTTGCCGATCGAAGCATAGGAGCCGCGCAGGATCTCGGTAAGGTAGGCGATCTCGATCAGCGTCAGGGCAAGAAAGGCCGCGATGAACGGCGTGAACCAGTCTGCCCGGAAGATCGCCGCGATCTGCGGCAACCCGTTCCAGATGAACAGGAGCACGAGCAGTGCCGGTGCCCCACGAAAAAGCCAGACAAAGGCGGCGATCAGGAAACGTATCCAGCGCCGTTTCGACGTCGCCAGCGCCGCGGTGACCATCGACACCGCCAGGGCGACGATCATCACCAGCACCGACAGGAGCAAGGTCAGCAATGCCCCCTTGGCAAGGGGCCAGCCGAACAGTGCGGTGAGGAAGAGCTTGCCGTCGAACACCGCCTTTGCCTCACTCAGTCGCGTGCTTGACGTCGGTGGCGGTCTCGGGAAGCTTCCACTTCTGCAGCAGCGTCTTCATCTCGCCGCTGGCCTGCAGCGTCTCGATGGCTTTCACCAATGCCGCGCGGTTGTCGCCGCCCTTTCTCAGATAGATCCCGTAAGTTTCGCCGTCGCCATAATTATACGGCACCTGCAATCGGCCGGGCATCTGCTTGATGCGGAAGGCGGCCGTCGTGTCCTGCGTGATCGTGGCCGCGGCCCGGCCGACCAGGATCTGCTCGATGACGGCGGAGGCCGAGGGATAGGTCTGTATCTGCGCCGGCGGCTTGCCGGCCTTCGTCAGCTCGGCGTCAAGATCCGCGGCCGTCTTTTCATAGGTGGTACCCGCCTCGATCGCCAGCACCTTGCCGCCGAGGTCGAGCGGCGACTTGGTTTCGGCATCCGATGCTGCCGTGACCATCACGACGTTGGAGATGAAATAGGGGACCGCGTCATAGGCTTTGAGCCGGTCCTTGGTCACCATGATACCGCTTGCAACGAGGTCGCAGCGCTCGGCGCCGAGTGACGGCAAGAGACCCTTGAAATCGCCCACGACATATTTCGTCGTGGCGTTCCACTGCTTGGCGATGGCGTCGACGACATCGACTTCGAAACCGACGAGCTTCTCGTCTCCGGGATTGGCGTAATACTGCATGGGTGGAAAGTCGCCGCCGGTGCAGACGTTGAGCACGCCGTCGCGCACCAGGGTGGTATCCGCGGCCCGCGCCATCGGCGCCGCAACGCAGGCGATCAGCATGCCGAGAGCAACTTTGGCGACGGCCGAAATTGAAGGTCGGATGGCACTCATGATTGGTTCCCCTGTCTGTTTTTTGTACGTTGATCGCGACGGTATGTTGCGGAATTCTGTCAAACAAGCTAAATCTTTAAGGGAAAAATCCGACAGTTTTTCTAAATTATTGGCGTCCAGATGGCCCTGCCCTCCCTCCACTCGCTTCGTGTCTTCGAAAGTGTGGCGCGCCTCGGCAACATCGCGGCGGCGGCGGCTGAACTGCATGTGACGCCGGGGGCGGTGAGCCAGCAATTGCGCGCCCTGCAGCTGTCGCTAGGGATCGACCTGTTCGAAAAACAGGGTCGCCGCCAGGTGCTGACGGAACGCGGCGCGGCGTTGCAGAAGAGTGTGGCGGCCGCCATGCAGCAGATATCAGGATCCATCCGCGAGATATCGGCGAACGCCTACAGCGCCGCCACCAAGGCGACGCTGCGCGTCTCGGCACCCTCTGTTTTCGCCACGACCTGGCTGGCGACGAGGATCTTCCGCTTCCTCGACGAGAACCAGGACATCCGCATGCAGATGCTGACGGCGGTGAGGTTCGAGGAGATCGACTGGCGGAAAGTCGATGTGGCCATCGTCTATGGAAATCCGCCCTGGCCGGGATTCTGGTGGCGGCTGCTGCAGGGCCTGCCGATGACCCCTGTGTGCAGTCCGCAACTGCTGCGCGGCCCGCACGCCATTCGCGAGCCGCGCGACGTGCTGCACCACCGCCTGCTGCACGAGGACGACGGCAGCCAGTGGCGGCGTTGGCTGAACGAGGCGCGCGTGCCGCACTTCGTGGAATCCGATATCTATTTCGACAATTTCGCCATGGTGCTCCAGGCCGCCCGCGACGGCCACGGCCTCGCCCTCACCAGCGGCATCATCTCCTTCAGGGATCTGGATGAGGGACGCCTCGTCCAGCCCCTGGCCCTCAGCGTGCCGTCAGCTCCCCAATATCACTGCATATGCCGCGAGGAAGGCCTGGAAAATCCATTGATAGGCCGGTTTGTCGACTGGCTCATCGACGAGGCGTCACGACCATCCGGCTGATCGCCGGCAATCGTCGCCTCTCCCGCGTCAACCGCCAGATCGTGTCATGAGCCGTCGGGAGGCGCGTGGCCGAGGCTGGGCGGTCATGCCGAAAACGGCTACCACTTCCCCGGATCAGGACCGGAATGAGGGACCTCGGATGTTTTATGCAATCCTCGCCTATCACGTGGAAGACGCGATCGACGCACTGACGCCGCAGGAAGACGCGGCGCTGATGGCCGAGTTGCTGAAGATCAACACCAGGCTTCATGCGGAAGGCACGCTTGGGCCGTCGGCGCGTCTGGGGACGACACGGGATGCCTGCACCTTGCGCGGCCCGGGCGACGGTGTGATCATCGACGGGCCTTTCGCCGAGACCAAGGAACAGTTGCTCGGTCTCTATGTCGTCGACTGCGTCACCAGGGACGACGCGATAGCGATCGCCCGCGACCTGCTTCGTGTCAACCCAACCGCCGTTTACGAGATCAGGCCTATTCTGCTCTTCAAGCCCGGCGTGCCGCTGGTGGGAAAATAAGGCTCGGGCGAAAGCGCGGCCAGGGCGGCTGCTCACCCACGCCCGACAAACGGCATCTTGGTCGCCATGACCGTCATGAACAGAACATTGGCGTCGAGCGGCAGGCTGGCCATGTGCACGACCGCGTCGGCGACGCGCTGGACATCCATCACCGCTTCGGCCGCGATCGAGCCATTGGCCTGCGGCACGCCGACGGTCATCGGCTGCGCCATGTCGGTCAGCGCATTGCCGATGTCGATCTGGCCGCAGGCGATGTCATAGGGGCGGCCATCGAGCGCCAGTGTCTTGGTCAGCCCGGTAATGGCGTGCTTGGTCGCCGTATAGGGCACGGAGCCCGGGCGTGGCGCATAGGCCGACACAGAACCATTGTTGATGATGCGGCCGCCCATCGGCTTCTGCTTGCGCATGGCGCCGAAGGCGGCGCGCGCGCACAGGAACGAACCGGTGAGATTGACGCCGACGACATCGTTCCACACCTCGACCGGGATCTCGTCGATCGGCGTCGACTTGTAGCCCATGCCGGCATTGTTGAAGAGCAGGTCGACGCGGCCGAACGCCTCCGCCACCGTCTCGAACAGATCGTCGACCTCGGCGGCCTTGCTGATGTCGCAGGCAACCGCCAACGCCCTCGCCTCGGTCGGTCCGATCTCGGCGATCGCGGCGTCCAGCACCGGCTTGCGGCGCCCGCAGAACACCGTGTTCCAGCCCGCCTTGAGCAGTGCCGTGGCGACGCTCTTGCCGATACCCGTGCCGGCGCCGGTGACGATGGCGGTTTTTTGCTCGGTCATGGCAGATGTCCTCCGGCAGCGCCGCGCGTGCCCGACTGATTTTCAGGATTTGGCTCGGGAGAAGGCATCGCAAATGACGGCGGCGATGGCAAGCGGGGCCGCGGGCGCCTGCGCTCGAAAAAGTGGAACCGCGTCTTTGGAGGAAGTCCGGCGAGGGCCGACAAAAAGGGCGGTCATTGGCGACCGCCCTGATCTGAACCGGGCTTGGGAGGAGGAAAAGCCGATCCGACTGTCTAGAATCATGCGCTTCCTGAGTTAACGAAAGGTTAACGCTGGAAGACCCGCCTGTCCCGTTTTGACCTACCAGCGCGGGTTGGGTGAGGTCCCAGCCTGTGCCGCTGGCACCTTGGCCGCCGAAACCGTCGCCTCGACATGGTCGACCAGCGCATCCGGCAGGCCAAGCCGGCCGGCAAGCAGGTCGAGATAACCACGCTCGGCGCGCGTGTCGGGATCGATGGTGAGACGCGACGCCGTATAGAGCTCGAGCTTCTGCGCATCGGTCCTGGCGCCGGCCACCAGCGTGTCGAGATCGAGCGGGCTCTCCAGCTCCGCCATTAGGAATTTTTCCGCATCGGTGCCGATCCCGGCAAGGCTGAGCTTGCCGGCGATCTTCTGGCGCTCCTCGTCGTCGACATGGCCGTCGGCCTTGGCCGCCGAGATCATCGCCCGCACCAAGGTCAGCGTGAACTCATCCTCGCCTTGCGGCGCCTGCGACGGGTGAAAGGCCGTGCCCTTGGGCGGCGGCAGCAATTCCGGCTCGCCGGCCGTGGGCGCCTGTTCGGGTGCGTTGCCGGCCTTGTAGTTCTGATAGGCCTTGTAGGCGAGGCCACCAATGGCGGCCAACCCGCCGAGCTTCACCGCGGCACCCGTCACCTGCCGGCCAGCGCCGGTTCCAAGCAGCACCGCGGCCAGCGCACCGGCGGCCAGCGGATTGTCCTTGGCCATCTGCACCGCTTGTCCGGCCGTGTCGCGGACCGTGCCGCTGGTGCCGGGAACTTGCGAGCCGAGCAGATCGTCGAGAAGCTTCTTGGGATCGAACATTCAGTGCCTCCACATTTGCCCGGCCGAACGGGCGGGTTTCGAACGCCGAAGACGTAGGTCCCGAAACCTGACATTGCAATGACACGCGGCCGCTTTGCCGGCCGCGGCGCCTCGATCAGGATCCGATATGCGGACCCCTGCCCCGGGCTCGCGCGAGCTCCACTTGCCGCTGGCGCTCCGCGTAGCGCTTGCGGTCTTCGTCCGAGCGGGCATCGAAACAATGCGGACAGGAAACCCCGGCGGCATAGTTCGGCGACGTCAGCTCGCTCTGCGTCAGCGGATGGCGGCAGGCGCGGCACAATTCCGCGTCACCCTCGGCGAGGCCGTGTGACACCGAAACCCGCTCGTCGAAGACGAAGCACTCGCCCTGCCACAGGCTCTGCTCGGCCGGGACCTGCTCGAGATATTTGAGAATGCCGCCCTTGAGGTGAAAGACCTCCTCGAAGCCGAGCGACTTCACATAGGCCGTCGCCTTTTCGCAGCGTATGCCGCCGGTGCAGAACATGGCTACCTTGCGACCCTCGAGCTCCGCGCGGTGTGTTTCCACCCAGGCCGGGAATTCGCGAAAGCTCGCCGTCGCCGGATCGACCGCACCCTTGAAAGTGCCGATCGAGACCTCATAGGCGTTGCGCGTGTCGATGACGAGCGTATCGGGTTGCGAGATCAGCGCGTTCCAGTCGCCCGGCTCCACATAGGTGCCCGCGCTTGTCGCCGGGTCGATGGTCTCGACCCCCATGGTGACGATCTCACGCTTCAGCCGCACCTTCATGCGGTGGAACGGCATGGCCGCGGCGTCGCTGTACTTCACTTCGAGACCCGAGAGGCCGTCGATCGCTTCAATATGGTCGATCAGCGCGGCGATCGCTTCGCCACTGCCGGCGACGGTGCCGTTGATGCCCTCATGCGCCAGGAGCAGCGTGCCCTTGATGCCGCGCCCGCAACAGAAGGCCGCGAGCGGCGCGCGCAACGCCTCGAAGGCGTCGAGCCGGGCAAAGCGATAGAGCGCGGCGATGCGGACTGGCTGGGATGGCGCGGGCGGTGTTGTCATTGCCAGAGCACCTAGACGCTCGCGGAAGCCGATTCAAGGCGAAACGAGTTCGGGCTGCCTCGTCATGGCCCTGTCGGCGAATAACCGTTAAGCTCGACGGCACCGCGTGACATCGCGACGCGACCGGCTCCGTGGACAGGGCAATACCCGTCTGCTAATCGGTTGAAATTCCCTCGATGCGACCCTCGACAAGGAGAGACAGATGCCGACCAAGACCGAAAAACTCCTGTCGCTCCTCAATGGCCAGCCGGTCATTCCGGTGCTGAAGATCGCCAACGTTGCCGATGCGGTGCCGCTGGCCCGTGCTCTGGCGCGCGGCGGCTTGCCGGCGATCGAGATCACGCTCCGGACCGCGGATGCGCTCGAAGCGATCCGCCGCGTGGCGGGCGAGGTCGAGGAAGCCATCGTCGGCGCCGGCACCATTCTGGACAGCAAGCAGTTCGACCAGGCAGCCAGCGCCGGTTCGCGCTTCATCGTCAGCCCCGGCATCACCAGTCAGCTTCTGGCTGCCGCCGCCGACAGCGAGGTTCCACTGCTGCCCGGTGCCATCACGCCAGGCGAGATCATGGCCGCGCGCGAAGCCGGCCTGCGCTTCCTGAAATTCTTCCCGGCCGAACAGTCCGGCGGCATCGCGTCGCTGAAGGCCTTCGCCTCGCCGCTGGCGGACATCAAATTCTGCCCGACCGGCGGCATCACCGGCAAGAACGCCGCCGACTACCTCGCTTTGCCAAACGTCATCTGCGTCGGCGGCTCCTGGGTTGCACCCGACGAACTGGTCAAGGCCGGCAAGTGGGACGAGATCGAGGCGCTCGCACGGGCCGCGAGCAAGCTCGGGAAATAACCCCCCTCGGGTTCACCAGCGCAGTGGGCCGTTGTCGTCGAAATATCCACCTGTCGGGCCATCACTATCCAGCGTTGCCAGCCGCACGACGATCTCGGTTGCCTGCTCCACCGTGCGGTAGCCTTTGCCGCCATTGAGATCGGTCGCTGTATAGCCGGGCGCGGCGGCATTGACCTTGATGCCCCGCGGCGCGAGTTCCCTGGCGAATGCCACGGTGATGGCGTTGAGCGCAGTCTTGGAGCTGCCATACCCCATGATATTGGGTGACTGGTTTTCAGCGAGGCTGTCGGACGCGCGCGCGATCGAACCGAGATTGCTGCTCAGCATGACGATGCGGGCTCCGGGTGCTGCCGAAAGCAACGGCAGGAACGCCTGGGTGACGCGGATCGGACCGAAAACGTTGACGTCATAGGTCGCCTTCATATCGGCAATGTTCTCCTGGCTCGGCAGCCGCTCGTAGCGGCCGTCCGGACCGAGCGCATCGACATATCCGGGCGCGATGCCGGCATTGTTGACCAGCACATCGAGGCTGGGCGCCCTTGCCGCGACGACGCTGGCGGCGGCGGCCACGCTTTCGTCGCTGGCGACGTCGAGTTCGAGCCATTCGACGTCGAACCCCTCGGTGCGCAAGGCACCGGCCGCGGCCATGCCACGCTTTGGATCGCGGGCGCCGAGCCAGACCCTGAACCCCATCCTCGCAAGCCGCCGCACGGTCTCGAGGCCGATGCCCTTGTTGGCGCCGGTCACCAGAGCGGTCTTCTGTGTCGTCATCGCAAAGTCTCCTTTTTCGTGATCCCAGAAATGACGCAAGCCGGCCTGCTTCGCGCGCCGGAAGCTCTCATGCTCTTGCCTAAAACTCTCACTTGGTTGCGCTCTACCCGTGGATGGGCAATGCTGAAACGATGAACGAAATGCTTCGGGAATTGATCGCGATCGCAGCCCGCCACGCGCATGGACGACGGACACGGACGGCGATCCCCCGCGTCACGATCGGCCGCAGCGAGATACCGTCGCCACCACTGCCGGAGCTTTGTCAGCCAACGGCCTTGTTCGTGCTGCAGGGCGCGAAATCGGTGCTGCTCGGCGACCGAACGCTTCGTTATGAGGCCGGCAGCTATTTCGTCTACGCGGTCGAGACGCCCGCCACCAGCCAGCTGATCGAAGCAAGTGCCGCCTGCCCTTACCTGGCCATCGGTTTCGCCCTTGATGTCGGATCGATCGCCACCTTGCTCATCGACCACGAGCCGGCGGTCGGTGGCGACGGTTTTGTGACTTGCCTGGCCGATGACGACCTGCTCGATGCGTGGCGCCGGATGCTGCGGCTGCTCGACCGGCCCGCCGAGATTTCCGTGCTCGCTCCCATGATCGAGCGGGAGATATTGTTTCGGCTGCTGCAAGGTCCGCAAGGCGGCAAGCTGCACCAGCTTGCCCGCGCCGACGGCCGCCTGTCGCGGATCCGCCGCGCCACGGCGTGGATCCGGACGCATTACAACGAGCCTATCGAGGTGCGACAGCTGGCCGACCTGGCCCATATGAGCAACGCCGCCTTTCATCGCCACTTCAAGGCGGCGACAGCGATGAGCCCGATCCAGTACCAGAAGCAGGTCCGCCTGCTGGAGGCGCGCCATCTGTTGATCGCCCAGCCGGGCAACGCCGCGCGCGTCGCTTTTGAGGTGGGGTACGAGAGCGCTTCGCAGTTCACCCGCGAATATGCCCGCCAATTCGGATTGCCGCCCGCGCGTGACGCCGCGCGGCTGCTGGCGCGAGGCGAAGTAGCCGCGCTTGAGGTGGACTAATGCACGTCGAAAGCGCGGCGCGGAATTCGTTTCGACGCGACGCGCTCAGAGCAATCCCAGGAAAAGTGTGTGACGGTTTTCCGTCCGGAATTGCGTAAGACAAAGAGTTGGAGTGGTTCGGCGATCTATCAAACGCTGAACCACCCCAGAAATCCAGGGGGCTCGCAAAAGGCCCGGCCGAACCTTCGCCGACCGGGCCGCATTGCTTTCCCTTCAAGCAAGGGTCAGTTGCAGACTCTGACCTTTTCAATCACCCTGTGGTGATGCCTCCAGTGCGTGACCACCTTGGTCCTGCAGTGCTTGGCATGCATGTGGTCATTGGTCTTGACGACGACGGTTGCCGCCTGTGTCGGAGCAATGGCGGCCGAGGCAGCCGCCAGCGTTAGAGCTGTGGCCAATAAGATCTTCTTCATGAATATCCCCAGGTTGGAACGTACCCACCTTAACCCGGAAACGGGGTGACCCGTTCCGGCTTCACGAGAAGTTCAGCCGCGCGTGATCCTCGCCGGCCTTCCGCCGATTTTCTCCCGCAACGATCGTCCGGTTACGGGCGTCGCCCTCGCCTGACCGGCATCACAGTCGGGCCGACAGGCGCGCTCCCGCGAGTATACAGAAGAACCCCGCGCATCGCGCCTCCGGACAGCAAAAAGCCGCGTCGGTCGCCCGGCGCGGCTTCAGCGATGGTCTGGTCCGTGCGCTACTTGGTCTGGAAGCGGGCGACCGACATGAACTTGACGGCATTGCCGGTGAAACGGTTGGCGTCGGCCATCTGGTTGCCCGACTGGAAGCCGGCCGTATAGACCTCGCTCGGCGGTGTATGCACGATGTTGTAGGCGTAACCCGGCGCGGTGGTCGCGCTGGAAACGGTGGCGACGTTCTCGCCACTGGTCAGCGCCCAGCGGGCGGCCTGCGGTGCCGCGGCAACCACCACGGCCCTGGGGCCGGGCTTCTGGTCGCGGACGGTTGCCCTGGCTTCCTTGCGGGTCGTCTTCACACCGGCGCCGATCGCGGCGGCCGGATCGGAACCGGCAGGACGGGCTGCAACGGCCTGGCGCGGCGAAGCGGCATCGACACCGGACGGATCGTTGAACGCCGAGCGCGGTTCCGCGGACAAGGACGCGAGCTGATACTCGTCGCCATTGCCGACCTGCGCATTGGCCTCGTCGAGCACGGCCTTGACGGCGTCCGGCTTGGGACGCGCGCTCGGCAGTACGGAGAACGCATCCGTCGCGGTCTTGCCGTGATCAGCCGTATCGGCCAGCGCCATCAGCACATCCTTGCTGGGCGGCGGCGCGAGATCCGCCGGCAGCGTGCGTTCGGGACGCCATGTCGGCAAGGGGATGTTGTTGACGGCGACCTGCGCCGGATCGGCGGCCGCAGCCGCGGCCAGCGCTGCCGGATCAGCCTTGCTGAAAGGCATGTTGGCCGGCGCCTGCGCGGTCGCCACTGCCTGTTCCGTGGTGGCCGTCGCATCCGCCGTGGCGAAGGGAACGTTTTCAGGCGTCTGTGCGCCGACATCGGCCTTCGGCCGCGGCGCGAAATCGGGCAGCGGGATCTCCTTGGCCGGCAGCGCCGCGATGATCGTCTCCGGCGCGTCCTTCTCCGGCTCCGGAGCCTGCTCGTCGGCAATCTGCGGAATGTTCGCGCGCTGGGCGTTCTCGGGCGCGACGATAGCGATGCCCGGCAGGTTGCTGGTCTTGGCGGTAGCGACCGGCTTCAGGTTTTTAGCCCTGGGCGCCGGGGCAGCCGAAGCGGTCTCGACATCGGCGCTGTCATCGGCCTCGTCGTCGCCGCCACCACCGAAGAAGGCGGACAGGAAGCCACCGGATTTCTTGCCGCTGCCGCCGGCGCTGGCCAGTTCGATATTAGGTGTGCCAGTGCCCTTGCGCGACTTGTAGGAGGCCAGGGCCTGTTCGTAGCCCGGCAGCGGCCGGCCGTCGCTCGGCACATGCAGCGTCTTGCCATTGGGGAACAGGCTGACCAGTTCCTGGCGGCTGATGCCGGGCCAGTGGCGCACATTGCCGACGTCCATATGGACGAACGGCGAACCGGAGGTTGGGTAATAGCCGACGCCACCGCCCTGCATCTTGAGGCCGATATTGCGCAGCTTCTTCAGCGGCACGCCGGGAATATAGAAATCCATCGCCTTGCCCAGCATATGCTGGCTCTTCTCGGCGACACCCCGGCTGCGGCTGCGCAGCATCGAGTTGGTCGACGGCGAGCGATAGCCGCAGACGACCTGGATATAATCGGTGGCGCCGCTTTCCCGATAGGCTTCCCAGACCAGGTCGAGCAGGCGCGGATCCATCTTGGTCGGCTCGTTGCGGCGCCAGTCGCGCAGGATGATGTTGATCTTGCGCAGGCCCTCGGGAACGTAGCGGCCATTGCGCTTGTAGACGATCTCGGCCTTCTCGTGCGTATGGAGATGGTAGAGCTTCAGCGAACGAACTTCGGCATGGGCGCCCGTGGCGGCCGCGGCAACAAAACCAAATGCGACAATCACTGCCGCCAGCCATCTCGGCCAGACGCTCAAATGATGGTGCCGCCCGTTTGTGAGTCGTTCGATTCTGTTCAAATCAAAAGGCCTTGCAGGCTGCCGTTTGTCCCCGGATTTGCCCAAACGGACGTGTCGTTATCACATCCGAATATCGATCCTAATGGTTAATCATCGCTTATTGAAGCCGAAATGCGGTAACACCATGGCGATATCCCGTCAAAAATTGTCCGCAAGGTTTCTTGGTAAACCGCTGGTTTAGATCATGATTCCGACCTTGACCGAACACGATCTGTTACCATCGGCCTCAATGCGTGAACAATGGCCTGTCGAGCGCCGCCGTCCGGCCGCCATAATCCGGCGTCGGCGCCATGTCGTGACAGAGGAAACTGGTCCCGGCCTTGCGGCTCAGGAAACAAGCCTGTCGACGCGGCCGGTTTCCGGGTCGATGCCATATTCCTTCAGCTTGCGGTAAAGCGTCGAGCGGCCGATACCGAGCCGGCGAGCGACCTCGCTCATCTGGCCGTTGTAGTGGTCGATGGCGAGCTTGATCATTTCGAGTTCGACATCGGCCAGCGCCCGCACATTGCCGCGCTCGTCGAGCGCCCGCAGCGTACCGAAGCGAGGCAGCGAGGCGACCGGCTGTTCACGTACAGCCGTCGAATCGGTCTCGTCGGGCACGATGTCCTCGTCGCGCGGCGCCAGCGGCGCCGCCGCGCCACTTGCTTCGAACCTGTCGCCGGCTTCGAGATTGACCGTGCCTTCGACCTGCGCCCGGATCTGCGGGAAATCATCGGCGGTCAGCATCTCGCCTTCGCACAGCACCGAGGCACGGAAGACGGCGTTTTCGAGCTGCCGGATGTTGCCGGGCCAGTCATAGGCCTGCAGAATGCCAAGCGCTGCCGCCGAAATGCCTTGCAGCCGGTGACGCGGGTCGGCCGGCGCCACCTTCTCCATGAAATGCGAGACCAGATGGGGAATGTCCTCGCGGCGGTCGCGCAGCGGCGGCACGAAGATCGGGAAGACATTCAACCGGTAGAACAGGTCTTCGCGGAACTTGCCGTCCTTGACCTGCTGCAACAGGTTGCGGTGCGTCGCTGAAATCAGCCGGATGTCGACCTTGACGGTCGAGCGGCCGCCGACGGGATCGACCTCGCCCTCCTGGACGGCGCGCAGCAGCTTGACCTGCACGTCGAGCGGCAGGTCGCCGATCTCGTCCAGGAACAGGGTGCCGGAATGCGCCTCGACGAATTTGCCTGTGTGCTTGTCAGTGGCGCCGGTGAACGAGCCTCTCTCATGGCCGAACAGGATGGATTCCACCAGATTGTCGGGGATGGCGCCGCAATTGACCGTGACGAAGGGTTTCGAGCGGCGGTCACCGCTGCCCTGAATGGCACGCGCCACCAGTTCCTTGCCGACGCCGGATTCGCCCTCGATCAGGATCGGGATGTTTGAGGCCGCCGCTTTCTGGCCGAGGCGGATCACCCTGTCCATGGCCGGACTGTGGGTGATCATGTCCTTGAAGGTCAGCAGCCCGCCGCGTTTGCGCGACGTGCGCTTGACCTCGCCCTCGACCGCCTCGACCTTCAGCGCATTGGAGATCGAGGCCTGCAGCCTGTCGGGCGAAGCCGGCTTGACGACGAAATCGAAAGCGCCATGACGCATCGCCGAAACCACGGTTTCGATGCCGCCCTGCGCGGTCTGCACGATGACCGGCACGCTGATGTCGCGCTCGCGCATCGCCTTCAGCACGCCGATGCCGTCGATGCCGGGCATGACAAGGTCGAGGATCACGACCGACACGTCGCGGGCGCCACGCCCGTCGAGAACCTCGAGGCCGGCGGCACCGCCTTCGACGACGATCGCCGTGTGGCCGAACCGGGTCACCGCCGCCTCGAGCAGCCGGCGCTGCACGGGATCGTCATCGACTATGAGTATGGAACCTGTCATGACTGTCTTGGTCTGCCCGCGCCCGAATTCCCCATGGATCATCTTGGCACAGGGTTCTAAATAAGGTTTCAAAAAACCCGGTGAACGAATTCCTTAGGATTTGACCGGCTTTTCCATCCTCGTTGAGTCTGGCTCCCCTGATTCTGGCCACGGGCTTCAACGCCGGCCAGTTCAAAGAAGGCCAGTTGGTTCAAAGAAGGTATCTCTATGCGCATGATGTTTGATCGGCGGATTGCGGCGCCAGTGTCCGGTCAGGGCGCGGCCGGGCTTGGCGATCTGCCGGAATGGAACCTCGCCGATCTCTATGCCGGCATGGACGCGCCGGAACTGAAGCGCGACATTGCCAAAGCAGCGGCCGACGCCGTCGCGTTCGAGGCCCGCTGGAAGGGCACGCTCGCAGCCGAGGCCGGGCGCGGCGCCGCCGGCCGGCTTGGCGAGGCCCTTGGCGCCTACGAAGCGCTCGAGGAACTGATCGGCCGCATCGTCTCCTATGCCGGCCTCGTCTATGCCGGCAACACCGCCGATCCGCAGCGCGCCAAGCTCTATGGCGACATCCAGGAGAAGATGACCGACGCCAGTGCGCATCTGCTGTTCTTCGCGCTCGAACTGAACCTGATCGACGATGCGGCGATCGAAGGCGCGCTGGCCAGCGACCCGGCCTTTGGGCATTACCGCCCGTGGGTGCTCGATCTGCGCATGGACAAGCCCTATCAGCTCGAGGATCGCGTCGAGCAGCTTTTCCACGAAAAATCGATCACCGGACGCGGCGCCTGGAATCGCCTGTTCGACGAGACGATGACCGATCTTCGCTTCGATATCGACGGCGAGGAACTGACCCTTGAGCCGGCCCTCAACCGCCTGCAGGATGCGGACGGCGAGGTCCGCCGGCGCGCCTCCGAGGCGCTGGCCACCACCTTCCGCAAGAACCTGCGCACCTTCACGCTGATCACCAACACGCTGGCCAAGGACAAGGAGATTTCCGACCGCTGGCGCGGCTTCGAGGACATCGCCGATTCACGCCATCTCGCCAACCGCGTCGAGCGCGGCGTGGTCGATGCGCTGGCCACCGCCGTGCGCGAGGCCTATCCGCGCCTGTCGCACCGCTACTACGCCATGAAGGCGCGCTGGCTCGGCATGGAGGTGATGAACCACTGGGACCGCAACGCGCCGCTGCCGGAGACGCCGCAGGCGGTGATCGGCTGGGACGAGGCCAGGAACACGGTGCTGTCGGCCTATCATCGCTTCTCGCCCGAGATGGCCGAGATCGCGCGCACCTTCTTCGACCGCAACTGGATCGACGCGCCGGTGCGTCCGGGCAAGTCGCCTGGCGCCTTTGCCCATCCGACCGTGCCCTCGGCCCACCCCTATGTGCTGCTCAACTACATGGGCAAGCCGCGCGACGTGATGACGCTGGCGCATGAACTCGGCCACGGCGTGCATCAGGTGCTGGCCGCCGGCCAGGGCGCGCTGATGGCCTCGACGCCGCTGACGCTGGCGGAGACGGCATCCGTCTTCGGTGAGATGCTGACCTTCCGCTCGCTGCTCGAGCGGACCACCGACCGGCGCGAGCGCAAGGCCATGCTCGCCCAGAAGGTCGAGGACATGATCAACACGGTGGTGCGCCAGATCGCCTTTTATGAATTCGAGCGTAAGGTGCATGCCGAGCGCCGCAACGGCGAATTGACATCCGACAGGCTCGGTGAGTTCTGGCTGGAGGTTCAAGCCGAAAGCCTGGGGCCGGCGATCAAGCTGCGCGAAGGCTACGAGGCGTTCTGGACCTACATCCCCCATTTCATCCACTCGCCCTTCTACGTCTATGCCTATGCGTTCGGCGACTGCCTGGTGAACTCGCTCTATGCGGTCTACCAGAATGCCGAGCGCGGCTTTCAGGACAAATATTTCGAGATGCTGCGTGCCGGCGGCACCAAGCATCATTCGCAGCTTCTGGCGCCTTTCGGTCTCGACGCCACCGACCCCGCCTTCTGGCAGATCGGGCTCGGCGTGATCAGCGGCCTGATCGACGAACTGGAAACGCTCGACGGTTGAGACGTCTCTCGCCCGGCAAGAACAGTTTAGCCGGGATGCATGTCTGGCTTGGCTATTCTTGCCCTAAATATTTGTTCTTGAAGAACTCTCCGCAGGACGTTTTCCGATAGCTTTCCGCAAGCTCTATGATAGCCTTCGCTCCAAGCTCAGCCGGAGCGCATGCGGATCGGCGAGGGAAATCTCAGCCAGCCGTGCGCTCGGGCGAACGCGACAACGACCGTTGACCATGGGCTGGAAAGCCGATCGCCGACAGCTCGAACCGAAGCCGGCTGTTCCGTGTATCAGCGGAACCATCATCGAGTAGTCCCGCGCCGAAGGTCATGCCCCGGCAGACGGATCTGACTGGAGAGAGACAATGGCCACTTTTTTCTACGTGATCCTGGCGTTCCTGGTAGGCGTGTTGGTCGGCTGGTTCATCTGGGGGCGTCTGCGCGGTGAGCTCGACAGCCTGCGCGGCGACCTCGACCGCACCCGCGGCGAGCGCGACAAGCTGCGCGCCGACAGCGATCGCCTGACCGGCGAACTCAATGCGTGCGGCAAGACCCGCTCCGACCTCGAGCGTCAGTTGCGCGAGGCGCAGGCCTCGACTGGCGCCGGCGCGGCAAAGGCGTCAACTCAGCCGCCGGCAGCCCTGATGTCCACGCCTGCCGTTGCCAAATCCGCTCCGGCCGCAGCCAAGCCGGCCGCCGCGAAGGCCGCCCCGGCCAAGGCGGCGCCGAAGCCCGCGGCGGCCAAAGCTCCGGCGAAGACCTCGACCGCGCCCAAGGCAGCGCCCGCCGCCAAGAAGGCTGCCCCGGCTGCTGCCAAACCGGCATCGGGCAAGCCCGACAATCTGCGCCGGCTGATCGGCATCGGCCCGGTCAACGAGAAGCTGCTCAAGGCACAAGGCGTTACCAGCTTCGCCCAGATCGCCGCCTGGACCGCTGCCGACATCAAGCGGATCGAGGACGTGATGAACTTCGACGGCCGCATCGCGCGCGAACGTTGGATCGAGCAGGCCAGGCTGCTCGCGGCCGGCAACGAGGCCGAATTCGCAAAGCAGTTTCCGACCGCAGGAACCGCAAGCAACACCTGAGCGACAAGCCAGGACAAAACCGGCGGCGCTCCAGGGCGCCGCCGTTTTGTTTCAGCGTCAGGCCAGAAGTCGGCTTTGAGGGACAGGGTGCCGTTCCCTCGATTGCGCGCGCATGGCCCCCCATATAGAGCGATCGTTGGCTTCATCGATCCCGGTTCCCATGTCCCTGCCCGCCGCAATTTTCCGCAACGACGAAAGCGCGCGCCAGCTCGTTTTCGAGCGGCCGGCCGATCTCATCGTCGCGCGTGAGGCCAAGGACTTCCAGGCGGCGTTGCAAGCGGCGCAGGCCGCGCACGACGCCGGCAAATGGCTGGCCGGCTATTTCTCCTACGAGGCCGGTTACCTGCTCGAGCCGAAACTCGCGCCCTTGCTGCCGGGCCGGCGCCGGGCTCCGCTGGTCTGCCTCGGGGTCTTCGATGCCCCTGACGAAGAGGCGGTGCCGCCGCGCGGCCCGCCGACCAACGGCCCGATCTTCGACGCCAGGGCGACATGGTCGTTCGAGGATTACGAGAAACGGTTCTCGCGGCTGCACCGGCACATCAGGCAAGGCGATTGCTACCAGGGCAACCTCACCTTTCCGGTGCACGCGCAATGGTCTGGCGATCCGCTCGCCGCCTTCGACGCGCTGACCGAACGCCAGCCGGTGAAATATGGCGCGCTGGTCGCGCTCGGCGACCCAATCGTCCTCTCGCGCTCGCCCGAATTGTTCTTCGAGATCAATGCCGCGGGGATGATCGAGACACATCCGATGAAAGGCACCGCACCGCGCGGCGCGACAAGGGACGAGGACGAACGGCAGAAGAATTTCCTGCGCAACGACGAAAAGAACCAGGCCGAGAACCGGATGATCGTCGACCTGCTGCGCAACGACATATCGCTGATCAGCGAGGTCGGCACGCTTGAGGTGCCGGAACTGTTCCGCATCGAGTCCTACCCGACCGTCCACCAGATGGTGAGCGACGTCAGGGCCAGGTTGCTGCCCGGCCTCGGCATACGCCAGATCTTCGCGGCGCTGTTTCCCTGCGGCTCGATCACCGGCGCGCCGAAGATCCGCGCCATGGAAATCCTGCACGAGCTGGAGGGCACGCCGCGCGACGTCTATTGCGGCGCCATCGGCTGGATCGCACCCGGCGGCACGATGCGCTTTTCGGTGGCGATCCGGACCATCTCGCTCTTTGCCAGCGGCGAGGCCGTCTACAATGTCGGCGGCGGCATCGTCTTCGATTCGGTTGCCGAGGAGGAGTATCAGGAGTGTCTGCTCAAAGCCCGCTTCGCGACCGGGACGTCGCCGATTTCGAGCTGATCGAGACCATGCGCTGGGAACCCGCCTCGGGTTTCCTGCGCCTCGACCGCCATCTTGCGCGCCTTTATGGCTCGGCGGTGGAACTGGGCTTCAGCCATGACCCGCAAAAGGTCGGCGAAGCGCTGAGCGGCGCCGTGGATCGATCATCCACCGCCATGCGCACGCGGCTCGCTCTGTCGCGCAATGGCGAGGCGAACGCCTCGGCGCAACCCTATGAACCGCTTGCTGCCGACAAGGTGTGGACGCTGCGGCTGGCACGCACGAGGCTCGATTCGAGCAACATGCTGCTGCGCCACAAGACCAGCCGGCGGCAGCTCTACACCCATGCCCGCTCCGAATATCTCGTCACCCAGGCGGATGAAGTGCTGCTGGCCAATGAACGCGGCGATATCTGCGAAGGCACGATCACAAACGTCTTCGCCGATTTCGGCGACGGCATGCTGGCGACGCCGCGGCTCGATTGCGGCCTCTTGCCTGGTGTATTGCGCGCCGCGCTTCTGGATGAAGGCCGCGCCGGTGAAGCGATCTACAGCTTGGATGACCTGAAATCCGCCAAGGCGCTGTTCGTCGGCAATTCGCTGCGCGGGCTGATCCCGGCCAAACTAATCTGAAGCCAAACTGATCTGAGGCATGACACCCCTACCCGCCCACACTCCCTATGACGGTTCGTCGAAACTCTTCACCATCGGGCTGAAGCCGCTCGACCCCGCGCACTGGATCGAGGTCGACGGTCACCTGCTGCCCTATCTCGCCGAGAAGCGCCGGCTCTATGCCGAAATTCCCGAGCAGGTCTTCGTCGAGGAGGACGGCACGCGGGGCGCCCAGCAGGAGGTGCTCGAATTGCTTGGCGCCCACCTGCCGGAACGATTTCCCGGCACGCACCGGCGCGTCGATGCGGGCGTTGCTGTCGTTGGCGCGACGGACCATCCCCCGATCCCCTCCAGCCTTGCCGGCGCACCCCTGGTCGCGGCCTCGCTGCTGGTCCAGGAAGACTTGATCCTCATGCGCCGGGGCGAAGACGGCTGGCGTCTGGCCGCCGGCTCGCTGTGCTTTCCCTCGTCCTGGTCGCTCACCGAAAAATTCGGCAAGCCGCTGCAGCGGATCCACGAGCCGGTGCCGGGTTTTGGGCCGGGCAGCAGGCCGGCCGATCTCATCAACCGCATGTTCGACGGCCTGCAGGGCCAGGCGGTCGAGCGCTTCAACTGGTCGATCCAGGCCGACAATGCGCTCTACCATCCCTTGTCCAATGTCGAGCGCATCGACCGTGCCACCAACCGGCCGACGCGTTTCCCCGACGGCGACGTCAAGGCGCACCCCTTCATCCGTGTCGAGCGCCAGACGCTGCGCAAACTGCCGGCCTCGCGCGACATCCTGTTCACCATCCGCATCCATCTCGACCCGCTCGCCGTACTGGCGCGGCATCCGGACCGGGCGAGCCTCGCAATCTCCTTTGCCGCCCAGCTCGAAGCGCTCGATCTCGACCAGCTCGACTATAAGGGCCTGACATCGGACCGCGACCGGCTGGTGTCGGTCCTTAACCACATGGCCAAGGGTGGCTAGCCTCCAGTTGGCGCTTTTCACTGGTTTGTGACATTGATCTGTGATGTAGCGCATGGCCGTCGGGCGAAAATGCCTGGCTTTCTGCTGTAGTTGAAGGAGTGCTCGATAAAATGGCGAATGAAAACTGGCCCGTTTACGGTGAGATCACCGGCCCCGTGGTGATGATCGGCTTTGGCTCGATCGGACGCGGAACGCTGCCGCTCATCGAACGCCATTTCAAGTTCGACAAGTCGCGCATGACGGTCCTCGATCCACGCGATACCGACCGCAAGCTGCTCGACGAGCGCGGCATAGCCTTCGTCCAGGAAGCGGTCACCGAGAAGAACTACAAGAAGCTTTTGACGCCGCTTCTGACCAATGGCGGGGGCCAGGGCTTTTGCGTCAACCTGTCGGTCGATACCGGCTCGGTGGACCTGATGCGGCTCTGCCGCAAGCTCGGCGTGCTCTACATCGACACCGTCGTCGAGCCCTGGCTTGGCTTCTATTTCGACGCCAAGGCCGACAATGCCAGCCGCACCAACTATGCGCTGCGCGAGGCGCTGATCAAGGAAAAGCATGACAAGCCTGGCGGCGCCACCGCCGTCTCCACCTGCGGCGCCAACCCCGGCATGGTGTCATGGTTCGTCAAGCAGGCGCTGGTCAATCTGGCCACCGATCTTGGCATGGAGTTCTCAGAGCCAGCGCAGGAAGACCGCGAGGGCTGGGCCAAGCTGATGAAGAAGGCCGGCGTCAAGGGCATCCATATCGCCGAGCGCGACACCCAGCGCGCCAAGAAGCCCAAGCCGATGGACGTGTTCTGGAACACCTGGTCGGTCGAGGGCTTCATCTCCGAAGGCCTGCAGCCGGCCGAACTCGGCTGGGGCACGCATGAGAAGTGGATGCCCAAGAACGGCAAGAAACACAAGCACGGCTCCAAGGCCGCGATCTATCTGGAACAGCCCGGCGCCAACACGCGCGTGCGCTCGTGGTGTCCGACCCCGGGCGCGCAGTACGGCCTGCTGGTGACCCACAACGAGGCGATCTCGATCGCCGATTTCTTCACCGTGCGCTCCAAGAAGGGCAAGGTTCAATACCGCCCGACCTGCCACTACGCCTACCATCCCTGCAACGACGCGATGCTGTCGCTGGACGAGATGTTCGGCGCCGCCGGCAAGCCGCAGCCGGTGCACCATGTGCTCGACGAGAACGAGCTGGTCGACGGCGTCGACGAGCTCGGCGTCCTGCTCTACGGCCACGACAAGAATGCCTACTGGTACGGTTCGCAGCTTTCGCTCGCCGAGGCGCGCAAGCTCGCTCCCTACCAGAACGCCACCGGCATGCAGGTCACCTCGGCGGTTCTGGCCGGCATGGTCTGGGCGCTGGAAAATCCGGCGGCAGGCATCGTCGAGGCCGACGAGATGGATTTCAAGCGTTGCCTGGAGGTGCAGTCGCCCTATCTCGGACCGGTCAAGGGCTACTATACCGACTGGACGCCGCTCGATAGGCGCCCGGGCCTCTTCCCGGAGGACCTCGACCGCAGCGACCCGTGGCAATTCCGCAACATCCTCGTCCGATAGCATCGCGCGGACCCTACCCCATTGCCTTGCAATCGCCCGGAAATCGGGCGATTGAAGGGATGCGGCCTGGAGTGGCGATGTGCGTCCCGTTGGACGCATAAAGCCTACCCAGCAGTTTGGACGTTCGCGTCGCGCTTTCCAGAAATCCGCCCGATTTTTGGACCGACGCGTTTGGAGAGGATTTCATATGACTATTGCGCGCAAAGTTCTTTCTATGGGCGTGGCGGGTGCCGTTGTCTCGATGCTCGCTGCCTGTACCACCAGCGGTCCCGACCAGCCGCCGATGGCAACCACGCCGAAAGGCGTCGAGGGTTCCTGGATCGATGCCAAGGGCACCGGCCTGTCGACCTTCAACGGCGGCAAGTTCACGACCGTCGCCACCGATACCGGCCAGAAGCTGGCCGATGGCAGCTACACGATGACCGGCGCCACTTCGGTGCAGATCAACGGCACCTCGCTGATCCGCCAGACCGGCGTCAGCTTCAACTGCCTGCTGGTGTCGACCAGCCAGCTCAACTGTACCAGTTCAGCCGGCCAGAATTTCGTCCTGACGCGACGCGCCTGAACCGGCGAACATTCGCATGCTCGAGGACGGCGGCCATTGGCCGCCGTCTTTTTATGCCGGCAAAGCTCGCCTGGATTTCCGCTTGCGTCGACCGGAACGCGATGGGAACATGATCAAAACGCTGGCTGTTATACCCCAGTCAAGCAAAGGCGTTAGACGCCTCTGATCAGCCTACCGGGAGACGAAGATGAAGAAGCTTGCCGCCATTGCCGCCCTTTCCGCGTCGACGCTTGGCCTGTCGGCCGGCGCATCCTTTGCCGACTACACACTGAATATCCTCCACATCAATGACTGGCATAGCCGCATCGAAGGCAACAACAAATATGAATCGACCTGCTCGGCCGAGGAGGAGACCAAGGGCGAGTGCATCGGCGGCGCGGGCCGGTTGATCACCGCGATTGCCCAGGAGCGCAAGAAGCTGGAAGGCCAGAACGTGCTGCTGCTCAGCGCCGGCGACAATTTCCAGGGTTCGCTGTTCTACACGACCTACAAGGGCAAGGTCGAAGGCGAGTTCCTCAACGAGATGAAGTTCGACGCCATGGCGCTCGGCAATCATGAATTCGACGACGGCGAAGCAGCGCTGGCGCCGTTCCTCGACATGATCAAGTTCCCCGTGCTCGGCGCCAACGTCAAGGCCAACGCCCAGTCCAAGCTCGGCGACCGCGTCAAGCCGTCCATCGTGGTCGAGGTCGGCGGCCAGAAGATCGGCATCATCGGCGCCGTCACCAACGACACGCCCGAACTCGCCTCCCCCGGCCCCAACATCACGATCGAGGACGACGTCAAGTCGATCACGGCCGAGGTCGAGAAGCTCAAGCGAGAAGGCGTCAACAAGATCATCGCCGTGACCCATATCGGCTATAACAGGGAGCGCGACGTCATCGCCAAGATCCCCGGCATCGACGTCGTCGTCGGCGGCCACAGCCACACGCTTTTGTCGAACACCGACCCGAAGGCGGCCGGCCCCTACCCGACGATGGTCGACAACTCCGGCGGCTACAAGGTGCCGGTGGTGCAGGCGGCCTCCTATTCGAAATATCTCGGCGAGTTCAAGGTGGTGTTCGACGACAATGGCGTCGTCAAATCGGCGAGCGGCGACCCGATCTATCTCGACAAGTCGATCACGCCGGATCCGGCGGTGCTTGCCCGCATCAAGGAGCTCGGCGCCCCGATCGAAGCGCTGAAGAACAAGGAAGTGGCCGAGACCACCGGCGTGATCGACGGCAGCCGTGAGAATTGCCGCGCCAAGGAATGCGCGATGGGCAACCTCGTCTCCGACGCCATCCTCGACCGCGTCAAGGGACAGGGCGTCGAGATCGTCATCTCCAATGGCGGCGGCCTGCGGGCCTCGATCGACAAGGGCACCGTCACCATGGGTGAGGTACTGACCGTGCTGCCGTTCCAGAACACGCTGGCGACCTTCCAGATTTCCGGCAAGGACCTTGTCGCCGGCCTCGAAGGCGGCCTCAGCCAGATCGAGGACGGCGCCGGCCGCTTCCCGCAGGTGGCGGGCCTCAAATATTCCTTCGACAGGTCGGTCGCGCCCAATGCCGGCCGTGTGAAATCGGTGGAGGTGATGGAAAACGGCGCCTGGACGCCGATCAATCCGGACAAGGATTATCTGGTCGCCACAAACAACTATGTCCGCCAGGGCGGCGACGGCTACAAGGTCTTCGCCGAAAAAGCCAAGAACGCCTATGATTACGGCCCTGGCCTCGAACAGGTCGTTGCCGATTACCTCGGCGCCCACCGGCCTTATACGCCCAAACTCGACGGCCGCATCACCGAGATCGCCGCGACGACAGCGGCGGCTCCCGCCGCCGAGCCGGCCAAGCCCGCCGAGCCTGCAAAGCCTGCGGAGACCGCCCCGGCAGCGCCGGTGCCGGCCGAGGCCGCCAAACCGCCTGAGCCGGCAAAGCCCGCCGATGCCGCGGCGCCGATGCCGGAACTGCCCGCCAACTCAGGCGATATCGCCAACACGCCACCAGCCATATCGACGGAAAACGCGCCGCCACCGCCGGCCCCGCCGGCAGCTGAACCGGCAAAGCCTGCGGAGACGGCGCCGGCCGCTCCCGCCCCGGCGGCACCCTCGCCCGCCGAGCCGGCAAAGCCCGCCGAAGCCGCACCGGCCACCGGCAGCCATGTCATCGTGACCGGCGATACCTATTGGGATCTGGCGAAGAAGGCCTATGGCGACGCGACCAAGTGGAAACGCATCTATGAGGCGAACAAGGGTCAAAGGCCGCATAGGCTTGTGCCGGGCGCGACACTGACCATCCCGGCGAAGTAACGCCGCTTCGCCTCTTCCAACACCAACCCGCCCGGGAAACCGGGTGGGTTTAGTGTTTTCGGATTAAGGTGCGGCCAGACGCTGCATTGAAAGCGCGCGCAAGATGGTTAGGTTCGCGCCTCCTGGAGAACCCTTATGACGCTTTCCACCCCTGTCGATGCCAAAGCCGCCAAGGCCATCGGCCCGTTACCGGCTGGACATCCGCCGGTCAAGGCCGGCAAGATCGGCGTCTTGCTGGTCAATCTCGGCACGCCTGATGGCACCGATTTCAAGCCGATGTGGCGGTATCTGCGGGAATTCCTCTCCGATCCGCGCGTCATCGAGCTCAACAAGGCGATCTGGTATCCGATCCTCTACGGCCTGGTGCTCACCACACGGCCGAAGAAGTCGGGCGCCAACTACGCCAGGATCTGGAATCGGGAGAAGAACGAGTCGCCTTTGCGCACCTACACCCGCGCCCAAGGCGAAAAGCTTGCCGAGGCGCTGCGCGACCTGCCTAATGTCGTCGTCGACTGGGCGATGCGCTACGGCAATCCTTCGACGGCGAGCGTCACTGAGAGGCTGGTTGCGCAGGGCTGCGACCGCATCCTCTCGTTTCCGCTCTATCCGCAGTATTCGGCCACCACCACCGCAACCGCCAACGACCAGCTGTTTCGCGCTTTGATGAAGATGCGCCGCGCGCCTGCGGTGCGCAGTGTGCCGCCCTACTATGACGAGCCGGTCTACATCGAGGCGCTGGCGCGTTCGATCGAGCAGCATCTGGCAACACTCGATTTCGAGCCGGAGGTGGTCATCACCTCCTATCACGGCATCCCAAAGCCCTATTTCGAGAAGGGCGATCCTTATCACTGTCACTGCCAGAAGACGACGCGGCTGTTGCGTGAACGACTCGGCTGGGATGACAAGAAACTGATCACCACTTTCCAGTCGCGCTTCGGCGCGCAGGAATGGCTGCAGCCCTACACCGACAAGACGGTCGAGAAACTGGCCAAGGATGGCATCAAGTCGATGGCCATCGTCAATCCCGGCTTTTCCGTCGATTGCATCGAGACGCTGGACGAGATCGGCCGCGAGGCAGCCGAGACGTTTCATCACGCGGGCGGCGAGAATTTCGCCCACATCCCTTGCCTCAACGACACTCCGGAAGGCATGGCGGTGATCGAAGCGATGGTGCGGCGCGAACTGTTGGGCTGGGTCTAAAGCAATTCCGGGAAAAGTATGAAACGGTTTTCCGTCCGGAATTGCGTCAAACAAAGAGGCCCCGGAGAACTGAATGCCCCGCAAACTCGATCTCACAACTGGCCGGCCCGTCTGGTCCGCCTATCGGGCGCCCGCGGTGCCGACCGGCAGTCTCACCCGGGACGTCAAGACCGATGTGCTGATCGTCGGCATGGGCATCAGCGGTGCCATGATGGCCGAGGCACTCACAGCGGACGGTCACGCCGTGATCTGCATCGACCGGCGCGGCCCGCTGAAGGGCTCGACGGCGGCAACGACCGCGCTGGTCCAGTTCGAAATCGACCAGCCGCTTTCAACGCTTTCGCGGATGATCGGCAAAGCTCCCGCCGAGCAGGCCTGGCGACGCTCACGGTTGGCCGTTTCCAACCTTGCCGCCCGCATCGCCGAACTCGGCATCAATTGCGGCATGAGCCGCAGCCACTCGCTCTATCTGGCCGGAACCGTGCTGGGCCCCTTGGAATTGCGCGAGGAAGCCGAGGCGCGACGTCAAGCTGGCATCGCCGCGACCTATCTGCCCCCTCAGCCACTCGCCGAGGCGTTCGGCATCGATCGCGCCGGCGCCATCCTCAGCCATGGCAACGTCGCGCTCGATCCACGCAAGCTGACGGCAGGACTGCTGCTCAAGGCGCTCGAGCGCAAGGCACGTCTCTACGCGCCCGTCGAAGCCACGGTCATCAGGGACAGTGCGAACGAGGTGATCGTGGCAACCAGGGACGGCCCCACCATCACGGCACGGCATGTTGTCCTCGCCACCGGTTACGAACTCATCGACATCGTGCCGGCGGCCGCCCACCAGATCATTTCGACCTGGGCGATCGCGACGTGCCCGCAACCGCGCAAGCTGTGGCCGGGCGCGGCGTTCATCTGGGAGGCGTCGGATCCCTACCTCTATGTCAGGGCGACCGCCGATGGCCGGGTCGTCTGCGGAGGCGAGGACGAGGATTTCGCCGACGAGACCCAGCGAGACGAACTCATCACCACCAAGAGCGCACGCATTGCCGAAAAACTTGGCAGGCTGTTGCCGCATCTCGACACCAGGCCGGAATTCGCCTGGACCGGCTCCTTCGGCACCACGACCACTGGCCTGCCCTATATCGGCGCCATTCCCCGCCACCCGCGCATCCATGCCGTGATGGGTTATGGCGGCAACGGCATCACCTTCTCGCGCATCGCGTCCGAGATCGTCTCGGCCTCAATCGGCGGGCTCGAAGACACGGATGCAAGCCTGTTTACCTTCAACCCTTGAGTGCATCCCCTTAAACAATCCCTCATCACCTGATTGTAACGCTGCTGAAACACACTTAAGTCTTTGGTGAAGCCGGCTGTGCGGGAATGGCTCGCGCGGCCTGCCTCTGAGGGAGAGCCAAATGGATTTCAGTGGTTTCGATATTGCGGTCGTTGTTCTGGTCGCGCTTGTCGTGCTGGTGCTGTTCAAAGGCATCAAGACAATTCCGCAGGGCTACAACTATACCGTCGAACGTTTTGGTCGTTATACCAAGACACTGAGCCCCGGCCTGAATCTTATCACGCCGTTCGTCGATCGCATCGGTGCCAAGATGAACATGATGGAGCAGGTGCTCGACGTTCCGAGCCAGGAGATCATCACCCGCGACAACGCCATAGTCGGTGTCGACGGCATTGCTTTCTACCAGATCCTCAATGCGGCCCAGGCCGCCTATCAGGTTGCCGGGCTGCAGAACGCCATCCTCAACCTGACGATGACCAACATTCGTACCGTCATGGGTTCGATGGACCTCGACGAGTTGTTGTCCAACCGTGACGCCATCAACGAGCGCCTGCTACGCGTCGTCGACGAAGCGGCGCACCCGTGGGGCATCAAGATCACACGCGTCGAGATCAAGGACATCAATCCGCCGGCCAACCTCATCGAATCGATGGGCCGCCAGATGACCGCCGAGCGCAACAAGCGTGCGCAGATTCTGGCCGCCGAAGGCCTCAAGCAGTCGCAGATCCTCGAAGCGGAAGGCCGCAAGGAAGCCGCTTTCCGCGACGCCGAAGCGCGCGAACGCTCCGCCGAAGCCGAAGCCCGCGCCACGCAGGTGGTGTCGGAAGCGATTTCCAAGGGTGACGTCCAGGCGCTGAACTACTTCGTCGCCCAGAAATACACCGAGGCGCTGGGCAAGATCGGCACCGCCACCAACAGCAAGATCGTGCTGATGCCCTTCGAGGCGTCGTCGCTGATCGGCTCGCTTGGCGGCATCGGCGAAATCGCCAAGGAAGTCTTCCGCAGCGAAGGCACGACCGGCGCGCAACGGCAGGCCGCGCGTCCGCCCGTCGTCAGGCCCTCCGAAAACTGAGATAGGCCACGCTCATGATCGACCGCATCGTTTCTGAACTCGGCCCGTGGAACTGGATGGTTCTGGGCTTCGTGCTGCTGGTGGTAGAGGTCATCGCGCCCGGTTTCTTCATGCTCTGGATCGGCATCGCCGCGCTCATCGTCGGCGCGGTATCGCTGCTGATCTGGGATGCCGCCATCTGGACATGGCAGGTCCAGGTGCTTCTGTTCCTGGTCCTGTCGCTGGTTTCGGCCTTTGTCGGCAAGAAACTCATGGGCGGACGCGACCAGCCGACCGACCAGCCGCTGCTCAACCGTCGTGGCGCGCAGATGGTCGGCAGGATGGCGACGCTCGCCGAACCAATCCGCGACGGCCGCGGCCGCATCAAACTCGGCGACACGCTATGGCGCGTCTCCGGCCCGGACCTGCCCGCCGGCACCCAGGTACGCGTCACCGCCGCCGCCGACACCGATCTGGAACTGACGGTGGAGCGCGTCTGAACTCCAGCGCCAACGTGCATGGTGTGTTGAGATTCAGGTCAGGTCGCGTCGAAAATAGTGGCATCCGAGAACCGGAGCAGAGCGTACTTTTTGTACGTGAGCTCAGTTCTACTGCGACGCAGTAGAACGGGGAAGCGCAGGACGCCGCTATTTGCAGACCGGCCTCACCTGAATATCAGCACACCTTAGGCGGCGCCGATGCGCAGCAGGTCGTGGAAATGCACCACGCCGAGCGGCATGTTGTCCCTGGTCACCACCAGCGCGCCGACATTGTGCTCGTTGAGCAGCGCGATCGCCGTGCCGGCAAGCGTCTGCGGGTCGACCGTCTTGGGCGTGCGCGTCATCACCTCATCGACGATGACGTCGGCCAGGTTGCGGTGCAGGTTGCGCGCCACATCGCCGTCGGTGATGATGCCGGCCAGTTCGCCGTTCGCGTCGACGATCAGGACGCAGCCGACCTTCTTCTGCGACAGCGTCATCACCGCTTCCGGCATCTTGGTGCCGAGCGAAGCGAGCGGCATCTGGTCGCCGACCCGCATGATCTCGGAGACCATGGTCAGATTGGCGCCGAGCTGGCCACCGGGATGGAAGGTGCGGAAATGGTCGGGCGTGAAGCCGCGCGCCTCGAGCAGCGCGATCGCCAGCGCGTCACCGACGACCAGTTGCAGCAGCGTCGACGTCGTCGGCGCCAGGCCATGCGGGCAGGCCTCGGGGGCGCGCGGCAAAAGCAGCACGACGTCGGCCGCGCGCGCCAGCGCCGATGTCTCTCCGGAGGTCACGGCAATGAGCGGGATGGAGAAACGCCTGGAATAGGCGATGATGCCCTTGAGCTCGGGGCTTTCGCCCGACCACGATATGGCGATAATGGCATCGTCCCTGGCGATCATGCCGAGATCGCCGTGATTGGCCTCGACGGGATGGACGAAGAAGGCCGGCGTGCCGGTCGAGGCCAGCGTCGCCGCGATCTTGGAACCGATATGGCCGCTTTTGCCGACACCGGTGACGATGAGCCGGCCCTCGATCTTCGAGATCATGTCGACGGCCTCGGCAAAGGGTGCCGCCAGTCCGTTCTCCAGCGCCTCGGCAAGGGCCGCGATCCCGGCCTGCTCGGTTGCCACCGTTCTCAGCGCCGATTCGATCGACGCTTGCCTGTCCAGGGGCTTCTTATCGAGAGGTCTCGCATGCATGGATGATGCGATTAGCGCTTTGCCGCCCGCCTGTCCAACAGAAATGGCCTCTGCGTGAGGGCCGGATGTGTGCGGCGGTCAGGGCAACCATGAGGATCAAAACACAGAGCACGAGGCGGATCCGCATTCTCGCTTGCGGAAATCACGTTTGAGCCAGTGGCGCGCGCGGCCTCAACCCTCCGTTAACCATCGCCATTTACGGTTCGGTAAGTATGGCGCGCGTGCGCCGCGCAAGCAGTGGTGGCAATGTCCGGGGTCCAGCCAGAAAAATCGAGAGGACGACGGGGCAAGGCGGTTTGCGCCTTGTTGCTGGCGACCAGCGTCCTTGCCTTGCTGCGCCCCGCGCCCCTCCTGGCCCAGGAAACGGAACTGCGGGGAGAAGTCTCGGAATCGGCGATCCTGTCCGATCAGCAGCGCAAGGCGAGAAACCTGGTCCTTGCCGAGCAAGCGGCGGCTGCCGCGCAGGACAATGCGCCGGCGCGCACCTATCTGCCGGCAAGCGCCGGCGCCGTGCCTGACGATACGGAAGCCGCGGACCCGACCACCAGCGTCTTCGATCCGCCCCAGGCCAGCGACGATACCTCCGCCGACACACCGACGCCGCCCAAGCCGCGCCGCACTTCAACCGCAAGGCAGAGCGCGGCCGACAAGGCAAAGGACAAGGCAGCCGACAAGTCCAAGAAGAAAAAAAGCAAAACGGCGGCTACGGATCCAACCACCACGGCGACGACGGACGATACCGACGACACCGTGGCGGACCAGGAAGCGGCCAACCGCCGCGCACTTACCGTCGACAGTGTGGACAAGCAGAAACTCGACGCCGGCGCCGAGCACACCGCCGCGATCGAAGGCCAGAACAAGAAGCCCGAGGACGATCCATTCGCCGCCACCGGCGTCAAATGGGGCTCCTTCGTCATCCGGCCGACCATCGAACAAGGCCTGACGGCCACGACGAACGGCGATTCGAGCAGTGCCGGCACGTCGGCGCTGCTGTCCGAGACGGCGCTGCGCTTTACCGCCGCCTCCGACTGGCGCGAAAACTCCGCGACGATCGATGGTTATGGCACTTTCCGCGAAACAGTGTCGGGCTACCCGGTTCACGACGCGCAAGGCCGCATCGAAGGCCAGCTCAATGTCGACCTCGACAATGAGCTGCGCGCCATCGCCAAGCTCGGCTATGAAGCCGTGCCGGAATCGGCGTCGTCGCCCGACGCCATCGCTGGCGTCGACAAGCAGCCGCTGCGGCAGACAATCGACGGCAGCCTCGGCGTCGAAAAGGCGGTCGGCAAGATGCAGTACACGCTGACCGGCGCGGTCTCGCACGACTTCTATGGCGACGCCGAGCTCTCGGACGGCACCTCGCTGTCGCAGAAAGATCAGGACAACACGCTCTACACCGCGACCTTGCGCACCGGTTACGAGATTTCCCCGGCCCTCACCCCCTTCACCGAAATCGAGGTCGGCCGCCGGGTCTACGACCAGCGCATCGACAATGAAGGCTTCGAGCGCTCCTCGACGCGCCTCGGCGCCCGTGCCGGCCTGCAACTCGACATGGGTGAGAAGCTGTCGGGTGAATTCTCGGCCGGATGGCTGAGGGAAGCGGTCGACGACAAAAGCCTGGAAGCGATTTCGGGCGCCACCGTCAACGCCGATCTAAAATGGTCGCCCGAACGCGGCACCACGATCGGCCTGACCGGCAAGACCACCGTCGAGACCACGACCACAGCGGGCGAGAGCGGCGATATCCTCTACTCCGGCCGCCTGACCGGCGAACGCCTTATCCGTGCCAATCTTACCGCGAATGCGGCCCTGGGCCTGGATTGGCGCGACTATGTCGGCATTGACGGCCATGACAGGATCTTGAGCGCAGAGGCCGGGCTGACCTGGTGGCTGAACCGCTATGCCGGCCTCACCAGCCGGGCAAGAACCGAAAAGCTGACCAGCAACCTGCCCGGCCGCGACTACACCGCCAACAGCATCTATCTCGGCGTGAAAGTGCAGCGCTGACGGAAGTGTGGGCCCTAGAACGCGGCGCCGCGCCGCTCCGACGGCTTCATCTCGTCGAGCAGCGTGCGGATGACGCCGGCCATGCTCTGGTTCATGTCGCTGCGCCAGAGCGCGAAGGCGACATTGGCCTCGACGAAGCCTTCAGGCGAACCGCAGTCGAAGGTGCGGCCCTGATAGTGGTAGCCGTAGAAGGCCTGCTCCTTTTCCAGCTTCAGCATTGCGTCGGTGAGCTGGATTTCGTTGCCGGCGCCCTTCTCCTGGCCCTCGAGAATTTTGAAAATCTCCGGCTGTAGTATGTAGCGGCCGTTGATGTAGAGGTTGGACGGCGCGGTGCCGGTCTTCGGCTTTTCGACCATCTCGGTGATGCGAAAGCCGTGATGCGTGTCCTCGCCGCGCCCGACGATGCCGTATTTATGGGCCTCGGCCGGGTCGCATTCCTGCACGGCGACGATGTTGTTGCCGGTTTCCTCGTAGAGCTCGACCATCGCCTTCGTGCAGCTCTTCTCCGACTGCATGATCATGTCGGGCAACAACAGCGCGAACGGCTCGTCGCCGACCAGTTCGCGCGCGCACCAGACGGCATGGCCCAGCCCCATCGGCACCTGCTGGCGGGTGAAGCTGGTTTGGCCCGGCGCCGGCTGCAGCCGCTGCAGGCGGGCAAGCTGCTCGTCCTTGCCGCGCTGTGCCAGCGTGTCATAGAGCTCGAACTGAATGTCGAAATGATCCTCGATGACCGCCTTGTTGCGGCCGGTGACGAAGATGAAATGCTCGATGCCCGCCTCCCGCGCCTCATCGACGACATACTGGATGACCGGCCTGTCGACGACGGTCAGCATCTCCTTGGGAACAGCCTTGGTGGCCGGGAGGAACCGCGTGCCGAGACCGGCGACCGGAAAAACTGCCTTGCGAACTCTCTTCATGCTTTCAATTATCCGTTTGCTGGCCGGCTCCGCAATCCCCGTCTCGCGACATTTTCACGCCGGAATTGAAGAATACGGGAGCGGGTGAGGGAAACTTCCACCGGTTAAAGCATCGAGGTGTCTTTTCGTTCCAGGCGACACCTATGGTAAACTAATTCCTAACCCGGTTCGGCGATGAATGGTCTTTCCTGAGACAAAGAAGGAGGAAAAGATGTCCGTTCGCAATGCCGCAAAAATTCTCACCAGCGTCATGACGGCCGCCAGCCTCTCGCTTGCTTTGCTGATCCCCACCGGTCCGGCTTTCGCCGATGCCGGCTTCCGGCAATGGGTCGCCAGCTTCCGCGCCACCGCCGTGGCGGGCGGCGTTTCCGGCTCCGTCTACGACCAGGCTTTCCGGGACATCAAGGAACCCGATCCGGTGGTGTTGGATAAGGCCCGCACCCAGCCCGAATTCACCGCCCCCGCCTGGGATTATTTCGACAACCGCGTCCATGACCAGTCCGTTGCCGTCGGGCAGCAGATGGCGAAGAAGTGGAAGCCTTGGCTGGACAGGATCGAAGCGCGATTTGGTGTCGACCGCTACATTCTCCTGGCCATCTGGTCGATGGAATCGAACTATGGCGAGATCCTCAAGCGCGACGACATCATGCGCAACGTCATCCGTTCGCTGGCGACTTTGGGTTATGGCGATCCGAAGCGTTCGAAATACGCCCGCACCCAGCTGGTCGCGGCCCTGAAAATCCTGCAAACCGGCGATATCGACGAAAGCCACCTGATGGGCTCCTGGGCGGGCGCCATGGGCCAGACCCAGTTCATTCCGACCAGCTACCAGCATTATGCCGTCGACATGGACGGCAACGGCAAGCGCGACATCTGGAATTCCATTCCCGATGCGCTCGCGACATCAGCCAACCTGCTGAAGAAAAACGGTTGGCAGGCCGGCAAGACCTGGGGCTATGAGGTCGAGCTGCCGGCCGGGAAACTGCCCGCCGGATCGAAGACGCTGGCGCAATGGCAGGCGCTCGGCGTCGTCAGGGCCAGCGGCAAGCCGTTCAAGAACCTCACCGACAAGGCGACGCTGAAAGTGCCGGATGGCCGCGGCGGACCGGCCTTCCTGATGATCAGGAATTTCTCCGTCATCAAGGCCTACAACAACGCCGACAAATACGCGCTCGCCGTTGGTCTGCTTGCCGATGAAATCGCCGGCGGCAACGGCCTTGTCCAGGATTGGAAGCGGCCTTTCACCAAGCTCTCCTTCGAGGAAAGGCAGGAGTTGCAGAAGCGGCTTTCCCAGCATGGCCTTTATGATGGCAAATTCGACGGCAAGATCGGCGACGGCTCGAAGACGGCCATCATGGCCTATCAGGCAAAGGTCGGCTTGACCCAGGATGGCTATCCGAGCATGGAAGTGCTGAAATGGCTCAGGCAGAAATAAAGCCTGACGGAGTTGAGTAGGGAGGTAACGATTGGTTTGGGCTGCGCGTATCGGCACGTTTGTTCGTCGCATGCCGGTGCTGATCCTGACCTTCGCCGTGCTTGCCATTGCCGTGGCCAGCGCCATCCATGCCCCGGCCATGGCGCAGGAGCAGCAGCAGCAGAGCCGGGGCTGGTCCTTGCGCGACCTCCTGTTTCCGCGCCGTAGCGAGCGCATAGAGCCGCCGCAGGACATCCAGAAGGCGCGGCCTAAGCCGAAGAAGAAACCGCGTGCGCCCCGCCCACCCGCCGAGCCTGCCACGCCCGTGGTCGAAAAAGCGCCTGATGCCCGCACTGTCCTGGTGGTCGGCGACTTCATGGCGGCGGGCCTCGCCGAAGGGCTGGACGACGCCTTCGCCGAGAATACCGGCGTCAGGATCGTTGTCCGCAGCAATGGCTCGTCGGGCTTCGTGCGCGATGATTTCTACAACTGGCCCGAACAGATCAAATCGCTGATCGAAACCGAAAAGCCTGCCGCCGTGGTCGTCATGCTGGGCTCGAACGACCGCCAGCAGATGAAGGTCGGCGACGTGCGCGAGCAACCCCGTTCCGAAAACTGGACCAAGGAATACGAGCGCCGCACCGATGAACTGGGCAAGACGATCGCCACCGCCAAGGTGCCTTTCCTATGGGTCGGCATGCCGGCCTTCCGGGTGCCGAAGATGACGTCCGACATGCTGGCCTTCAACGATATCTACCACAAGGCGGCCGAGAGCCACGGCGGCGAATTCGTCGATGTCTGGGACGGATTTGTCGACGAGAATGGCGCTTTTATCACCAGCGGCCCCGACATGAACGGCCAGCCCGTGCGGCTGCGCGCCGATGACGGCATCAACGTGTCCAAGGCCGGCAAGCGCAAGCTTGCCTTTTATACCGAAAAGCCGCTGCTGAAGATCCTTGGACTGGCCGCGCCGGGGGGTGTGGCACCGGCAACGGCGCCGGCGGGCGCCCCCGTCGAGGCACCGGCTCCGGCGGCCGCACCCATCGTCATCGATCGCACCCAGCCCATGCTGCTCAGTGACCCCGCGCTCGACGGCGGCACCGAATTGCTCGGTTCCGCCCCGCCGGCCAAGGCCAATCCCGCGCTTCCCGGGGAAAGGCTGGTGATCGAGGGCAAGGCGCCGGAGGCTTCGCCTGGACGCGCAGACGATTTTTCCTGGCCTCCGAAGGCCAGTCCGCCAGCCACGGCCGCCGCCGAAACCACGACGGCGATCACCCCTTAACGAGGCAGGACGGTCGTCCCCATCAGCGCTTCGTCGATCGAACGTGCGGCCTGGCGACCCTCGCGGATCGCCCAGACGACCAGCGACTGGCCGCGGCGCACGTCGCCCGCCGCGTAGAGCCGATCGACGCTGGTCCTGTAGTCGCGGTCATTGGCCTCGACATTCCTGGAACGGCGGCTGTCGGTGGTGATCTTCATCTCGCCTTCCAGCTCGGCGGCCACGCCGGCCGTCGCCGGTCCGGCAAAGCCGATGGCGATGAAGGCGAGATCGGCGCGGATGACGAACTCGGTGCCGGCGATCGGCTTGCGCTTCTCGTCGACCTCGCAGCACTTGACGCCGGTCAGTTGGCCTTCCTCACCGATGAATTCGAGCGTCGCCACCTGGAATTCGCGCTCGGCGCCCTCGGCCTGCGAGGATGAGGTGCGCATCTTGGTTGCCCAATAGGGCCAGACCGCGAGCTTGTCTTCCTTCTCGGGCGGCTGTGGGCGGATGTCGAGCTGGGTGACGCGCACGGCGCCCTGGCGGAAGGCGGTGCCGACGCAGTCGGAGGCGGTATCGCCGCCGCCGACGACGACGACATGCTGGCCGCCGGCGATGATCGGATGCGACGGCCAGGCAACCGACTGGATTGGCTCGCCGCCGACGCGGCGGTTCTGCTGCACCAGATAGGGCATCGCATCATGCACGCCGCCGAGATCGTCGCCGGGAATGCCGGCAGCGCGCGGCGTTTCAGACCCACCGCAATAAAGCACCGCATCATGTTCGGCGAGCAGCTCGGTCACAGGCTTGTCGACGCCGACATTGACGCCGCAATGGAAGGTGACGCCCTCGCCCTGCATCTGTTCGATACGCCGGTCGATATAGTGCTTCTCGATCTTGAAGTCGGGAATGCCGTAGCGCATCAGCCCGCCCGGGCGGCTTTCGCGCTCATAGACATGCACGTCGTGACCGGCGCGGCCGAGCTGCTGGGCGGCCGCCATGCCGGCCGGGCCGGAGCCGATGATGGCAACCCGCTTGCCGGTCTTCTTTTCCGGCGGATAGGGCCTGATGTGGCCGGTCTCGTACGCCTTGTCGGCGATCGCCTGCTCCACCGTCTTGATGGCGACCGGAATGTCCTCGAGGTTCAGCGTGCAGGCTTCCTCGCAGGGCGCGGGGCAGATGCGGCCGGTGAATTCCGGGAAATTGTTGGTCGAGTGCAGGTTGCGGATCGCGTTGTCCCAGTCCCTGTTGTAGACGAGGTCGTTCCAGTCGGGGATCTGGTTGTGAATTGGACAGCCGGTCGGCCCGTGGCAGAACGGAATGCCGCAATCCATGCAGCGCGCGGCCTGTTTCTCGACCTCCTTGTCCGACATCGGCAGCGTGAATTCGCGGAAGTGCCGGATGCGGTCGGAGGCCGGTTGGTACTTGTGCACCTGCCGGTCGATTTCGAGAAAGCCTGTTACCTTGCCCATAGTCCAGTTCCTGCTGTCCAGATGGTGCGGTTTTCGCCGCACCCGTTAACCTCTTGAGGCAGCCATGGCAACCTTGAGCCCGAGGTCAAACAGTCGATGAAGGGGGCCGGGAAGCCTGCGCTCCCCGGCAATTCTCAAAAATCTATTCCGCCGCGACGCCCATGCGCATGCGTTCCATCTCGATCAGCGCGCGGCGGTATTCGACCGGCATGATCTTGCGGAATTTCGGCCGGAACGCCGTCCAGTCGTCGAGGATCTCCCGGCCGCGCACCGAACCCGTATAGTGGACGTGGTTCGAGATCAGCTGGTAGAGCCGTTCCTCGTCATGGCTGGTCATGTCGCCGGAAACGTCGACGCGGCCCTTGTGGTCGAGGTCGCCGCCATGGTGCAGCAACTTTTCCATCAGGTCGTCTTCTTCTGGAACCGGCTCCAGCTCGACCATGGCCATGTTGCAGCGCTCGGCGAAATCGCCCGCCTCGTCAAGCACATAAGCGACACCGCCCGACATGCCGGCGGCGAAGTTGCGGCCGGTCTTGCCGATGACGACGACGACGCCGCCGGTCATGTATTCGCAGCCATGGTCGCCGACGCCTTCGACGACGGCGGCCACGCCCGAATTACGCACCGCGAAGCGCTCGCCGGCGACCCCGGCGAAATAGGCCTCGCCCTCGGTGGCGCCATAGAGAACCGTATTGCCGACGATGATGGAGTCGGCCGCGACGATCCTTGCCTCTTCAGGCGGCCGGATGACGATGCGCCCGCCCGAGAGGCCCTTGCCGACATAGTCGTTGGCGGCGCCGACGAGCTCGAACGAGATGCCGCGCGCCAGGAAGGCGCCGAAGGACTGGCCGGCGGTTCCGGTGAGCTTGACCTGAATCGTGTCCTCACGCAGGCCCTTGTGCCTGAAGCGCTTGGCCACCTCGCCCGACAGCATGGCGCCCGTCGAGCGATCGACATTGCGGATATCGACCTCGATCTTGACCGGCTGCTTGGCCTCCAGCGCGGGCTTGGCCAGT
Source organism: Mesorhizobium sp. ES1-6 (assembly GCF_020164775.1). Lineage (NCBI taxonomy): Bacteria > Pseudomonadati > Pseudomonadota > Alphaproteobacteria > Hyphomicrobiales > Phyllobacteriaceae > Mesorhizobium > Mesorhizobium sp. ES1-6. Next base: position 318,815 of record NZ_JAIUGU010000005.1, read on the forward strand.
TCGATCAGCTTGCGGTCGAGCACATCGTCGATCGGGTGCTTCTGCCGCTCGGTCCAATGCACCGCCTCATGCGGTGCATTGGGCTTGTAGAACATCTTCGAGAAGTCCAGCCCTTGCGCCTTCCAGTGCTGGATCACGTCGCGCTTTTCCAGAAGGTCGGCGTCGCCGATGATCTGGTCGATATGGGTGAAGCCCATTTCGGCGAGCAGCGCCCGCACCTCTTCGGCCACGTAGAAGAAGAAGTTGATGACGTGCTCGGGCGTGCCCTTGAAGCGCTTGCGCAGCACCGGGTCCTGCGTCGCGACGCCGACCGGGCAGGTGTTGAGATGGCACTTGCGCATCATGATGCAGCCGGCCGCGATCAGCGGCGCGGTCGAGAAGCCGAACTCGTCGGCGCCGAGCAGCGCGCCGATAATGACGTCGCGCCCGGTGCGCAGGCCGCCATCGACTTGCAGCGCCACGCGTGAGCGCAAGCCGTTCAGCACCAGCGTCTGGTGCGTTTCGGCAAGGCCCATTTCCCAAGGGCTGCCGGCATGCTTGAGCGAGGTCAGCGGCGAAGCGCCGGTGCCGCCATCATAGCCCGAGATGGTGATGTGGTCGGCACGCGCCTTGGCGACACCGGCGGCAACCGTGCCGACACCGACTTCCGACACCAGCTTGACCGACACATCGGCCGCCGGATTGACGTTCTTCAAATCATAGATCAGCTGCGCCAGATCCTCGATCGAGTAGATGTCGTGATGTGGCGGTGGCGAGATCAGGCCGACGCCAGGCGTCGAGTGCCTCACCTTGGCGATGGTCGCGTCGACCTTATGACCGGGCAACTGGCCGCCCTCGCCGGGCTTGGCGCCCTGCGCCACCTTGATCTGCATGACATCGGAATTGACGAGATACTCGGCCGTCACCCCGAACCGTCCCGAGGCGACCTGCTTGATCGCCGAGCGTTCCGGGTTCTTGCCGCCGCCAGGCAGCGGCAGATAACGGTCGGCCTCTTCGCCGCCCTCGCCGGTGTTCGACTTGCCGCCGATCTGGTTCATGGCGCGCGCCAACGTGGTGTGCGCCTCCCTGGAAATCGAGCCGAACGACATCGCACCGGTCGAGAAGCGCTTGACGATCTCGGCCGCCGGCATAACGTCGTCGAGCGCCACCTTCTTGCGCCCGGTTTCGTCCGCCAGTCTGATCTTGAACAGGCCGCGAATGGTCTGCGCGCGGGCTGTCTCGCTGTCGATCTGCGCGGAATACTCCTTGAACGTGTCCCACGAGCCCTGGCGCACGGCGTGCTGCAAGGTGGCGACCGCGTCCGGCGACCACATATGCGCCTCGCCGCGCATGCGGAACAGATATTCGCCACCGACCTCCAGGCTGTTGCGCAGCACCGGATCGCTGCCAAAACCATCCGTATGGCGGCTGACGGTTTCACCCGCGACCTCATCGAGCCCCACACCTTCGATCAGCGTCGCGGTGCCGGTGAAGTATTGCTGCACGAAATCCGACTTCAGCCCGATGGCGTCGAAGATCTGCGCGCCGCAATAGGACTGGTAGGTCGAGATGCCCATCTTGGACATCACCTTGAGGATGCCCTTGCCGATCGACTTGATGTAGCGCGACACCACTTCATAAGCGTCGACCTCTTCCGGCAGCTCGCCGCGCTTGTGCATGTCGAGCAGCGTGTCGAAGGCGAGATAGGGATTGATCGCTTCGGCGCCATAGCCGGCAAGGCAGCAGAAATGATGCACCTCGCGCGGCTCGCCCGATTCGACGACCAGGCCGACCGCGGTGCGCAACCCCTTGCGGATCAGGTGGTGGTGCACAGCGGCCGTGGCCAGCAGCGCGGGAATGGCGATGCGGTCCGGTCCGAGCTGGCGGTCGGACAGTATGATGATGTTGTAGCCGCCGGCGACAGCCGCCTCGGCCCGCTCGCACAGACGTTCGACGGCGCCTTGCATGCCGGCGGCGCCCTCGCTCGACCCATAGGTGATGTCGATCGTCTTGGTGTCGAAACGGTCCTCGGTGTGGCCGATGGAACGGATCTTTTCCAGATCGCCATTGGTCAGGATCGGCTGGCGCACTTCGAGCCGCTTGCGGCGCGAATTGCCGACCAGGTCGAAGATGTTCGGCCGCGGCCCGATGAAGGACACCAGGCTCATCACCAGTTCCTCGCGGATCGGGTCGATCGGCGGGTTGGTGACCTGGGCGAAATTCTGTTTGAAATAGGTGTAGAGCAGCTTCGACTTGTCCGACATCGCCGAGATCGGCGTGTCGGTGCCCATCGAGCCCACGGCTTCCTGGCCGGTGGTCGCCATCGGCGACATCAACAGCTTGGTGTCTTCCTGGGTATAGCCGAACGCCTGCTGGCGATCGAGCAGGCTGACATCCTTGCGCAGCGCGCGCGGCTCGACCGGCTTCAGGTCTTCGAGGATGAGCTGCGTGTTGGCGAGCCAGGTCTTGTAGGGGTGCCTGGTCGCGATCTCCGACTTGATCTCCTCGTCGGGGACGATGCGGCCCTTGGCGAGGTCGATCAGAAGCATGCGGCCGGGCTGCAGGCGCCACTTCTGGACGATCTTCTCCTCCGGCACCGGCAGGACGCCGGCTTCCGAAGCCATGATGACGCGATCGTCATCGGTGACGATGTAGCGCGCCGGACGCAGGCCGTTGCGATCGAGCGTGGCGCCGATCTGGCGGCCGTCGGTGAAGGCGACCGCCGCCGGCCCGTCCCACGGCTCCATCAACGCCGCATGGTACTCGTAGAAGGCCTTGCGGTCTTGATCCATGAGCTTGTTGCCGGCCCAGGCTTCCGGGATCAGCATCATCATGGCGTGGCTGAGGCTGTAGCCGCCCTGGAACAGGAACTCGAGCGCGTTGTCGAAGCACGCGGTGTCGGACTGGCCGTCATAGGAGATCGGCCAGAGCTTCGAGATGTTGTTGCCGAACAGTTCGGAATCGACGGATGCCTGGCGCGCCGCCATCCAGTTGTTGTTGCCGCGCACGGTGTTGATCTCGCCATTATGCGCGACCATGCGATAGGGATGCGCCAGCTTCCATGACGGGAAGGTGTTGGTCGAGAAGCGCTGGTGGACGAGGATCAGCGCGGTCTCGAAACGCGGGTCCTTGAGGTCCTTGTAATAGGCGCCGACCTGGTAGGCCAGGAACATGCCCTTGTAGACGATGGTGCGCGCCGACAAGGACACGCAATAGGCGCCAATGTCCTTGTTGTCGTTCTCGGCGTAGATGCGGCCCGAGATGACCTTGCGCAGCAGATAGAGCCTGGCCTCGTATTCCTCGTCGTCGGTGATGTCGGGCGTGCGGCCGATGAAGACCTGGCGGTGGAACGGCTCGGACGCGACGATATCAGGCGCCTTCGACAGCGACGAATTGTCGACCGGCACGTCACGGAAACCGATGAGCGGCAGCCCCTCGGACTGTGCCGATTCGGCGATGATATCCTCGATATGGGCGCGCAGCGCTTCATTCTGCGGCATGAACCAGTGTCCGACGCCGTACTGGCCAACCGGTGGCAGTTCGATACCTTGGGCCGCCATCTCCTCACGGAAAAAAACATCCGGAAGCTGCACCAGCACGCCGGCGCCGTCGCCGACCAGCGGATCGGCGCCAACGGCGCCGCGATGCGTCAGGTTCTCGAGCACGGCAAGCCCGTCCTTGACGATTTGATGCGACTTCACGCCCTTCATGTTGACGATGAAGCCGACGCCGCAGGCGTCATGCTCGTTGCGCGGGTCGTAGAGGCCCTGGGCGCTCAGGCCGCCGGTAGTCGAGCGATTTTTGGCCGAGGTATTTTTGACGGCGGCCGCTTCCGTCTGCGCGGCCTGGCCGTTCGTCGCAGAGAGCGTCAATTCCGTCATTGTCCTATCCTCCGTTCCGCACCACAGGGCATTGGTCAGCCTGGGGCGCTGGTTTGCCTTGGCGAGCACTTGGGCTCGCCCTTCATCCTTGCGGCACGTCTTGCGAAATCGCCGAACCAGGCGGCACGCCGCTGGGTTCACATCTGGTATCGTACAGGCCAGAGCTGGTCCGTCCACCTGTCGCTCGCGACAAAAGCCGGAGTGGCCCAAACGATACGCCAATCCAGCCTGTTTTGTGCGACAAAATAAGACAGCACTACTGTCCTAAATTTTTATGACAGAAATCCAGGACCCACACAAGACCGATTCACAAAAAACTTGGCCGCCCCGCGACACAATATTTCGTGAGGCGAGCGCAAACCGCAAGCTTCGGTCTTAGACGGCGCTGCGGGCCTGACGCTGGCTTTACCCGTTTTCTGGTGGCTGGCTCTTGCGGGCATGCCATGAAACCGGTCAAGGTCCCGGCGATTTTCCCAACACAGGCAAACGCATGTTCTTCGCTTCCGACAATTGGGCAGGCGCCCACCCAAGCATTGCGGCCGGCCTCTCGGCCCATACCGGCGGCTTTTCGACCGCCTATGGCGATGGTGCCCTTGACCAGGCCGTCTATCAGCGCTTCAACGAGATTTTCGAGCGGGAAGTCGCCGTGTTCTTCGTGGCGACCGGCACCGCCGCCAATTCGCTGTCGCTGACGGCCTACAACAAGCCCGGCGGCATTTCCTTCGCGCACCGCGAATCGCATGTCATCGAGGACGAGTGCGGCGCGCCCGAATTCTTTTCCGGCGGCTCGCGGCTGCACGCCGTCGATGGGTCCCTGGGCAAGATCGAGCCGCACAATCTGGACAGGGCGATCAGCCGTTTCGCCGGCGAAGTAGTGCATTGGGGCCGGCCGATGGCCGTCTCGATCACCCAGTCGACCGAGGTCGGCACGGTCTATGGCCTGGCCGACATCGAAGCGATCGCGGCGATCGCCAGACACCATTCCGTGCCGCTGCACATGGACGGCGCCCGCTTTGCCAATGCGCTGGCCGCGCTTGACACCACGCCGGCCGAAATGACCTGGAAACGCGGCGTCGACATCCTGTCCTTCGGCGGCACCAAGAACGGCTGCTGGTGCGCCGAGGCGATCGTCCTGTTCGACCTCGACCGGGCCAAGGAACTGTCCTTCCTGCGCAAGCGTGCCGCTCAGCTGTTTTCGAAGTCGCGCTTCGTCGCGGCCCAGTTCGAAGCCTATTTCAAGGACGGGCTGTGGCTCGACACCGCCAGGCATGCCAACGCCATGGCCGCGCGCCTGGCCGCGGCGATCGAGGATTCGGCCACGGCCAAGCTCGCCTGGCTGCCGCAGGCCAACGAGGTGTTCGCGGTGATCAAGAACACCGAAGCCGAGAAACTGCAGGCGGCGGGCGCCGCCTTCTACGACTGGCACAGGCCGCATGGCTTTGACGGCCATGTCGGTGAGGACGAGTTGCTCTATCGCTTCGTCACCAGCTTCGCCACCACCTCCGAGGAGGTCGATCGTTTCGGCCAGTTGATCGCCGGATAACAGCGATCCCACGGACAACAAAAAAAGCGGCGCCTTTCGGCGCCGCTTCCGTCTCGGGAGGAGACTTTAGGAGTTACGCAGCGGTCTTGGCCTCGATCTGCTTGGCCTTGGCCGGAGCCGAGGTGATCGCGATCTTGCGCGGCTTCAATTCCTCGGGAATGTTGCGCTTGAGGTCGACGAAGAGCAGGCCGTTCTTCAGCGCGGCGCCGACGACTTCAACGTGATCGGCAAGCTGGAAGCGGCGCTCGAAGGACCTGGAGGCGATACCGCGATAGAGCAACTCGGAGCCTTCGCCGGTGCCCTCGTCCTTGCGCTCACCCTTCACGGTCAGCACATTGCGATGGGCTTCGATCGAGATCTCTTCATCCGAGAAGCCGGCAACCGCCATCGAGATGCGGTAGGAATCCTCGCCGGTGCGCTCGATGTTATAGGGAGGATAGGTCTGCGCGCCATCGGGCTGCGCGAGCGAATCCAGCATCGTGAAGAGACGGTCGAAGCCGACGGTCGAACGGTAAAGCGGGGAAAAATCAACGTGACGCATGAGGTGTTCTCCTGTTGAGCAACATGGTTTGCGTATGGCCGGTGCGAAACCCGTGAGCGGCGTTTCGGCTGGACCAGCGGCCCCGACATTGGCGGCCGCAGGAGACATTTGGGAAGCGGACTGAGCCATTTCAAGATTTTTGATTGGCGGCGGATCCGTCTGTTCGCTCGTGCTCCGGTGATCCCTGATGAACGGCAGATGAACCGGCGCTTCGGTCCGCGTTCAGACAGAAGCTGGTATGGTCCAGTCAACTTCAAGGACTAGCGGCGCTGGAAATCTGACTTCCCATGCATCCGCAACGAGGCCGAACCGGGTGTTAACGTCCCTTCCTCCCGGATCGACAGGGGCCGGAAGCACGCCTTCGAGCGGCTTCCGGCCTTCCCCGTTGCCGGTCTTGCCGCACCCGGAATTCCTTTGCTTTTGACGCATTGGCGTCTATCACCTTGACGGGCCGGCCCTATCAGGCGGGCACCCGAAGACGCCAAGCACGAAGCGCCGAATGACGGACCTTTTCCACGACACACCCTTTTTTCACGAAGTCGAGGGCAATCCGCGACCGGAAAACGCCACGGGCGGCTTCTTCACCACGCGCGACGGCAAAAAGATACGTTATGGCCTGTTCGCGGCGGTCGCGCGTCCAATGCGTGGCACAGTGGTGCTGCTCGGCGGCCGCAACGAGTGTATCGAGAAATATTTCGAGACCATCCGCGACCTCGCCGCCCGCGGCTTCGGCGTCGCCACCCTCGACTGGCGCGGCCAGGGCGATTCCGACCGGCTGATCCGCGATCGCCAGCGCGGCTATGTCAGGTCGTTCCGCGACTATACGGCTGACCTGGAGCAGTTCTTCGAGGAGATCGTGCTGCCGGACTGCCGTGGCCCCTACTACATCCTCGCCCATTCCGCCGGCGCGGTGATCACGCTGCTTGCAGCGCCGTCGATGGTGAACCGCGTGCGGCGCATGGTGCTGATCGCGCCGTTCCTGACATTGCCCGACCTGCCCGTCTCGATCAGGACGGTGCGCCGGGTCTGTTCGGTTTTCTGCGCCCTGGGGCTTGGCTGGCTCTATGCCGCCTGGGGTCCACGGCCAAGACACACGCTGCCCTTCGAAGCCAACAAGGTGACGTCGGATCCGCAGCGCTACCGCCGCAACACGCGCATCTATGAAGAATATCCGCAACTGGCGCTCGGCGGCCCGACGATCCGCTGGCTGCAGGCGGCGGCGAAGGCGTCGGAAGCCATCAGCGACCCCGACTTCATGGCCCGCATCCAAGTGCCGCTGCTGATCATCGCCGCTGGTGCCGACCAGGTCGTCTCGACCAAGGCGGTGGAAACATACGCCAGAAATCTGAGGCTCGGTTCGCTGTTGATGATCGACGGCGCCAAGCACGAGATCCTGCAGGAAGTCGACCTCTACCGCGAACAATTCCTCGCCGCCTTCGACGCCTTCATCCCCGGCTCGGACGACCCAACGGCCTGACCGGTGCCGCGGCATCTCCACAGGCCGGCATAGCTGACACCCCGTTGTCAGGAAGAGCGCACCAGCCGACCCCTCGGCAGGCAAAGTGCTAAAGATTCTGACAGCCCCCGCCGCCCCGGAATGCTCATCTGTCCGCGTCGAATTGAACGCCAAGGAGATGAGATCATGACCGAGAAAACCTGCGCCGCCTGCGATTGCCAGCTCGATGCCAACCCGATCCGGGTCAAGGTCGGCGGCAAGACCGTCGAAGTCTGCTGCGAGGAATGCGCGCAAGCGCTGAACGAAGCCGGCGCCTCGGCGGCCGGTGCAGGCGAGGATTGAGCAATGTGTGCCGACTACACAGCAGCGCAGCGCCTGGCCGGCGCGGCGCCGGCAGCACGCGCCACGACCATGCGGCGGTCCTTGCAAGCCCAATGCGTCGCGGCGGCGAGATGGTTCGGCTGCCAGATGGAGAAACGAAGAAGCCGCCTCGCCTTGCTCGAAATGAGCGATGAACAGCTCAAGGACATCGGGCTGTCGCGCGGCCAGGCCTATGCGGAATTCAGGCGGCGCTAACAAGAAGCAAGAGCAGGTCGCCGTTTTCAATGAAAAGCGACCTGCTCTTGGGATTGAGAAGCGCCTGTCGAAGAAGTCTCCTGACAGGATTGGGCAGGCCGCTTGCGTAAACTGCCATCCGCAATTCCGGATTCGTTTCCGGCATGAGGGACGAGCGCAACGGCCATGTCGCAATTCACGGTGCAGCCGCTTCTGGACACCGGTACCGTCCGGGTGAGGGACGTCGTCTGCAGCGGCACATGCCGTCACAGGAGCGATGAGGAATGCACTGGCGCCACGCATCTGGCGTTTCCCTATCGCGGTGTCTTCGTGCGCCATGTCGGCCGCAACGACGCGGTCGCGGAAGCCAACCAACTGCTGTTCTTCAACGAGGCCGAGCCTTATCGGGTCAGCCACCCCGTCGAGGGCGGCGACGCCTGCCTCGATCTCGTCATCGAGGAAGGCCAGTTGCGCGAGCTGGCGCCGAAGGAGCAGCTGCGCTTCGGCGGCATGCTGGCGTTTCGGCGCCAGCGCCGGCGCATCGATCCGCGCGCACAGGCGCTGGTGGCGCTGCTGCGCCACGGCCTGAGCCGCAACGTCGCCGAAACGCTGGAGGCAGAGACGCTTGCGCTGACTCTGGTGCGGCGCTCGCTCGGCGAGCGCACCTCGCATGTCGCGGGCGCCAGCCCGGGCAGGCAGAAGCTGGTCGACCGCGCCAAGCTCGTTTTGTCTTCGGACCTGTCGCGACGTTGGACGCTGGCCGGGATTGCCGCCGAGGTCGGCGTCTCGCCGGTCTACCTGACGCAGTTGTTCCAGCAGGTCGAGGCCATGCCGCTCTATCGCTATCATCTGCGCCTGCGGCTGGCGCGTGCGCTCGACCTGCTTGGCCGCTACGACAATCTGACCACGCTGGGCATGGATCTCGGCTTCTCCAGCCACAGCCATTTCAGTGCGGCATTCAAGCAGGCCTACGGGCGCACGCCGGCGGAATTCCAGCGTTCGATACGACCGCGCTGACCAGTGGCGACATCAGCCGCGCAGCGCAGCCATGGCGGCGGCATGAAGCTCCGGTGTCGCGGCCGCCAGCACATCGCCACCATTCTCCGCCGGGCCGCCGTCGAAAGTGGTGACGACACCGCCGGCCTTCTCGATGATCGGGATCAGCGCGACGATGTCATAGGGCTTCAATCCGGGATCGGCGACGATGTCGACGCTGCCCGAGGCGATCATGGCGAAGGCGTAGCAATCGGCGCCATAGCGGGCGAGCTGGATCTGCTTTTCAAACGCATCGTAGCGCGTGCGCGCCTCGCCCTTGAACAGCGCCGGCGTGGTGGTGAACAGCGTCGCCTCATCTAGCTTCGTCGTCTTGCGGGTTGTCAGCTTGCGCCGCCCGCCCGGCCCTTCATAGTGCGAACCCGAGGCATTGGCGTAGAACAGTTCACCGGTGAAGGGCTGCGCCATCATGCCGGCGACCGCGTCGCCATCGACCGTCAGCCCGACCAGCGTCCCCCAGACCGGCAAGCCGGAGATGAAGGCGCGCGTGCCGTCGATCGGATCGATCACCCAGACATGCCGGCTGGAAATGTTCTCGCTGCCATGCTCCTCGCCCAGAATGCCGTGGTCGGGATACTCGGCCGATATCAGCGCCCTGATGGCGCGTTCCGCTTCGCGGTCGGCCTCGGTGACCGGGTCGAAACTGCCCTTTTCCTTGTTGGCGACCGCGCCCTGGGCGCGAAAGCGCGGCAAGGTCTCGGCCGCCGCCGCTTGCGCGATACGGCGCATGAAATCGATGCTGATGTCCAATTGATTCTCCCGCGTTGCGGCGTGCCCGAGCCGGCCTTGCCGCGACTTTCCCACCAAAACAAGCCAGTTTATCGATTTATCCGCCGCAATAACTGTTGCCAGAATGTCACGCGAACGTCATCGAGATCCAATTTCCACATCACTCTGAATTAAAAAACCCGTGATCGCTTGACATTTGTGCGCTGCACAATACCCTCAGCCTCGGACAGGGTTTCCTGTCCATGCCCTCCTTGGGCGTTTCCTCCCTAGACTTCGACCGTATCGTGCAAACGATGCGGTCTTTTTTTAAGCCGAGAGCCCGGCTGCGAGTTTTATTCGGCCGCCAGCGGCAGGTCGATGAAATGATGGTCCGGCATTGCCATCAGATCGGCTGAAAATCGCGTCAGGTCGTCGGCCAGCGCGTCGAAGCCCGCCCCCTTCTCGAATGTCCGCTCATTCATGTAGAGCCCACGATTGACCTCGATCTGCAGTGCGTGCAGATGGCGCGCCGGACGGCCATAGTGCTCGGTGATGAAGCCGCCGGCATAAGGCTTGTTGTGGGCAACGGTATAACCCATCGCGGTCAGCAGGCCGATCGCGGTCTCAGTCAAGGCCGCGGTGGCCGAGATGCCGAAACGGTCGCCGACGATGAAATCCGGCCGCAGCCCGCTGTCGCCGACCCGGATGCTCGCCGGCATCGAATGGCAGTCGATCAGCACGGCAAAGCCGAAACGGGCATGGGTCCTGGTCAAAAGCCGCTTCAGCGTTTCGTGATAGGGCTTGTAGACGGCCTCGATGCGTCCGACCGCCTCGGCGAGCGGCAAGCGGCCCGCATAGATGTCGAGCCCCTCGCCCACCAGCTTCGGCACGGTGCCGAGCCCGCCCGCCACGCGCGCGGAGCGGATGTTGCAGAAGGACGGCACCGGCTCGGCGAACATGCGCGGGTCGAGTTCCCAGGGCTCGCGGTTGACGTCGAGATAGGCACGCGGGAAATTCGCCGCCAGCATCGGCGCGCCGAGCGCCACCGCGCCGCCGAACAGCTCGTCGACATAGCAGTCCTCCGACCGGCGGATGGCGTTGCGATCGAGCCTCGCCATGGCAAGGAAGCGTTCGGGATAGTAGCGGCCGCTATGCGGCGAGTTGAACAGGAAGGGGACGCGCTGCTCGGCGCCCGACCGGATTTCGAAGGGTGGAAAGACCGAAAAATCCTCGGCTGCCGTCTTCAATTTGAACGAACCCGAAAACACCAGTGCATCATGACATGAAACTGCCACCTTGCTGGCCGCGTGTCCAGCATTTCGCCGCGCGCCTGGCCCTGCCAAATGCGGATAATGCTTCGCCGCGTTCACTTGATGTTTACCGTCACCTCCTCATATACAGGATGGTTAACGGGCTGCCCCGGCGGCAGGCTCGGGCGGGTGATTCGGACGGGATATCATGGCACGCATTCTTCTGGCGGAAGACGACGACGATATGCGTCGGTTCCTCGTCAAGGCGCTGGAACGCGCCGGCTACCAGGTCAGCGATTTCGACAACGGCGCCAGCGCCTATGAGCGGCTGCGCGAGGAACCGTTCTCGCTGCTTTTGACCGACATCGTCATGCCCGAGATGGACGGCATCGAACTGGCGCGCCGGGCCACCGAGATCGACCCCGACCTCAAGGTCATGTTCATCACCGGTTTCGCCGCCGTCGCGCTGAACCCGGATTCCAAGGCGCCGAAAGACGCCAAGGTGCTGTCCAAGCCCTTCCACCTGCGCGATCTCGTCAACGAGGTCGAGAAGATGCTGCAGGCAGCCTGAGCCGCCTTCCGCAAGCCGCCGGCGTCAGTCCACGGTCTGCTGTGAGACGACGTGTTTTCCTCTTTTCCCGCTATTGACGCGCCGGACCAAAAATGGTGTATGCGCGGCTTCGGATGGGCGTGTAGCTCAGCGGGAGAGCACTGCATTGACATTGCAGGGGTCACAGGTTCAATCCCTGTCACGCCCACCATCCAGATCCAAGCCGGCTGAGTAGATGAGATAAGGCGGTAGGGCCTGGCCGCTGCTTCGCGCCCTGATTTCCCCACTGCCCTATTCCCTTATCGAATCATTGCGGTGTCGGATCAGGCGTATTGCCCGGCCGGTCATGCCCGCCATTGCCGTCGCGGCAAGGCGCGTCGCCGACGCCGCAGCATTTGCCATGGTAGGTCAGGTTCGGCTTCAGATTATCGCAGTCCCTGGTGTTGGTCGTCTTGCAGCCGGCCAGCACCGAAACGGCGATGGCGGCCAGAAGGACGCTTCTCGAGATAGTCATATAAATTTCTCCTCAATGGATCGTGTTGGTACACGCCGCTTGGTCGCATCCAGGGAGAAAATGGTTCAAGGCAGCTGCGAATTTTCAGATCAAGCACTCGGCGGCCAGCGTCTCGGGGCGTGCGGGATTCGATCGTCATCCATCGGAGCGCTCGCGCTACCGATGCGATCAGCGGGTTTTGCGAGGGTCAGCCACAACGCTCGAGTGGCTGGCTACGGGCAAAGCTGTACCGCTCAGACACCCGCGACCGCGCAGAGGCTCTTCATCCTGGCAATCGCCATGTCCGGATCGGCCAGCAAGCCTGCCTGGTCGGCGAGGCGAAAGACTTCGGCATAATGGCGGATGCCGCGCGCCGACTGCATGCCGCCGACCATCGAAAAATGGTCCTGGTGGCCGTTGAGCCACGCCATGAAGACGATGCCGGCCTTGTAATATTCGGTCGGCGCCTCGAAGATTTTTCGTGACAGCGGCACCGTCGGCGCCATCAGCGCGTCGTAGCCGGCACGATCGCCGTCAGCCAGCTTCGCCAGCGCCGCATTGGCAACCGGAGCGATCGCGTCGAAAATGCCGAGCAGCGCGTGCGAGTGTCGCTTGCCGTCTCCGGCGATCAGTTCGGGATAATTGAAGTCGTCGCCGGTGAACATCACCACGCCATCCGGCAGCCGGCTCCTGAGCGCGACCTCCTTGCCGGCGTCGAGCAGCGATATCTTGATGCCTTCGACCTTGCCGGCATGCCGCTCGATGATGGCGACCACCGTATTGAGCGCGGTCTCGAAATCGGCGCTGCCCCAATAACCCTTCAAGGCCGGGTCGAACATGTCGCCCAGCCAGTGCAGGATGACCTTGCCGGAGGCCTGGCCCAATATGCGGTCGTAGACCAAGGCATAGTCATCCGGGCCCTTGGCGACGGCCGCCAGCGCGCGGCTGGCCATCATGATCGTCTTGCCGCCCTGCCCCTCGATGAAAGCGAACTGCTCCTCATAGGCGGCGATCACATCGTCCAGTGTCCTGGCCGACGCCGGCGCCAGATGGTCCGTGCCCGCGCCAGAGGCGAGATCGGCGCCGGCGACGCTGCGCGCCTCCGCGATCGAACGGCGGATCAGTTCTTTTGCATTCGTCCAGTCGAGACCCATGCCGCGCTGCGACGTATCCATGGCCTCGGCGATGCGGAAGCCGAGCCGCCACAGATGATGACGAAACGCCATCGTCCTGTCCCAGTCGACAACGGGCCGCGACCACGGATCGGTCATTCCCAAGGGATCGGCAACGACATGCGCGGCGGCATAGGCGATGCGCGGGAACCGCGCGCCGATGTCTGGCTGGACCGGCTGTCCGACAAGCGCGTAGCGGCTGCTGCGGCCACCCTCGCCAGGCAAGGCAATATCCATCGATCTCTCCCTTGGCCGCGCCTAATAAATGGAACGTTCCAATAAATCAAGAACCTTTAGGATTCGAAGCGCGCCGCAGCACCATTGCTGCGTCGCAATACCAAGCGCATTGATGCACATGTGGTTTGAGCACGTATGATCGCCTCTTCCGACGGAGAAAGAAACCCGATTGACTCACCCATGGCCCAGCGATTAGAACGTTCCAATAGATTTGATCGAGAAAACCGGGAGGAGACATCGGGATGGCCAGCCGGGCCAAGGCGACGATCTTCGACATTGCCCGCGAGGCAGGCGTGTCCAAATCGACGGTGTCGCTCGTGCTCCAGGGCAGCGGGCTGATCCGTCCCGAGACCGCGGTCAAGGTTCGCAAGGCGATCGAGGATGTGGGCTATGTCTACAACCGCGGCGCCGCCAACCTGCGCAAGGCCCATTCCAACGTCATCGGCATGGTCATCAACGATCTCACCAATCCGTTCTTCGCGGAACTGGCGGTTGGCATGGAGCGCGTCTTCCAGTCGGCCGGCATCGTGCCGTTCATCGCCAATACGGCGGAGAATCCGGTACGCCAGGAAGAGGTCCTGAAATCCCTGATGGAGCAAGGCGTCGCCGGCCTCATCGTTTCGCCGGCGCGCGGCACCACGCCAGGCGCCTTCCGGCGGCTGGAGTTGGCGGGCGTGCCCGTCGTTTTCGCCATGCGCCGCTTGCCGGAAAGCCGCATCCCGGTGATCACGCCCGATAATCATCGTGGCGCCTATCTCGCCACCGCTCATCTTATCGGCAAGGGGCATCGCCGCCTGGCCTTCTTCGGCGGCTCGTCCGACCTGGTGGTCTACCACGAGCGCCTGGGCGGCTTTCATGAGGCCTGCGAGACGCTCGGCATCGCTGCCCGCGACGCTCTGGTCATCGAGGGCGAGACCAACCGCAAGGGCGGCATGGCTTGCCTGGAAACCTCGTTTGCATTGGCCGAGCCGCCGACTGCGGCGCTCTGCTTCAACGATGCCGTCGCCTTCGGCGCCATGCTGGCGCTGCGCAAGCGCGGACTCGAGCCCGGCGCGGATTTCGCCGTCGTCGGCTTCGACGATGTGGTCGAGGCCGAACACTATGTGCCGGCGCTGACCAGCGTCGCGGTCAACACCGCCGGCCTCGGCGAACGCGCCGCCCACGTCATGCTCAAGATGATCCAATCGCGCACCACGCGCGCCGAGGACCATATCGGCGCCGTCAATCTCGTGGTCAGGGAAAGCTGTGGTCCGGATCGCCGCACGCGGAACCGGCCCGCGGGAGGCGCGGTATGAGCATCAAGTGGCGTCTGAGTGGCGCCGGCACGATCCGGCCGCTCGCCACGGCCGAGGCGGCATTGCAATCGGGCAATTTCGCCAGAGCCTTCAAGATCGACCCGAAACTCGGGAGCATGAATTGAGCAAGGTCGTTTCATCGGCGCAGGCAGCCAGCCTGATCAAGGACGGCATGGTCGTCTCGGTCTCGTCGTCGAGCGGCCTTGGCTGTCCCGACGCCGTGCTCTCTGCCATCGGCGAACGCTTCGACAGCGAGGGCCATCCGAAGGACATCACCACGCTGCACCCGATCGCCGCCGGCGACATGTATGGCATCAAGGGCATCGATCATCTGGCCAAGCCCGGCCTGTTGAAGCGCACGCTGTGCGGCTCCTATCCGTCCGGCCCCTCGTCCGCCGAACCGCCGCAGATCTGGAAGATGATCGGCGACAATTCGGTCGCCGCCTATAACGTGCCGTCCGGCATCCTGTTCGACATGCATCGCGAAGCAGCCGCCAAGCGGCCGGGCGTGCTGACCAAGATCGGGCTCGACACTTTCGCCGACCCACGCCACCAGGGCTGCGCCATGAACGACGCGGCGAACGAGCCGATCGTCTCGGTGCAGCAATTCGACGGCGAGGAGTGGCTCTATTTCCGCGCCATCGTCCCTCACATTTCGATCATCCGCGCCACCACGGCGGACGAGCGCGGCAACCTGACCTACGAGCATGAGGGCGCCTATCTCGGCGGCCTGGAACAGGCGCTCGCCGCCCGCAACAATGGCGGCATCGTCATCGCGCAGGTCAAGCGCGTCGTCGAGAACGGCACGCTGAAGCCGCATGATGTGCGCGTGCCCGGCGTGCTGGTCGATCATGTCGTGGTGGCGCCGGACCAGTTGCAGACGACGCTGACGCCCTACGATCCCGCAATCTCAGGCGAGATCTTCCGGCCGCTGTCGAGCTTCCGCAATGCCGAGATGAACGTCCAGAAGGTGATCGCGCGCCGCGTCGCCATGGAGCTGCGCGACGGCATGGCCGTCAACATCGGCTTCGGCATCTCGGCCAATGTGCCACGCATCCTCCTGGAGGAAGGCCAGCACGGCAAGGTCACCTGGGTGATCGAACAAGGTGCCGTCGGCGGCGTGCCGCTGCTCGACTTCAAGTTCGGCTGCGCTTCCAACGCCGAGGCGATCATGCCATCGCCGCATCAGTTCATTTATTTCCAGGCCGGCGGCTTCGACGCCTCGCTGTTGTCCTTCCTGCAGATCGACCGCCATGGCTCGGTCAACGTGTCCAGGCTTTCGGCGCGGCCGCATGTCACCGCCGGGGCCGGCGGCTTCGTCGACATCACGGCGCGGGCGAAGAAGATCGTGTTTTCCGGTTTCTTCAATGCCGGCGCCAAGCTGTCGCTCGCCAATGGCGGCATCCGCATCGACGCGGAAGGCAAGGTCAAGAAGATCGTCGAGGCGGTCGAGCACATCTCCTTCTCGGGTAAGCGTGCAGTCGCGCAGGGACAGGACATCACCTATGTCACCGAGCGCTGCGTGATGAAGCTGACGCCGGACGGGCTGATGGTGACGGAACTGGCGCCTGGCATAGACCTCGAGCGCGATGTGCTTGGTCAAGCCGAGTTTCCGCTCAATGTAGCCAACGACCTCAAGGTGACGCCGGCCGCGCTCTACCAGGATCGGCCGATCGGCCTGTCGCTCAATGGCGGCGCCTCGCTCGGAGGCGCGCATGGCTGAACGCCTCGTCACCTTCGAGCAGGATGGCGCCATTGGGGTCATTACCTTGCGCCGGGCGGAAAAATTCAACGCGCTCGACGTCCCGATGCTGCGCGCGCTGGAAGCGGCGCTGGATGAGGCGGAAAGCGCCGAAGGCGTGCGCGTCGTGCTTCTGCGCGGCGAAGGCAAGGGATTTTGCGCCGGCGGCGATGTCGAGGCCTGGGGCGGCATGAATGCCGCCGATTTCCAGGTGCAATGGGTGCGCTATGGCCATCGGGTCTTCGACCGGCTGGCACGGCTGCGGCAACCGACGATCGCCGTCCTGTCCGGCCATGCGCTCGGCGGCGGGCTGGAACTGGCCGTCGCCTGTGATTTTCGTGTGGCGGAAACCCAGGTGAAGCTCGGTTTTCCCGAAACTTCGATCGGCGTCGTCCCCGGCTGGTCCGGCACGCAACGCGCGGTGCGCCGCTTCGGCGCGCAGCCGGTGCGTCGCATGGCTCTCGGCGGCGAGATTTTCCTGGCTGCCGAAGCACTTGCGCTAGGCATCGTCGACCGCGTCGTCGGGACCGGCAAGGCGTCGGATGAAGCCAAGGCCTGGGCCGAAAAGATCGCCCAGCGCGGCCCGCTGGCGACCGAAGCCGCCAAGCTGATGATCGCCATTGCCGAAGGTGAGGAAAGCGCTGCCGCCACCGAAGCCCTTGCCAGCGGCTTCATTGCGCTCACCGGCGATCTCAAGGCCGGCGTCGACGCCTTTAAGATCAGGCAGAAGCCCGTCTTTTCGCGTTCCTAGGACAGAGTGGAAATCACATGAATGCAGCTCTGAAGATTTCCATGCCGGCCGAGGCTGCCGCCGCGCCGAAAGCATACAAGCTGCTGATCGACGGCAAGCATGTCGATGCCCGTGACGGCCGCGTGCTGGAACGCAGGAGCCCCGGCCACGGCTTCACCGTCTCACATTATGCTCAGGCCGGCGAGGCTGAGGTGGAAGCGGCGATACAGGCCGCGCACAAGGCGTTCGAAACCGGCCCCTGGCCCCGCATGAAGGCAGCCGAGCGTGCCGCGATCCTGCTCAAGGCCGCGGATCTGATCGAGGGGCGGCTGGAAGGGATCGCCCGGCTCGATGCGCTGGAATCGGGCAAGCCGATCGCCCAGGCGCGCGGCGAGATCGGCGGCGCCGTCGACATCTGGCGCTATGCCGCCTCGCTTGCCCGCACGCTGCACGGCGAGAGCTACGCCAATCTCGGCGATACCATGCTGGGCGTCGTGCTGCGCGAGCCGATCGGTGTCGTCTCGATCATCACGCCATGGAATTTTCCGTTCCTGATCGTCAGCCAGAAACTGCCTTTCGCGCTCGCCGCCGGCTGCACGGCGGTGGTCAAGCCGAGCGAGATGACATCGGCCTCGACCTTCGTACTCGGCGACATCCTGATCGAGGCCGGCCTGCCCGCCGGCGTCGTCAACATCCTCGCCGGTCTGGGTAGCGATGTCGGCGCGCCGATGGTCAGCCATCCCCTGGTCGAGATGGTTTCGTTCACCGGCTCCACCCGTGTCGGCAAGATGACCATGGCCTCGGCCTCGAATTCGCTGAAGAAGGTCTCGATGGAGCTCGGCGGCAAGAACGGCCAGATCGTCTTCCCCGACGCCGATCTAGCCGCCGCCGCCGATGCAGCGGTGTTCGGCGGCTTCTTCAATGCCGGCGAATGCTGCAATGCCGGCAGCCGGCTGATCGTGCACGAGGCGATCGCCGACGATTTCCTGGCCGCCGTGAAGGCGCTGGCGGCCAAGGTAACGGTTGGCGACCCGCTTGACGACCTGACCAAGGTCGGCGCGATGATTTCGTCCGACCATCTGGCCAAGGTGACCGACTACGTGACCGCAGCCGCGAGCGACGGCGTCAGCATCTACAGCGGCGGGGCGCAACTGCCTTCCAATGCCGGCCACTATCTCGACCCGACGATCTTACGCAACGTCACCGAAAACATGGCCGTCGCCCGCGAGGAAGTGTTCGGGCCGGTGCTCTCGGTGCTGACTTTTGAAACGATTGAAAAGGCGTTGCACATAGCCAACAACACGCCCTATGGTCTCTCGGCGGGTGTGTGGAGCGCCAGCATCGACACCTGCATATCGGTGGCGCGGGGCGTGCGTTCGGGGACGGTCTGGGTGAACACGTTCATGGAAGGTTATCCAGAACTGCCGTTCGGTGGCTACAAGCAGTCGGGCCTGGGCCGCGAACTCGGCAAGCGCGCCGTCGAGGACTATACCGAGGAAAAGACAATCCAGTTTCATCGCGGCCAGCGCACCGGATGGTGGGTCGGCTGAGTTGGGAAGAACCCGGTGGGCTGCCACCGGTCGTGTAATGCAACAAGGGAGGAAGTACATGTTGCGCAAACTGCTTATCGGAACGGCGCTCGCATCGGGCCTGGCTTTCGCGGCCCATGCGGAAGACGTCAAGGAAGTGCAGATGCTGCATTGGTGGACGTCGGGCGGCGAAGCCGCCGCCCTCAACGTGCTCAAGGGCGATCTCGCCAAGGAAGGCTATGCCTGGAAGGACGTGCCGGTGGCCGGCGGCGGCGGCGATGCCGCCATGACCGCCCTGAAGGCGATGGTCGCGGCCGGCAACTACCCGACCGCCTCGCAGATGCTCGGCTATACCGTGCTCGACTATGCCGCGGCCGGCGTCATGGGCGATCTCACCGAAACGGCGAAGAAGGAAGGCTGGGACAAGTCGGTTCCGGCCGCCCTGCAGAAATTCTCCGTCTATGACGGCAAGTGGGTGGCTGCTCCGGTCAACGTCCACTCCGTCAACTGGCTGTGGATCAACAAGGCGGTGATGGACAAGATCGGCGGCACCGAGCCGAAGACCTTCGACGACTTCATCGCCCTGCTCGACAAGGCCAAGGCGGCCGGCGTCACCCCGCTCGCGCTTGGCGGCCAGAACTGGCAGGAAGCCACCATGTTCGATTCCGTCGTGCTGTCGACCGGCGGGCCTGAGTTCTACAAAAAGGCCATGAACGACCTGGACGATGAATCGCTCAAGTCCGACACGATGAAAAAGTCGTTCGACAATCTCGCCAAGCTCGTCACCTATGTCGACCCGAACTTCTCGGGCCGCGACTGGAACCTCGCCACCGCCATGGTCATCAAAGGGGATGCGCTGGTGCAGGTCATGGGCGACTGGGCCAAGGGCGAATTCCATGCCGCCAACAAGACTCCGGGCACCGACTTCCTCTGCTACCGCTTCCCGGGCACCGACGGCTCGGTGATCTACAACTCCGACATGTTCGGCATGTTCAACGTCCCGGACGACCGCAAGGCTGCCCAGGTCGCCCTGGCCACCGCCACTCTGTCGAAGAGCTTCCAGTCGGCCTTCAACGTCGTCAAGGGTTCGGTTCCGGCCCGCACCGACGTGCCTGACACCGACTTCGACGCTTGCGGCAAGAAGGGCATCGCCGACCTGAAGAAGGCCAATGAAGGCGGCACGCTGTTCGGCTCGCTGGCCCAGGGCTACGGCGCGCCTCCGGCTGTCGCCAATGCCTACAAGGACGTCGTCTCCAAGTTCGTCCACGGCCAGATCAAGACCTCGGACGAAGCCGTGACCGAACTGGTCAAGGCGATCGACGACGCCAAGTAAGCGTTACGCACCAAAACACCTTCCCCGCTCTGGCGGGGAAGGTTCCCGGTCTCTGAGGCCGATCGGCCGGAAGCCGACGGGAGGACCCCCATGAGCAGTGTAGCGACAACCCAGATCAAGCTGACGCCGGAACGGTCACGCGCCTCGGTGCGCTCGCGCCTGCAGGATGCCTTGCCCAAGATCGTGCTGGCGCCTAGCTTCGCCATCACCATCGTCTTCGTCTACGGCTTCATCCTGTGGACGATCTATCTGTCCTTCACCAACTCCAAGACCTTCCCCTCCTACGCCATTACCGGCGGGCGCGCCTATCAGCGATTGTGGCGCTGGACCTTCGACACCGACCCGCCATCGAGCTGGTACACGTCGATCACCAATATGGGCATTTTCGGCTTTCTCTACATCTTGATCTGCCTGGCGCTCGGCCTGTTCCTGGCCATCCTGCTCGACCAGAAGATCCGCGGCGAAGGCGTGCTGCGCCCGATCTACCTCTACCCGATGGCGCTCTCCTTCATCGTCACCGGCGTCGCCTGGAAATGGTTCCTCGACCCAGGTCTCGGCCTCGAGCAGACGCTGCATCAATGGGGCTGGACGAGCTTCCATTTCGACTGGATCAAGAACAAGGACTTCGTCATCTACACGGTGGTCATCGCCGGCGTCTGGCAAGCTTCCGGCTTCATCATGGCGATGTTCCTGGCCGGGCTGCGCGGCATCGACGGCGAGATCATGAAGGCGGCGCAGATCGACGGTGCCACCACTTTCCAGCTCTACCGCCGCATCGTCATTCCGCTCTTACGGCCGATCTTCCTGTCGGCCTTCATCGTGCTCGCGCACCTTGCCATCAAGTCGTACGATCTGGTGGTGGCGCTGACCAGCGGCGGACCCGGCGGCTCGGCCTGGCTGCCGTCCAATTTCATGTATGAATACACCTTCAAGCGCAACGAAATGGCGGTCGGCTCGGCAAGTGCCGTGATCATGCTGATGACCATCGTCGCCATCATCGTGCCCTATCTCTATTCCGAACTCAGGGAGAAGCCGCGATGAGTGCTGTCGCCACTCCCGCCCGCCCCTCCTCCGGCGGCATGAACGTCAAACTCGTCAACCGCATCGTCATCTACGGGCTGCTGGCGCTGTTCGCGCTGTTCTACCTGATGCCGCTGTTCGTCATGCTGGTAACCTCGTTCAAGACCATGGACGAGATCCAGAACGGCAACATGCTGTCGCTGCCCAAGGCGCCGACTTTCGCCCCCTGGCTGAAGGCCTGGGGGGAGACCTGCGTTGGCCTCACCTGCGCCGGCATCAAGGGCTATTTCTGGAACTCCATCAAGATGGTGGTTCCGGCCGTGCTGATCTCGACCATGCTGGGTGCGCTGAACGGCTACGTGCTGACCAAATGGCGTTTTCGCGGCGCGACGCTGGTGTTCGGGCTGATGCTGTTTGCCTGCTTCATCCCGTTCCAGTCGGTGCTCTTGCCGATGGCGACGATCCTGGGCAGCCTCGGCCGCTTCGGCGTGACATTGCAGAACACCTTCGGCACCAGCTTCGGCCTCGGCAATCCGACGGTCAACCTGGTGTTCGTCCACGTCGTCTACGGCATCGGCTTCACCACCCTGTTCTTCCGCAACTATTACGAGGCGTTCCCGACCGAACTGGTGAAGGCCGCGCAGGTCGACGGCGCATCGTTCTTCCAGATCTTCCGCCGCATCATGCTACCGAACTCGATGCCGATCTTCGTCGTCACCGTGATCTACCAGTTCACCAACATCTGGAACGACTTCCTGTTCGCCTCCGCCTATGCCGGCACAGGCGACGCGATGCCGATGACGGTGGCGCTGAACAACGTCGTCAACACCTCGACCGGCGTCGTCGAATACAACGTCAACATGGCGGCGGCGATGATCGCCGCACTCCCCACCCTTCTCGTCTACGTGCTCGCCGGCCGCTATTTCGTGCGTGGCCTGATGGCGGGCGCGGTCAAAGGATAATCCAATGGCTTTTCTGGAAATTGATGGTCTGAGGAAGCGTTTCGGCCAGGTCGAGATTCTGAAAGGGATCAATCTCGAGCTGGAACAGGGCGGCTTCCTGGTGCTGGTCGGTCCTTCCGGCTGCGGCAAGTCCACCCTTCTCAACACCATTGCCGGACTGGAGACGATCACCTCCGGCGATATCCGCGTCGACGGCCGCACCATCACCGATCTCCACCCGTCCAAGCGCGACATCGCCATGGTGTTCCAAAGCTACGCGCTCTACCCCAACATGACGGTCGCCGGAAACATTTCCTTCGGCATGGAGATGCGCGGCGTGCCGGCGGAAGAACGCCAGAAGGCGATCGACAAGGTAGCCAAGGTGCTGCAGATCGGCCATCTGCTGAACCGCAAGCCGAGCCAGCTCTCCGGCGGCCAGCGCCAACGCGTCGCCATGGGCCGGGCGTTGGTGCGCGACCCCAAACTGTTCCTGTTCGACGAGCCGCTTTCCAATCTCGACGCCAAGCTGCGCGTCGACATGCGCATCGAGATCAAGCGTCTTCACGCAACCACGGGGACGACGATCGTCTACGTCACCCACGACCAGATCGAGGCGATGACGCTGGCGACCAAGATCGCCGTCATGCGCGACGGCGAGGTGCAGCAATTCGGTACGCCGGCCGAGATCTACAACAACCCCAGCAATGTCTTCGTCGCCGATTTCATGGGCTCGCCGGCGATGAACCTGATCCCGGCGACCATTGGCGGCAATGGCGGCGATCTGGCCGTCGTGCTCGACCGCGAGGCCCGCCAGCCGATCACCTTGCCGATGGCCAACGCGCCGGCCGGATTGTCGGCGTTCAAGGGCAAGCCGGTCATCTTCGGCGTTCGCCCGGAGGCGCTCACCGATCCGGAAGGCGCCGAACGCAACGCCTCGCAAATCGCCACCGCCGATTGCCATATCGAGGTGGTGGAGCCGGCCGGCTCCGACACCTTCGCCGTCACCAATCTCGGCGGCAAGGGCGTGGTGGCGCGGCTGCGCGCCGATGCCAACATCCAGCCGGGCACCAACACCCCGCTGGCCTTCAACCTGACCAAGGCGGTGTTCTTCGACCCGGCGACCGAGAGCCGTATTCGCTGATGCCTGTCGCCCAAAAGTGGGTCCGGTTTTGGGACAACGACATGCATCAAAACAAAGACCTTTAGACATGGCAAACCCGGATATCGTCATCATCGGCTCCGGCATCGGCGGCGCCACGATCGCCTCCGGTCTGGCCGGCAGCGGCGCCTCCATCCTGATGTTGGAGCGTGGCGAACCCTTGCCGGCAACGCCGCACGCGCGCGACACACGCTCGATCTTCGTCGACGGGCACTACCGGCCAAAGGAGATGTGGCGCGAGGCCGGCGGCGCCGCCTTCAACCCCGGCAATTACTACTATGTCGGCGGCAATTCGAAATTCTTCGGCGCGGTGCTGATCCGCTACCGCAAAGAGGATTTCTCCGACATGGAGCACTTCGGCGGCGTCTCGCCGGCCTGGCCGTTCTCCTATGACGAATTCGAACCCTGGTATTCCAGGGCCGAGCAGTTGTTTCGTGTGCGCGGCGCGCTCGGCGAAGACCCGACCGAGCCGTTCCACTCGATTCCCTATGCCTTCAAGCCGGTGCCCGACGAGGCGCCGATCGCGCGCGCCCGCGCCGAGCTCAAGGGGCTCGGCCTGCATCCGGCCTCGCTGCCGCTCGGCGTCGACATCGACACCTGGCTGAAGGAGGGCAGGACCGGCTGGGATGCTTTTCCAAACACCGGGCAGGGTAAGATGGATGCCCAGACGGCACCGCTGGCGGCGGCACTGACCGATCCGGACATCAAGCTCGAAACCGGCGCCTATGTCGAATATCTGGAGACATCAGCTGACGGCAAAACCATCTCGGCGGTTCACTACCGCCTGAACGGTGAGCCGAGGAAAGTTGCGCCGAAATTGGTGATATTGTCGGCCGGCGCGGTCAATTCGGCGGTCATCCTGCTGCGCTCACCCTCGCCCGGTAATGGCAAGGGGCGAGGCAAAGGCCTTGCCAACCGCTCGGACCAGGTCGGCCGCAATTTCATGAACCACAATTCCAGCGCCATGCTGGCGATCGATCCGCGCCGCAGGAACGATGCCGTCTACCAGAAAACGCTGATGCTGAACGATTACTATCTCTCGGATGGCAAGGGCGGCAAGCCGCTCGGCAATGTCCAGCTTCTCGGCAAGATCGACGGCAACATGCTGAGGGCCAATGTAAAACGAGTGCCGAAATTCGCGCTCGATTACATGGCCGGCCACGCCGTCGACTGGTACCTGATGTGCGAGGACCTGCCCGATCCCGAAAGCCGCATCATGGTCGACGGCAAGGACATCGTCATGCAATGGCGGCGCTCCAACATGCAGTCGCTGGACGGGCTGACCAAGGTGATGCGCGCGAATTTTCGCGCCTGCGGGTATCCCATCGTGCTGTCACGGCCCTTCGACAAGCGCACGCCCTCGCACCAGTGCGGCACGGTGAAGATGGGCGACGACCCGGCCACGTCGCCGCTCGATCCGTTCTGCCGCGCCTTCGATCACCCGAACCTGTTCGTCGTCGACGCCAGTTTTCTGCCGAACTCGGCGGCGGTCAATCCGGCGCTGTCTATCGCCGCCCAGGCGCTGCGGGTGGCGGACCATATCCGCAAGGTGGAACTTGCATGATGAAAGGTCAGCGCCGCCCCTCATCCGCCTGCCGGCACCTTCTCCCCGTGAAGGACGGGGAGAAGGGACTTGGCCGCAACGCCGGCGACCTTTTTGCAGCGCTGGCGATTGGCGAAAGCGGCGATGACGGCATCCTTCTCCCCGTCACTAAACGGGGAGAAGTGCCCGGCAGGGCGATGAGGGGCAGCGCCTACGTCCGTAAGGCTAGTTTCCAATGACCCGCCCCGCGGCTATCGTCACCGGCGGTGCGCGTGGTATCGGGCTGGCTTGCGTGGAGGCACTCGCCGATGCCGGCTTCGATATTCTTGTCGCTGACCTTGCCGACAAGCCTGCCGACCGGCTTGCGGAAAACCTGGCCGCGCGTGGCGCGAAGTTTGCCTACGCCCAATGCGACATCGCCGATCTTTCCAGCCACGCCTCCCTGGTCGACACTGCCACACAGGCCTTCGGCCGCATCGATTGCCTCGTCAACAATGCCGGCATCGGCGCCGTCGTGCGGGGCGACCTGCTGGACCTCAAACCCGACAATTTCGACCGCGCGCTCGGCATCAACTTGCGTGGCACCGTCTTCCTCAGCCAAGCCGTCGCCAAGGCGATGCTGCGCCAGCCCAGCGATCATGCGAAATCGATCATCACCATCACCTCGGTCAGCGCCGAGATGGCCTCTCCGGAACGCGCCGAATATTGCATGTCGAAGGCCGGGCTTTCCATGTGGGTGAAGAACCTGGCGCTCAGGCTCGCCCCGGAAAATATCGGCGTGTTCGAACTGCGGCCCGGCATCATCCGCACCGACATGACGGCGGGCGTGACCGCCAAATACGATGCGCTGATCGACAGCGGCCTGGTGCCGGCGAAACGCTGGGGCGAAGCCTCCGACATCGGCGCCATGGTGGCGGCGCTCGCCGCCGGCAGACTGGGATTTTCGACCGGCTCGATCATCAATGTCGACGGCGCGCTTTCTGTGCCCCGGCTGTGAGTGGATGAGACAATGACCGACTACATCATCGTGGGCGCCGGTCCGGCCGGTTGCGTGCTGGCCAACCGGCTGAGCGAGGACCCCTCCAATTCCGTGCTGCTGCTCGAAGCCGGCGGCAAGGACTGGCACCCCTATATCCATATGCCGGCCGGCTTCGCCAAGATGACCAAGGGCATTGCCTCCTGGGGCTGGTCGACCGTGCCGCAGAAGCACATGAAGGATCGCGTCTTCTGGTACACGCAGGCCAAGGTGGTCGGCGGCGGCTCCTCCATCAACGCCCAGATCTACACGCGCGGCAATGCGCGCGACTACGACGCCTGGGAGAAGGAGGAAGGGCTGGCCGGCTGGGGCTATCGCGACGTGCTGCCCTATTTCAAGCGCGCCGAGAACAACCAGCGCTACGCCAACGATTTCCACGGCGACCAGGGTCCGCTCGGCGTGTCGAACCCGATTGCGCCGCTGCCGATCTGCGAGGCCTATTTCCGCGCCGGCCAGGAGATGGGCATTCCCTTCAACCCGGATTTCAACGGTGCTGCCCAGGAAGGCGTCGGCTATTACCAGTTGACCCAGAAGGATGCCCGGCGCTCCTCCGCCTCGGTCGCTTACTTGAAGCCGATCCGCGATCGCAAGAACCTCACCGTCAGGACAGGCGTGCTGGTCACCCGCATCGTCGTCGAGAAAGGCCGCGCCATCGGTGTGGAGATTGTCGACAGACCCGGCGGCGAGACAAACATCCTGCGCGCCGACCGCGAGGTGATCGTCTCGTCCGGCGCCATCGGCTCGCCGAAGCTGTTGATGCAGTCGGGCATCGGCCCGGCCGACCATTTGAAATCGGTCGGCGTGACGCCGGTACACGACCTGCCCGGCGTCGGCTCCAACATGCAGGACCATCTCGACCTGTTCGTCATCGCCGAATGCACCGGCGATCACAGCTATGACAATTACGCCAAGCTGCACCGCACCGCCTGGGCCGGCCTGCAATATCTGCTGTTGAAGAAGGGACCGGTGGCCTCCAGCCTGTTCGAGACCGGTGGCTTCTGGTACGCCGACCCGACCGCCGCCTCGCCCGACATCCAGTTCCATCTGGGCCTCGGATCCGGCATCGAGGCCGGCGTGGAGAAATTGAAAAACCCCGGCGTCACCTTGAACTCGGCCTTCCTGCGGCCGCGCTCGCGCGGCACGGTGCGGCTGAAAAGCGCCAACCCTGCCGACCATCCGCTGATCGACCCCAACTACTGGTCCGATCCCTACGACCGCGCCATGTCGCTCAAGGGGCTGCGGCTGGCGCGCGAGATCATGCGGCAGAAGGCGCTTGCCCCCTACATCATGCGCGAAGTGCTGCCTGGCCCCTCGCTCGCCGGCGACGACGAGTTGATCGACTATGCCTGCCGCACCTCCAAGACCGATCACCATCCGGTCGGCACCTGCCGCATGGGCCATGACGAGATGGCCGTGGTGACGCCGGATCTCAGGCTGCGCGGTATCGAGGGGTTGCGCGTTTGCGACGCATCGGTGATGCCGCGCGTCCCCTCCTCCAACACCAATGCGCCGACCATCATGGTCGGCGAAAAGGGCTCGGACCTGATCCTCGGCCGCGAGCCGCTGCCGCCGGCGGTGTTTTCGGGAAACCGGGCTGCTTGAAGGAAATATGAAGATGATCCGCCACTGTGTCTTCGTCAGGTTTCGCAACGATGTCCCCGACAGCGAACGCAAGGCAATCCATGCCGACCTCGAAGCGCTGCGGCAGGTGATCGACGGCATGGACACCGTCCAGTTCAGCGCCAATGTCAGCCCCGAGCCATTCGCGCGCGGTTTCAGCCATGGCTTCACCATCGATTTCCGCGACGCCGCGGCGCGCGACGCCTATCTCGTGCATGAGGCGCATCAGCGCGCCGGGGCACGGCTGGTCGCGGCACTCGAAGGCGGCACCGAAGGATTGATGGTCTTCGATCTCGACCTTACGAAAAAGTGACCGCCGGCCTTTCGAAAGCCGGCTGATCGCTGTTCTCTTTTGCCGACAGGGCGACATATCGTTCCTTTGGGGGCACCAAAGGAGGACGCCTTGAATCTCACTGCAGCGCAGAAGAAAACCGTGCTGGCCTCGTTCCTGGGCTGGACCTTGGATGCGTTTGATTTCTTCCTCCTGACATTCCTGCTCACCGATATTGCGGCTGAATTCCGGACCGATGTCCCGGCAGTTTCCAAGGCACTGTTCCTGACCTTGGCGACACGCTTCATCGGCGCGTTCTTCTTTGGCATGCTCGCCGACAAATACGGGCGGAAGCCTATCCTGATGCTCAACATCGTCAGCTATTCGGTGATCGGGGCGCTCGCCGCCTTCTCGCCCAATCTTGGCATCTTCCTGGCGCTGCGCGCTTTGTTCGGCATCGCCATGGGCGGCGAATGGGGGCTTGGCTCCTCGCTCGCCATGGAATCCATTCCGCCCAGCGCTCGCGGCCTCGTCTCGGGCATCCTGCAATGCGGCTATCCGGCAGGTTACCTCCTGGCGGCGGTGGTCTACGGCCTGATCTACCAGCAGACGATCGGCGGCTATACCGTCGGCTGGCGCGCCATGTTCCTGCTCTCCTTCATTCCGGCGTTGATCGTCCTCTTCATCCGCTCGCACGTGCCGGAGTCGCCGGCCTTCGTCGAGGCGCGGAAACAGCCCCGGCCGGGGCTTCTGGAGACGCTGCAGAAGCACTGGGGCGTCGCGCTCTATGCCGTGGTGCTGATGATGTTCTTCAATTTCTTCAGCCACGGCACGCAGGATCTCTACCCGACCTTCCTGAAGAAGCAGCACGGCTTTGACCCGCATACGGTGAGTTGGATCACCATCGTCGCCAATATCGGCGCCATTGTCGGCGGCCTGGCCTTCGGCGCGCTGTCGGAGAAGATCGGTCGCGTCAACGCCATCACTTTGGCCTGCATCATCGCCCTGCCGGCGATCCCGCTATGGGCCTACAGTTCCACGCCCTTCATGCTGGCCGTCGGCGCCTTCGTCATGCAGGTCGCGGTCCAGGGCGCCTGGGGCGTCATCCCGGTGCATCTCAACGAGCTGTCGCCGGGCGCTGTGCGCGCGACCTTGCCCGGCTTCATCTACCAGGCCGGCAATCTCGCCGCTTCCTATGGCGGTCCCTATCAGGCGGGGATCGCCGAGGCAGCCGGCGGCAGCTACGGCTACGCGCTGGCCCTGTTCGCCGGCGTGGTCGCCGTCTGTATCATCGTCGTCATCCGCTTCAGTCCGGAGCGGCGCGGCCAGGTGATGACCGTGCTGGGTTGAGCTCGGATCACCCCAGCCGCAGTGCGATAACGCCGGCGACAATGCTGAGCGCGGCCGCACCGCGCCAGCCCGTCATCTTCTCGCCGAGCGCGTAGACCGAGATCATCATGGCGAACAGGATGGAGGTCTCGCGCAGCGACGCCACCGAGGCGATCGGCGCTTTGGTCATCGCCCACATCACGATCCAGTAGGCGGCACCGCTGAGCACGCCGGTGAACAGCCCGGTCTTCCAGTCGCGCGCCAACACTGGCAGCGCCTTGGGTCCCCGGAAAATGAGGCACAGCACCAACGCGCCAAGCGCATCGCAGATGAACAGCCAGGCGGCATAGCTCTGCGCCGTTGCCGCCAGCCGCGCGCCGCTGCCGTCGGACAGCGTGTAGCTGGCGATGAACACCGAGGTGCCGAAGGCAAAGCCGACGGCGCGCAGGTTCAGTTTCTCCAGATGCGCCCCGCCGCGAAACGACATCACCAGCGTGCCGGCCGACAACAGCAGGATGCCGACGATGGCGAGCGGCGCCGGCACCTCGGCGACGACGAACATGCCGCCAATCGCCGCCAGCAGCGGGGCCGTGCCGCGCGCCAACGGATAGGTCTGCGCGAAATCGCCAGCCTGATAGGCGCCGATCAGGAAGGTACGGTAGCCCATATGGAAGATCACCGAAGCGATGATGTAGGGCCAGACTTCCGCCTTAGGCACCTCGACGAAAGGCAGCACCACGAGGCCCGCGACCCCCATACCCAACGTCATCAGCGTGATCGACAGGAAGCGGTCGAGATGCACCTTGACCAGCGCGTTCCAGATCGCATGCATCGCGGCCGCGGCAAGCACGGCGAAGAAGACGAAAAGCGTCATACGGGTTTCATCGAACTCCCGGGCCGAATGGCGTTTCGAGGTCGAGGTCGACCCGGACCGGAAAGTGATCGGACGCCACCTCGCCGATGTCGGCGCCGATCGATTTCACCCGCCCGGCCAACATGCCGCCGACGAAGCAATGGTCGAGCCGGCGCTTTGCCAGCCTGCCGTCGATGATCTTCTCATGCGTGTAGAAGTCGCCAGCCGGCTCAACCGTCACGGCGGCGGCATCGACGAAGCCATCGAGATACGCAGCACCCCGATGATAGGGCGTGCTGCCGACAATGCGGCGATACTCAGCGCTGCCCGGCTCCATGTTGAAATCGCCCAGCCAGATCGCCGCCAGCGGGTTTTCCGGCTCCGGTTCTCCATGCGTCCAGTTGCGCGAAGGCTCGTCGTCCGCGCCGCTCCACGGTCCGCCTTCCGATGGCGCCCGGCGGTGCTCGGCCACGAGATAATCAATCTGCTCCAGCCGCTCTTCGGCCGCGATATGCGCGAGATGCAGCGAGAGCACCCTCACCGGCCCGGCCGGCGTGCGGATCATGCATTCGAGCGCGGCGTTGCGGGTGTTGAGCGGCCGCAGCGTGCGGCGCATCGGCAGCGCATGCAGCCGCGACCAGGCGATCGGCAGCTTCGACAGCACCATGGTGCCGAACTGCCGGCGACGATTGACCAGGCGGCCGTCCCGCCATTCGCTGGCGTCCATGTCGAAGGCCGGCCCATAGACCCAGTGATAGCCCGGCAGAAGGTCAGACAGGATTTCGGGTTGGTCGTCGAAATTGCTGCGCTGCCAGTGCCGTTCGACCTCCTGCAAGGCGATGATGTCGGCGCCGGCAATGATGCGCGCGGCGCGCGAAAGATCGTAGCGTCTGTCGCTGCCGAACCCGTACTGAATGTTGTAGCTGACGAGCTTCATTGCTTATCCGGCTCACTTCTCGGCGTTGGCAGTAACGGTTCGGTCGATTGCTTGCAATGTGCAGGAAGACGGACGGGGCTTGGGCCAGCAAGGCGATCGAAAGCAGGACTTGCCAACTAATCCGTGGTCAGCGGCTGGAAGCGCCCTGCCGGCGATGCGGCCAGTTCCGCCCAATCGATCTCTTCCTCCAGCCGGTGATAGGCTTCGTCGCCGATCGTGCCGTTGCTGCGCAATTCCTCGAGCGTGTCACGCTGGCGGTTGATGGCGTATAGCCGCAGCCGGTCATATTCGGTTGCCGCCTGCGCGTCTTCCGGGTTCTCAGCGATCAGCCGCTGCGCTTCGTACTGCTCGCGCACGACAGCCGCGGCTGACGACGTCTTGCGGCTCAACACATCAAGGGCGGCCTGCATGATGGCAACGCGCGCCTGGGCCACCTCACGGTCTATCGTCGTGTCGCGTTCGAAGGCGAGTATATGAAGCAAGGGCTTCAAGGTCATGCCTTGCAGCACAAGCGTGCCGAGCACCACCGCGAAGGCGGCAAGCACGATTGGATCGCGGCCCGGGAAGTCGGCCGGCAGGGCAATCGCCACCACCAGCGTCACCAGCCCCCGCATGCCGCACCAGCCGACGAGCACGCCTCCGCGAAATGTCGGTGCTTCTCGCTTTCTGTCTTCGCCGCCGAAGCGGGCGAACCATCGGATGATTGCAACGTAACTGGCCACCCAGACGAGACGCGCGACGATGACGACGACCAGCACCGTCGCGGCAAAGAGAAAGGCGTCACCCTGCCCGTCGCCGGAAAGCCTGCCGACGATCGATCGCGCCTGCAGGCCCATCAGCACGAAAGCCAGGACGTTGAGCACGAAGACGGCCGACTCCCACACCGAATAGGTGCTGACGCGCCTCCTTGCCGACATGCGGCGCGGCGCCCTGCGCGCAATGGTGATGGCATAGACGACAATGGTGATGATGGCTGAAAGACCGAGCCTGTCGGCCAGGATCCACACGCCGAATGTCCCGGCGAACTGCACCACGGTGCTGCTGGCGGCATCGTCGATCCGGGTGAGGGTCAGCAGCGAGACGCGGCCAAACACGTAACCCGCGACAAGGCTCCCTACGGTTGACAGCAATATCGTCGGAATGGCGTTGCTCAGCATGATCGAGCCGAGCGCTGCCGAAACCGCCAGCCGGTAGATCAGCAGCGCCGTGGCATCGTTGAGCAGGCTCTCGCCCTGCAGGATGGCGGTGATGCGGTGCGGCACCTTGAATTGCCCGAGCACGGCCGATGCCGCCACCGCGTCCGGCGGCGCCACGATGGCGCCAAGCGCGATCGCCGCCGCGATCGGCAGTCCGGCCATCTTCCAGCCGACGAAGGCAACCACGAGCGTGGTGAAGACCACGGCGCCAAGCGCCAGCAGCACCAGCGACAGCCGGTAGCGCTTCAGGTCGCGCAGCGAGGTGTCATAGGCGGCGTCGAGAAGCACTGGCGCGATGAACAGGGCAAGCGCCAGTTCCGGATCGATCTCGATCACTGGCGCGCCCGGCACGAAGGCAATCGCGACGCCGGCGAGGGCCAGCAGGGACGGATAGGGAATCTCCAGCCGTCGCGACAACGCCGTCAGCGCGACGGCGGTCAAAAGCAGGACGAGGGTCAGTTCAAAAAGAGCCATGGGCTGCTACATCCGTGGGGCGGGATTGCCGGCGCAAACATGCATGCAGGATGCGGTCGAGTGGCCATCGAACTCAAGCCCCCCGGCAATACGCCTGAAATCGCGTCCACCGCACAGATTGAAAGCGACGGACAGGTCAGGATGCCAAGCCGAGCCGATGCGACCCTTGCTCGATACCGCTTGACCAGACAATCAGCCTTGACCTTTCAAAGCAGTGGTCGTTTATTGCCAATTACCAAGGTGACATATCGATATTTTAGCTGGTTGAAGAGCTTCAATGATGAGATTATTCGCGACACTGTGTGCATTGATACTGACCTCATCTTTGGCAACGGCTTCCGCGCTGTATGACGAATTGCTTACGGCAAAGATCAGGCTTCTGGGAACTCAGCGACCAGACCCAGGAATGGGTCTCTGGGCGAAGCAGACGAATGAGAGATTGCTGTCAATCATAGAAGGTAAATGGATAGACCTTGGGTATTCCGACCTAATCGACGAAGATAGCATGAATAAATATTGCTCAAGCTATGGATCTTATTTCAAGAAACTGACGTATTATTCCTTCGAAATTGTAAGTAAGGCCAATTTTCCAAGAGCCAAGCAGGCGATCCACAAAGAATACACCTTCAAGACGGGAATGTCTTATAACTACCAATGGAATATCGAACAACAAATGGCCGTCATAGGGAACTCGGAGCCAATCAGCACGCAAATCCTCAGGAATGCCAGCGGCACAAGCGCATTGATAATGATGACCCCGAATACCTTACTCGAGATCGACTTCGGCTCCGGAATGCCTTTCCTTTGGGGTCGTTGCCCAGCAGACTAAATCGATATCTCGGCTTTACGAGAGCTATCGACCCGATTGGCCGTCAGTGCAGCACCAGCATGTCGCTCGATGAGAACGAAATCTCGGCCTTCTCGCCGACGGCGGGCGGCGGGGTGGCGGAGTTGTTGAAGGTGTCGAGCGAGACCGTGTTGTTGCCGATGCCGACGCGGACCCGGATCACGGAACCGAGGAAGTGCACTTCGGAAATCTCGCCGGTCAGCCGGGAATCATGGCCGGGCTGGCTGCCAAGCGAAATCGCCTCCGGCCGCAGCGCCAGCGACAGCGTATCGCCGGACTTCGAGCCGTTGAGCTTGCCCTTGAGCGAGACTTGCTGCGTGTTGACCTGCACTGTGCCGGATGCGGCATCGGTGACCTTGCCTTCGAGCACGTTCAGCGTGCCGACGAAATTGGCGACGAACTTAGTCGCCGGCCGGTTGTAGATCTCGAACGGCGTGGCGACCTGCTCGGCCTTGCCGCCATACATGACGGCGATGCGGTCGGAGATCGACAGCGCCTCTTCCTGGTCATGGGTGACGAAGATGGTGGTGATGCCGAGCTTCTTCTGGATCGAGCGGATTTCCTCGCGCAGCGACACGCGAACCTTGGCGTCGAGAGCCGACAGCGGCTCGTCGAGCAGCAGGAGTTTTGGCTTCGGTGCGATCGCTCGCGCCAAGGCAATACGCTGCTGCTGGCCGCCGGAGAGCTGGTAGGGATAGCGATCCGCCATCTGCGGCAGCTTGATCATGTCGAGCATCTCGGCGACGCGCTTGTCGGCGTCGGCCTTCGGCATGCCGGCAACCTTCAGTCCGAAAGCGATGTTCTGCGCCACGGTGAGGTTCGGGAACAGCGCATAGGCCTGGAAAACCATGCCGACATTGCGCTGGTTGGGCTTCAACCGCGTGATGTCCTTGCCGGCGACGACGATCTTGCCGGCCGAGGGCTCCTCGAAGCCGGCGACCATGCGCAACACAGTCGTCTTGCCGCAACCGGACGGTCCGAGGAACGAGACGAACTCGCCCGGCCCGACGTCGAGGCTGAAATCCTGCACCACGGTGTTGGAACCGTAGGACTTTCGCACATGCTGGATCGACAGGAATGGCTCGGCCATGGCTTTTCTCTCAGGTCAATGCTTTTCGATCAATTCGGGCGGTTCGCCGATTTCGGCGCGAAGCGGGACAGGATCTGGATCAGCGACATGCAGCCCCAGGTAATGGCGAAGGCGATGATGGCAAGGGCTGCCGGCTCATAGGCGCGGTTGGCGCCGATATTCTGCAAATACGGGCCGAAGGCCGGCCGGTTGAGCAGGCTGGCCATGGTGAACTCGCCGATGACGATGGCAAAGGTCAGGAACGCGCCCGACAGCACGGCGATCAGCACATTGGGCAGGATCACCCGGCCGATGATCGTGCCCCAGCCGGCGCCCAGGATCTGCGCCGCTTCCGTCAGCGTGCGCACATCGATGGTGCGCAGGCCGGTATCGACGGCACGATACATATAGGGCAGAGCCAGTGTCGCATAACCGATGACCAGCAGGGCGTTGGCACCCATATTGCTGCCTAGGAACGGCAGCGGTGAATTCGAACCGTACATCCTGATATAGCCGAAAACGATGACGATGGCCGGAATGACCAGCGGCAACAGCGTGATGAATTCGACGATCGGCCTGAGCTGCGGCAGACGCAGCCGGATCCAGTAGGCGGCCGGCACGACGATCAGCACGCCGAGGATGATCGTGAAGATGGCCGCGACCACGGAATACAGGAAGGTCGACTGGAAGCGCGCGTCGCCCAGCACGATCTGGTAGGCATCGAAGGAATGCACGCCGCGCCGCATGCGCAGCGAGAATTCGACCGTCGCCATCAGCGGAATGAAGAAATAGGCCGCGCCGACAATGAAGACGACCCAGGCCCAGAATTTGCCCGACTTCATTTGAGCCACCTTTCGGACCGGGTCCGGAACCAGATGTAGAAGACGTTGGCCAGGCCCGTGATGACGATCATGCCGAAGGCGATGGCATAGCCGAGTTGCGGGTTGTGCAGCACGTCGCCATTGATCTGCGAGTAGAGTTTGATGGGGACGATGTTGAGCGCCGGGCCGGCAAACGCATAGGCAGTGGCGATGGCGCCGAAGGCATTGGCGAACAGAAGGATGACGGTGCCGAGAAAGCTCGGCCATATCACTGGGATGACCACCATGCGCCAATACTGCCATTGAGTGGCCCCAAGCGTGGCGGCCGCCTCGCCCCATTCCTTTTTCAAGCCATCGATGGCCGGCACGATGATGACCACCATCAGCGGAATCTGGAAGAACAGATAGACCGCGATCAGCCCCGAAGTGGTTAGGAAATTGAAGCCCATCGCGTAGATGTTGATATTGAGAACGTCGCGCAAAAGCGTTGTGACGATGCCGACGCGGCCAAGGGTGGCCAGGAACGCGAAAGCCAGCGGCAAGCCGGCGAAATTCGAGGCGACGCCCGAAAAAGTCAGGGTCGCGGAACGTGTCCAGTTCGGCAGCCCGCCACGAACGATCGCGATGGCTATGGCAAGCCCGGCAAAGGCGCCGATGATGGCCGAC
Source organism: Mesorhizobium sp. ES1-6 (assembly GCF_020164775.1). Lineage (NCBI taxonomy): Bacteria > Pseudomonadati > Pseudomonadota > Alphaproteobacteria > Hyphomicrobiales > Phyllobacteriaceae > Mesorhizobium > Mesorhizobium sp. ES1-6. The sequence goes on from NZ_JAIUGU010000005.1 coordinate 354,643, forward strand.
CAGAAACTGATCTTGATCGAGACCCAATAGGAGCTGCTGATCGACGGATCGCTGACCAGCTGCAGGATATTGTCCAGGGTGAACGAGCCGTCACTACGCTGGAATGCGCCCACGACGAGATAAATCGTCGGCAGGATCAGGAACATCAGGGCGAAGATGAAGAAGGGCGCAACCCCAATCCACTGCGTCGGCAGACGGAAAGCGGTCGCCTCGTTCGGCGGCGCGGGCCTGGTGGCAAGTGCCTGATTTGAAAGCGTAAGATCGGTCATGCGCCGGCTACCGTCTTCGAGGGGAAGCCGGGCGGCCTCTCGGCCGCCCGGTGGATTTCAAACCTTACTTGACGTTGGCGCCGACAACGGCGTCCCAGTTCTTGCTGATGACTTCCTTGGCCTTGCCCTGCTCTTCGAGCGTTGGGAAGGCGGCCGAGGCATAGGATTCCGCCGGCGGCAGCTTGGCCAGCACGTCCGCCGGGATCTTGCCGTTCTTGGCGAGGTCGTTGAAGCGGATGGGGTGGCAATAGCCCTTCAGCCAGCCGATCTGGCCTTCGTCGGAATAGAGATATTCCATCCAGAGCTTGGCTGCGTTCGGATGCGGCGCGAAGGCGCTGATGGCCTGCACGTAGACACCGGCGACGACGCCGGTCTTCGGCACGATGACGTCGACAGGCGGATTGCCCTTCAGCGTATCGCGGCCAGCAAGCGCGTTGTAATCCCAGTTGATCAGGATCGGGGTCTGGCCCTGGGCAAGCGTTGCCGGCTTGCCGACGACCGGGACGAAATTGCCGGCGGCGTTGAGCTTCTTGAAGAAGTCGAGGCCGGCGGTGCCTGCGGCTTCACCAGCGGCGGCGCCCGACGACAGGCCAGCGGCATACACCGCCTGGATGGCCTGGTTCGAAGCGCGCGGATCACCGGCAACGGCGACCGCGTTGGCGAATTCCGGCTTCAGGAGATCGGCCCAGTCCTTCGGCGATTCCTTGATCAGGTCCTTGTTCACCATGAACGACAGCACGCCGTAATAGTCGCCGTACCAGGCGCCGTCGGCATCCTTGGCGCTGTCCGGGATCGAGTCCCAGGTCGACACCTTGTAAGGCATCAGCAGGCCATCGGCCTTGGCGGTCGGGCCGAAGGAGAGGCCGACGTCGATGACGTCGGGAGCCTGCGGGCCCTTGTTGTCCTTGTTGGCCTTGATCGCCTCGACTTCGTCGCCGGAACCGGCGTCGGGGTTGAGTTCGTTGATGGTGATTTCCGGATACTTCGCCTTGAAACCGGCGATGACGTCGCCATAACCGCACCAGTCATGCGGCAAAGCTATGGTCGTGAGCTGGCCTTCAGCCTTCGCGGCCTTGACGAGATCGTCCAGCGAAGCAGCGGACGAAATCACCGACGACACCATCAGGGTCGCGGCCGAAAGGGAAAGCACCTTCCCCGTGAATTTGAACATGTGTTCTCTCCGTTGAACTGGCGCCGTTGGACGCCTGCGATGCGGTATCGTTTTCGTGTGACAGCCAGATGAAAGCTTTGTGAAACCAGCCGCCAGCAGCGCGAAAAGTTAACTCTTTTTAACCGGCTGTAGCAATTAGCCATCACTTAATTTTCCGGCTAATCATTAATCCGCCCGTCTTTCGCCCCTTCCCCTTTCCTTTCCCCTCGTTTTCCGATCAAGTTTCGCGTCCCGGGAGCGGCCTCAGACCGTCCCGGCGATAGCGTTTTCGAGCAGTGTCAGTGCCGCCTTCTTGGTCAGCTTGACCGGGTTGCCGCCAGCCGTCGGATCGACCACCGCCATGTCGGCAATCAGCGCCTTGCGCTTCTTGTCCATGTCGAGCCCCTTGATCAGGCCCGGCAGCGCGTGCGGCACCTTCAGTTCCTTGCGCAGCTTGATAACAGCCTTGGCGAAGCCGTCGAAGCCGCCCTTGATGCCGCAATAGGCGGCGAGCCGGCCAATGCGCTCCTCGATGGAGTCGCGGTTGAAGGCGAGCACATAGGGCATGAACACGGCGTTTGTCATGCCGTGATGGGTGTCATAGAGCGCGCCGATCGGGTGCGACAGCGAGTGAATGGCGCCCAACCCCTTCTGGAAGGCCGTGGCGCCCATGGCCGCCGCGCTCATCATATGGGCGCGAGCGACAAGGTCCTTGCCGTTGGCAAAGGCCTTCGGCAGATTCTCGAACACCAGCCGCACACCTTCCACGGCAATGCCATCAGCCATCGGATGGTAGCCAGGCGCGCAATAGGCTTCCAGGCAGTGCGCCAGCGCGTCCATGCCGGTGCCGGCGGTGATGAAGCCCGGCATGCCGACCGACAGTTCGGGATCGGCGATGACGATGGCCGGCAGAAGCTTGGGATGGAAGATGACCTTCTTGGTGTGGGTTTCCTCGTTGGTGATGACCCCGGCGCGGCCGACTTCCGACCCGGTGCCGGCCGTGGTCGGCACCGCGATGATTGGGGCGATGGCGTCGGAATTGGCGCGCGTCCACCAGTCGCCGACATCCTCGAAATCCCACACCGGCCTGACCTGCCCGGCCTGGAAGGCGATCAGCTTGCCGAGATCGAGCGCGGAACCGCCGCCGAAAGCGATGACGCCGTCATGCTTGCCCTTCTTGAACACGGCGATACCGGCGGTGAGGTTCGACTCGACGGGGTTCGGCCTCACCTCGGAAAACACCCCATAGGGAACCTTGGCATCGTCGAGGATTTTCAGCGTCGAGGCCACGACCGGCAGTTTCGCCAGGCCCGGATCGGTGACGAACAGCGGCCGCTTGATGCCGGTGGCAGCCAGCACCTCGGGCAATTCCTTGATGCGCCCGGCGCCGAAGCGGACAGTGGTGGGATAGTTCCATTTGGAGATCAGCTTTGACATTTTTTGTCTTTCGAAAAATCAGATGGTTTCGCGCAGGTGGAAGGATTTCGGCCGGGTCAGATTGTCGTAGCCCAGCGCCGAGAGTGCTACGCCCTTGCCGGTGTCCTTAACGCCGGTCCACACCAGCGCCGGATCGAGATAGTCGCAACGGTTCATGAACACCGTTCCGGTCTCGACGCGATCGCCGATCGCCACCGCGTGCTCGGTGTCGCGCGTCCAGATCGAGGCCGTCAGCCCATAGGGGCTGTCATTCATCAGCGCGATCGCCTCCTCGTCGTTGCGCACCTTCATGATGCCGACGATCGGGCCGAAGCTTTCCTCGCGCATGACGCTCATCTGGTGGTCGACTTCGGTCAGCACCTCGGGCGCCAGATAGGGCGAGCCTGCTTTGTCGTTTTCGACCCTCATGTTGATATGCGCCTTGGCACCCTTGCGCAGCGCTTCGGCCTTCTGTTCGCGGATCAGGTCGGCGAAGCGCGCCTGCGCCATCGGCCCCATCGTCGTCGCCTGCTCGAGCGGATTGCCGACGACATAGTTCCTGGTCTCGGCGATGAAGCCCTCGACGAACTCGTCATAGACCTTCTCGTGCACATAGACGCGTTCGATGCCGCAGCAGCACTGGCCGGAATTGAAGAACGCTCCGTCGACCAGATTGGCGACCGCGTGATCCATCTTGGCGTCGGGCAGCACATAGGCCGGATCCTTGCCGCCCAGCTCGAGGCCGAGCGTCATGAAGGTGCCCGCCGCCGCCTTCTCGATGGCGCGGCCGCCAGCGACAGAGCCGGTGAAATTGACATGGTCGATCTTGCCGGAACCCAGCAGTTTTTCGGTCTGGGCGTGGTTGAGAACGACGTTCTGGAACACGCCCTTGGGCAGGCCGGCCTTGTCGAAGGCCTGGGCGAAGCGCTCGCCGACCAGCAGCGTCTGCGCGGCATGTTTCAGGATGACGGTGTTGCCGGCCATCAGCGCGGGCACGATGGTGTTGACGGCGGTGAGATAGGGATAGTTCCACGGCGCGATCACCATGACCACGCCGAGCGGATCCTTCTTCACATAGCGGCGGAAGCCGTCCTTGGGGTTGGAGGCCGGCACGGACTTCAGCGCCTGCTCGGCAATCTCGACCATATAGTTGGTGCGTTCCTTGACGCCGCCGAACTCGCCGCCGTAGCGCACCGGCCGTCCCATCTGCCAGGCGATCTCGGGCACGATCTCATCTGTCATCGCGACCAGCGCTTCCAGCATCGCCAGCATGTATTTGCCGCGTTCGACGATCGGCGTCCGCGCCCATTTCTCTTGCGCCGCCTTGGCCCGTTCGACCGCGGCATTGATCGCCTGGTCCGTCGCGATCGGACGTTCGGCATAGATCGAGCCGTCGATGGGGGATTTGAGTTTTACGGTTTCCAAAAGATGCTCCATTTAGCAGGCTAATGCACGCAGATGACCATTGCGGCTGTAGCGAAGGATGGGCTCGTCTCGCGTCACAAGAACCATGTCCAAAGCCCTTGCAGTGGCAATCAGTATTCGATCCATGGGATCGCCATGAGGCGAACCTGGCAAGTTGGAAGACGCAATCAGAATGGCCGGCGAAATCGCGCAGAGTTTTGCCGACATGCGCTCTATGAATCGCTCTACGAAATCGAGCGGCGCTATGGGCAAGTTAAGCCGGCCCTTGGCCACACCGATGCCGATCTCCCATGCAGACATCGGCGAGAGGTAGAGGCGGCCATCATAGGCCGCGTCCGAAATCTGCTGACTTGCCTGAGGATCGATTTTGCTGTCGTTGGCGATGAATATCACCGCGCACGTGTCCAGAAGCAGGCCCGGCTCTTCACTCATTTGCGCATCACGTGTTTGTCATGCTGAGTTTCACCGCCCAGATAGCCCCGATCCCAAGGCTCGTCATCGAACGGTTTGGTGACATCAAACCCCGCCTCGATTGCTATCAAGCCCTTCATGAAACCAAATCCAGGGTGACGGTGTGTACGCACCGCGGGTGCGCCGTCACCAGTCGGCATCTTGCGAACGCGGCGAAAGACAAGCTTGCCAGTGCCTACGTTGACGGATTCGGTTTCGAACCCAGCCTCGAGCCACTCCCTGGTCATGGGGTTGTTGTTCGGATTGTTGCTCCACCACGCAGGGTATTGCTTGGATGCAGGCAACGGCAGACTAAGCACACTCTCGATCTCATCGAATGACATAGGAATACGGTCGGCATTCTGGGCGACCAGAAATTCCTTCAGCGGCGCATATTTGGACATTGCGAACTCCTCAACAATTGCAGTTTGCAGCCTTCACGTGGGCCACTTTAACCAAATTGTCAACATTAAAGCTGCATTAAGCTTTAATACCGCTCGAATCCCCTGTGCAGTTCCCAATCCGTAATGCGGCGGTCGTATTCGAACTGCTCCCACTTCGCCGTGTGGACATAATGTTCGAGCACGTCCTCGCCGAGCGCCTGCTTCAGCATCTTCGACCTGGCCAGCGTTTCGGTGGCATCGCGCAGGGTCTTCGGGATCTCGGGCAGGCGCGATGCCTGGTAGGCATCGCCGACGAAGGGCTTCTGCAACTCCAGCTTCTCGTCGATGCCGGCGAGGCCAGCCGCGATCAGTGCGGCGAAAGCAAGATAGGGGTTCAAGTCGGCGCCGCCGATGCGGCATTCCATGCGGATGCCCTTTGTGCCTTCGCCGCACAGGCGGAAGCCGGCGGTGCGGTTGTCCTCGCTCCACATGATCTTGGTCGGCGCGAAGGTGCCGGCCTGGAAGCGCTTGTAGGAATTGATGTAGGGCGCCAGGAACCAGGTGAACTCCTTGGCGTATTTCAACTGCCCGGCGGCCCATTGCTGGCCGAGCGTCGACAAGGTCCATTCAGCCTTTTTGTCGAAGAAGAGCGGCGTCTTGCCGTCGGCGCTCCACAGCGAATTGTGGATGTGGCTGGAATTGCCGGCGAGCCCATAATTGTATTTGGACATGAAGGAGATCGCCTTGCCTTCGGACTCGGCGATTTCCTTGGCGCCGTTCTTCAGGATGACGTGGCGGTCGGCCATGTCGAGCGCTTCGGCATAGCGCACATTGATCTCTTCCTGGCCCGGGCCCCACTCGCCCTTGGAATTCTCGATCGGGATGCCGGCCGCTTCCATCTCGTTGCGAAGCCGGCGCATGACGCCTTCTTCCTTGGTGGTGATGCCGATCTGATAATCGCCGATATAGGGCGACGCGGTGTCGAGACCTTGCCAGTGCTTCTTTCGGGCGGAATCGTAGGTCTCGTTGAACAAATAGAATTCGAGCTCGGAAGCGAAATAGCCGATATAGCCACGCTCCTGCAGCCGCTTGACCTGCTTCTTCAGCATGGCGCGCGGCGAGTGCGGCAGGTCGTCATGCGTGTGGTGGTCGAGCACGTCGCAGATCACCAGCGCCGTCTTTTCCAGCCAGGGGATGCGCCGCAGGGTGGCGAGGTCCGGCTTCATGACGAAGTCGCCATAGCCTTTCGACCAGCTTGCCGCCTTGTAGCCCGGCACCGGCTCCATATCGATGTCGGCAGCCAGCAGGTAGTTGCAGCCATGCGTCTCGTCATGCGCGGAATCGACGAAATATTGCGCCAGGAACCGCTTTCCCGCCAGCCGGCCCTGCATGTCGACGATACAGGCCAGCACCGTGTCGATCTCGCCATTGGAGACCGCTTTCTTCAACTGATCGAACGAGAAATTTCCGGCCATTCCTGTGGCACTCCAGTGCTTGGTCGTTGAAAGGGAAAACCCCAACCATGGCCGGCACGATGCCGGCCATAATTGGTGATGCTTGACGTCAGTGGCCGGTTTCGCCGACCGCCTGCTCTGCTGCCTTGATCGCCGCCTGACGCGCGGCGATGATGTCGCCCAGCGGCGGCCCCTGGAAGCGGTTGCGTTCGAAGGCGAACCAGACGATCGCCGTCAGGATGAAGAAGCCGACGGTGATGTAAAGCGCCCAGTCGTTCGGCGGCTGGATGCCGATGATGAAGATGAGGATCATCGACACGATCGACAGGAAGCCGAACAGCATGAACACGCCGCGCCCCAGATTCCATGGCCCCATCTTGTCCCACTTCGGCGTGCCCCAGGCCAGCATGCCGAGCACGATCGGCACGATGAAGGAGAGGAACAGGAAGATGACGGTGCAGGACACCACGATGGTATAGGCCGAGGTGCCGGCAACCGAAACCAGCGTCGAGCCCCAGACGAACAGCACCGACAGGATCGACGCCGTCCAGATCGCCGCCACCGGCGTGCGGTAGGTCGGACTGACCTTGGCGAGCGCCGAGGAGCCCGGCAGGCCGCCGTCACGCGAGAAGGCGAAGATCATGCGCGAAGCCGAGGTCACCGTGGCGAGACCGCACAGCAGCTGCGCGATGAACACGACGAGATAGACGAACTCCTTGAGGCCGGGGCTGACGCGCTGGTCGAAGGCCCAGAAGAACACGTTCCAGCCCTGCTTGGCGGCGTCGTCCATGTTGGGGATCATCAGCACGAAAGCAGCCAGGAACAAATAGCCGAACAGTGCCGACCAGATCACCGACATGACCATGGCGCGCGGCACCGAGGAAGCCGCCTTGATGGTTTCCTCGGAGGTGTGCGCCGAAGCGTCGTAGCCGGTGATCGTGTAGATCGGCAGCAAGAGCCCGAGCGCGAATACCCAGGCGTTCGAAACCTGCGGCCAGACCCCGCCGCCGGCATCGCCGGAGTAATTGTGGAACGTAAACAGCCGGCTGAAATCCCAATGTTCCGCCGAGATCAGGCAGACCACCGCGATCAGGATCGCACCGAAGAAGATCAGATAGCCCGAAAAATCGGTGAGCTTCGCCGTCAGCTTGATGCCCAAATGGTTGATCAGGGCTTGGGCGCCGGTGATGACGACCAGGAAGATCATCTGGTTGGTCAGCGTGCCCTCGATGCCGAGCGCCGGTCCGAAGGCGCCGACGAAGAACGTCCAGGTGCCGACATTGATGGCGCCGAGCACGGTGATCAGGCCGAGCAGGTTGAGCCAGGCGGTCACCCAGCCGGTGCCGCGATTGCCGAGGATCGAGCCCCAGTGATAGAGGCCGCCGGCGGTCGGATAGGCCGAGCTGATCTGCGACATGGCGACCGCGAAGGTCAGCGAGATGAAACAGCCGACCAGCCAACCGATGCCGATGCCAATGCCGCCGGCACCCGACGTTGCCTGAGCCAGTGAATTGATGCCACCCGACAGGATGCAGATGATGGAGAAGGAAACCGCGAAGTTCGAAAAGCGGCTGAGACGCCGCTCCAGTTCCTGGGCGTAGCCCATGCTGTGGAGGGCCTTTACGTCCTCCGCCTTGTCGACGTCTGTATAACCCGGTGCTGCCATTGGAAGTCCCCTGTTTTGATTCTCAGCTGGCCGATTGGACTGACTTTCTGACTGAATGCGATCTGGGCCGCGTGGCCTCCTCTGGTTCCAGATCCGAAAAAATGCCGGTGAGCAGATCCGCCCATTTCCGCTGCCCGGTTTCGCCGGAGATTTCATCGTTGCGGATTTCGATCATCGCGCAGGGCAAGCCGCGCGAACGCGCGTGCCGCTCCAGCGTGAAATAGACGCGGTCGGCGGGCGAATAGGGTTCGTTGACCCCGACCGTGACCCCGGCAAGCCGTTGCAGCGCCGAAATCAGCGGCTTCGCCAACCTGCGGTCTTCGTCATGGATGATGCCGATATGCCAGGGCCGGTTGTGGCCCTTGTAGACCGGCGTGAAGGAATGGACGGAAACCAGCCGCGTCTCCTGGCCGCGCGCCAGCCGGTCTTCGACAATGCGCTCGATGGTGCCATGAAACGGCTGCCAGGACAGGGCGACCCGCGCCGCGCGCTGTTTTTCCGACAGACCGGTATTGCCCGGTATGGCTGTGGTTTCGCTGACCGGCGGCACCAGGTCCGGCGCGTCGAGCGGCCGGTTGCAGTCGATGACCAACCGCGAAACGCGGGTCTCGACCAGCGTCGCGTCGAGCGCCCGCGCCATGCGCAGCGCAACCGGCAGCGCGCCGGGATCCCAGGCGATGTGACGCGACAGGTCCTCTGCGGCGAGGCCGAGCGTGCCGAATTCGGCCGGCAGGAAATTGGAAGCGTGGTCGCAGGTCAGGACGAAAGGGCTTGATCCGCCGGGGTTGGTCACCCTCACGGTATCAGGCGATGCAAGGCTGGCGGGCCGTGCTTTCTCCATAGTCTGCCGTCCCCGGGGAGCGCTGTATCGTATGTTACGTATTTTGCCTCATTGCGTCCCTACGGATGATTTCATACAGTTTGTCCGGCTTTGTCAAATGCGATCTGGGGAAAAGACCGTCGGCGAGCCAAAGGTGGGGAACGATGATATCCAGCATTGCCGAATTGATCGCCGACCGCATCGGCGCGATGCCCGCTGGTGAGCGGCGGGCGGCCCAAACGCTGATCGCCAGCTATCCGTTGATCGGCTTGAAGACGGTCGCCGAATTCTCGGCCGCGGCCGGCGTCTCCTCGCCGACGATCCTGCGCTTCGTTGCCCGGCTCGGATTCCAGAATTATTCCGAGTTCCAGTCGAGCCTGCAGGACGAATTGGCGGCGCAATTGCAGTCACCGGCGATCCGCACACTCAATCCCCCCTCGCCCGCCGGCGGCAGCGCCTCGCCGATGCTGGAAGCCACGCTCGACAATATGCGCGAGACCTTCCGCCATCTCTCCGACAAGCAGCTCGCCGACATCGCCGCGCGGCTTGCCGAGCGGCGCGGCAAGACCTTCCTGATCGGCGGTCGTTTTACCGACCCGTTGGCGCGCTACATGGCCGCCCATCTCGCCGTCATCCAGCCCGACGTGTTTCATCTCGCGGGACAGGAAAGCATGTGGCGCGACAGGCTGATCGACATGGGCAAGCGGGACGTGCTGGTGATCTTCGACATCAGGCGCTACCAGGACAGCCTCGTCCGCTTCGCCGAGAAGGCGCATCAGCGTGGCGTCCAGATCGTGCTGTTCACCGATCAGTGGTTGTCGCCCATCGCCCGCTTTGCCCGCCATGTCATCGCCGGGCGCACCGCTGTGCCTTCCGCATGGGATTCCTCGGCGGCACTGTTCGTCGTCGCCGAAACGCTGATCGGGGCCGTCACCCTGCAGCTCGAGGCCGACGGCGCACGGCGCATCCGCGAGATGGAGGGCCTGCGATAGGCCGATCCCAGCCAATCGCGTCCGCCTCAACCGGATGTCCGGCTTCACGTTACCGAGATTTAATGTGCACGATTGCGTGATAATTGCCATAAACCGCTGATATTCGGTGTGGCGTGGCCGGATCTTGCCGCCCGCATCGTCGCTGTGCCGCTCCTTTGGGAATGGCTGACGATTCCTGAACCGGAGTATCGATGCGGACCTGGAAGCAAATTGCCGTTGCGCTTGTGATCGTGGTCGCCGCCGCGGCCGCATGGGCGCGCTTTTATCCCGGGGCGCCCGAGGTGCTGGCGCGCTGGGGGATGGATTGGACCTACGCGGCGACGCCCCCGGCCGGGAGCGGTGCGACCGACGCGAAACAGGCTGGCAATCGCAATGGCGCCCGCCCGGTCAACGTCGTCGCCTTGCCTGCCGTTTCGGCTGTTATCAACGACCGCCTGCAGGCCATCGGCACCGGCCGCGCCAACGCCTCGGTGACCGTCAATCCCTACAGTTCCGGCCGCCTCGCCGAACTGCTGGTCGACTCCGGCAGCCATGTCGACAAGGGACAAATTATCGCCACGCTCGATTCCGAGACGGAGATCATCGCCCAGGACCGCGCCAAGCTCGCCTTGCAGGACGCCCAGGCCAAGCTCGACCGCGTCAAGTCGCTGCGCGCCTCCAACGCCGCGACCCCGGTCGCGGTCGCTGACGCCGAAGTGGTGTTGGCGGGCGCCAGGCTGGCGCTTCAGGACGCCGAGCTCGCGCTGCAGCGCCGCTCGATCCTGGCCCCCATCGCTGGTACGGTCGGCATCCTGCCGATCTCGGCCGGCAACTATGTAACCAACCAATCGGCGATCGCCACCCTCGATGACCGCTCCTCCATCCTGGTCGATTTCCAGGTGCCCGAACGTTTTGCCGCCGCCATCAAGGTCGGGGCGCAATTGACGGCGACGCCGATCGCCAATCCGAGCAATGCCTATACCGGGACGGTTTGGGCCATCGACAACCACATCGACGAAAAGAGCCGCACGCTTCTGGTCAAGGCCAAGATCGCCAACCCCGCCGATTCCCTGCGCGCCGGCATGTCCTTCGGCATCACCATGAAATTCCCCGGTGAGACCTATCCGGCCGTCAGCCCGCTGGCGATCCTGTGGGGATCGGACGGCGCCTATGTCTGGCAGGTCGAGGACGGCAAGACCAGGCGCGTGCCGGTGCGCATTATCCAGCGCAACACCGAGACGGTGCTGATCGACGCAGAGATCGACAGCGGCGACATGGTGGTCACCGAAGGCACCCAGAGCGTCAGCGAGGGCGGCGAGGTCCGCATCGCCGGCCAGAAGCCTCCTGCCGCGAACGCCGTGGAAGGCTCATGACCGGCACCGTCAACGCCGCCAGCGATACCGGCTTCACCGCCCTGTTCATCCGCAGGCCGGTCATGGCTTTCGTGCTGAACACCCTTATCGCCGTTGCCGGCCTCGCCGCCTTCTACGGTGTCGAGATCCGCGAACTGCCCGACGTCGATCGCGCCGTCGTCACCGTGTCCACCACTTTCAATGGCGCGGCCGCCGAAACCGTCGACCGCGAATTGACCGACACGATCGAGGGCGCCGTCGCCCGCGTCTCCGGCGTCAAGTCGATCTCGTCCTCCTCCTCTTTCGGCTCGAGCCGCGTCACCATCGAGTTCAACGACGGCGTCGATCTCAACGTCGCGGCCTCGGACGTGCGCGACGCGGTTGGCCGTGTCGCCAACCAGATGCCGGATACCGCGGATCCGCCGCGCATCGTCAAGGCCGACGCCAATTCCGACGCGGTGATGCGCCTGGCGGTGACATCGGACAGCATGTCGATCCAGGACATGACGGTGGTGGTTCAGGACCAGATCGAGGATGAACTGGCCGCCGTACCCGGCGTCGCCGACGTCCAGGTCTATGGCGACCGCGACAAGATCTTCCGCATCGATGTCGACCAGAACAAGCTCGCCAGCCTCGGCTTCACGGTCGCGGATCTTCGGGCAGCACTTGCCTCGGTTGCCTTCGATTCCCCGGCCGGCTCGATCACCACGACCAACCAGGACCTGATCGTGCGCACGACGGCTGACGTGACCACGCCCGCCGAATTCGAAAACATCATCATCGGCGGCACGACGCGCATCCGCGATGTCGCCACCGTCACGCTTGGCCCCGATGTCGGCCAGACCGCGCTGCGTTCGGACGGCAAGACCGGCATCGGGCTCGGCATCATCCGCCAGGCGGAATCGAACACGCTGGACATTTCGACCGGCGTGCAGGCTGCCGTCGCCAAGCTGCAGCAGAACCTGCCCGAGGGCATGTCGATCAAGATCACCAGCGACGACGCGGTCTTCGTCAAGGGCGCGGTGCACGAGGTCGAGATCGCGCTCGGCCTGTCGGTCACCATGGTGCTGATCGTGATCTATGTCTTCCTGCTCGACTGGCGTGCCACGCTGATCCCGGGCCTGTCGATGCCGGTCGCCATGATCGGCACCATAGCCGCCATCTATCTGGCCGGTTTCTCGGTCAACATCCTGACGCTGCTCGCCTTGGTGCTGGCCACCGGACTTGTCGTGGACGACGCCATCGTGGTGTTGGAAAACATTGTGCGACGGCGCAACGAGGGCATGGGGCCGCGCGCGGCCGCCGTGCTCGGCGCGCAGGAAGTGTTCTTCGCCGTCGTCGCCACGACGCTGACGCTGGTCGCCGTCTTCGTGCCGATCTCGTTCCTGCCTGGCCAGACCGGCGGCCTGTTCCGCGAATTCGGCTTCGTGCTGGCCATGTCGGTGCTTCTGTCCTGCGTGGTGGCGCTGACGCTTTGCCCGATGCTTGCCTCGCGCATGCTGACCGGCGCATCGCTTCAGCACGAAGGCGGCCATGGCATCGGTGCGCGCATCGGCGGCGTCCTCAATGCCGGCTACAAGCGCGCGCTCCATGCATGTCTCGACGCGCCTTGGATCGTGGTTCTTGTCGCGGCGCTGTTTGCCGGCATCGCCTTCAGCCTGTTCGGCACGATCCGCCAGGAGCTGACTCCAACCGAGGATCGTGCGGCCGTGCTGTTGCGCATCAACGCCCCGCAAGGCGTCAGCCTCGACTACACGACGCAGCAGATGCAGAAGATCGAGCGGTTGATCCAGCCGATGCGCGATTCCGGCGAGATCCGCTCGACCTTCGAGAACGCCGGCCAGAACGGCTCCTACAATTCGGGCTTCATGGTGATGACGCTTGCGCCGTGGGACGAGCGCAGCCGCAGCCAGCAGGAGATCATGGCCGAGATCAGCCAGCTGACGAGGCAGGTGCCCAGCGTGCGCATCTTCCCGGTCCAGCCCAACAGCCTCGGCATCCGCGGCGCCGGCAACGGCCTGCAATTCGCGCTGGTCGGCAACGATCGCAAGGCGCTCGGCGACGCGGCCGTCAAGATCATCGCCGAGATGCAGAAGGATCAGCGCTTCCAGACGCCGCGCCTGTCGATCGACCCGACGCAGCCGCAGCTGGCCGTGGCCATCGACCGTGAGCGCGCTTCCGATCTCGGCATCGACATCACGGGTCTCGCCAACACCATGCAAGCCATGCTCGACGGCAACGACGTCGTCGATGTCTACATCGCCGACCGCAGCTACGGGGTGAAGCTTGTCTCGACCACCAATCCGATCAACGACCCGACCGATCTGGAAAATGTCTTCCTGAAGACGGCTGACGGCCGTTTCGTGCCGATGTCGACCATCGCCACGCTGACCGAACGTGCCGTGCCGCCGTCGCTGTCGCGCGAGCAGCAGCAGCCGTCGGTAGCCATCACCTCCAATCTGTCAGGCAATTTCGCGCTCGGCGATGCGCTGGCGCGCGCCGAGCAAATTGCCACGCCGCTGCTGCCGCCGGGCAGCCGTATCCTGCCGCTGGCCGAAGCCGCGACCTTGGGCGAAACAAACAGCGCCATGGTCACCATCTTCGGCTTCGCGCTGGTCATCATACTTTTGGTGCTGGCCGCCCAGTTCGAGAGCTTCGTCAGCGCCGTCATCATCATGGCCACGGTGCCGCTCGGGCTTGCCTGCGCGATCTTCGCGCTGCTCTTGTCCGGCACCAGCCTCAACGCCTACAGCCAGATCGGCCTGGTGCTCCTGGTCGGCGTCATGGCCAAGAACGGCATCCTGATCGTCGAATTCGCAAACCAGCTGCGCGATCGCGGCCTCGGCGTGCGCGAAGCGATCGAGCAGGCCTCCACGATCCGCCTGCGGCCGGTGATGATGACGATGATCTGCACCATCCTTGGCGGTGTGCCGCTTGTGCTGGCCGCCGGTGCGGGCGCCGAGGCGCGCGTGGCGCTGGGCTGGGTGATCGTCGGCGGGCTTGGCCTGGCCACCATCTCGACGCTGTTCCTGACGCCGGTCGCCTATCTCCTGCTGGGCCGCTTCGTCACGCCCAAGACCCATGAGGAGGCGCGGCTGAAGCGCGAACTCGAGGAAGCCGCCTACACCAATATCGAGCCGGCGGAATAGAGCAAATTCCAGGAAAAGTGTATGACGGTTTTCCGCCCGGAATTGCATGAAAACAAAGTGTTAGAGCGGCTCCGCGATTCCACCAAACGCTGAACCTCTCTAGTGATAGCTACTTCACCAGCCGGCCCTCGATCGACCAGCGCGCGGCGAGGAAGTTCAGCACCGCCGCGACGATGACCCCACCGATCTTTGCCGGCCACACGCCGGCGATGCCGGAAAAGAGCGCGATCGACAGGCTGGAGACACCGAGCGAAATCAGCGCCCCGAGCGAGACGAACCGCAGGAACGCATCATGCAGCCGGATGGCCTGATTGCGCTCGAACGACCAGAAGCCATTGACCACGAAAGAGAAGACGACGGCGATCGACCACGAGATGACATTGGCGGGCAGCGGCGGGAGGTGCAGCTTGAGCAGCAGGAAAAAGCTGGCAAAGTCGATGGCTGCATTCGCCAGTCCGACAAGCGCGAAACGGACGATCTTGCTGCCGGTCGAACGCCGGGGTTGGTCACTGCTGCTCATCCCATGCCGTCCATGATCTCGACACCGGCGCGGGCCAGGCGCGCGCCGAACGCATCGGAGGCCAGCACATCGAATTCCACTTCGCGCACGCCCTGCATCGGATCGCGCGCGCGCAGCGTTTCGTCGACATGGCCGGGGTGGCACATGAACAGTCCATGCTCCGGCAGCGCGTCGACCGCGGCCTCCAGCACCGGGCGGAATTTGTCGGGTTGCCGCCAGTCATAGATGCCGGCGAGTGGCTTCCAGACCGCAAAGCCGGCGTGCTGCATCGATTGGTTGAAACCGGCGGCGACAGCGGCGATTGCCGCGATTTTCGCTGCGACGGCGGCATCGCCCAGCGCCGGGGCGCCGCGCAGCATCGGCCTGTCGGCGGCCTCGGGAAAACGCGAACGCAGCCATCCGCGCACGACGGGCAGGAAATGCACGTGCTGATGACCGTCGATGAAGTCGGGCTCGCGGCCCAGCGCCTCGACGAAACGGCTGAACTGCGCGTCGAGTTCGGCATGGACGTCGCGCGCGTCGATCCGGCCGCGCAAGACCGGCAAGGCCAGGGAACGAAGCGGCGGCAAGTGGCCCTTTGGCGCCAGGCTCGATTTGCCTGTGATGGCCGGCTGGTCGGTCAGCGTCAGATGCAGCCCGATCGCGGCGCGGCCGCATAGCGGCTTTATGCGCGCCGCCGCATCAGGCCATTCCGGAAAGCCGGTCATGCAACTGGTGCCGGTCAGGCGTCCACGGTCGAGCAGATCGAGAATTCCGGCGCAAACCCCTGGCGCCAGCCCGTAATCGTCGGCGATCAGGCGAATGCGCCGCGTCATCCGCGGGACGCGCCTGGGGCGCCGTCCGAAACGTTGCTGCGCACCACATCGCGCACCAGATAGACAGGGCGGTCCTTGCTCTCCGACAGCGTGACCCAGACATATTCGCCGATCAAGCCGAGCAAGGTGAGATTGAGGCCGCCGAGCAGCACAACGGCGACCATCAGGCTGGGATAGCCAGGCACGGCAATGCCATAGAACATCACCTCGAAGAACACTTTGGCGCCGTAAACAATGCCCGCCAGCGCCGCCAGCATCCCGCTCAAGCTGATAATGCGCAGCGGGATGACGGAAAACGACGTAAAGCCTTCCAGCGAAAAGGCGATCAGGTTGAGCCGGCTCCATTTCGACTTGCCGATGGCGCGGTTTTCCGGCGAATAGGGTATGGCTTTCTGACGGAAACCGGCCCAGGCGAACAGGCCCTTGTTGAAGCGCCGCTTGTCACGCAAACTCGTCAAAGCGCGCGCAACGGTACCGCGCATGACGCGAAAGTCACCCGCGTTCTCCGGAATGTCGAAACGTTGGCTGCTGTTGATCAGGCTATAGAACAGCTTCGCTAGCTGGCTGCGCCGCCAACTCGCCTCGCGCCGGTCGTTCTGCGCGTAGACGACGTCGATCTCGGGGTCGTCGACCAGTTCGGCGATCATCTTCAGGCTGATGTCCATGGAATGCTGCAGATCGGAATCCATGATCAGCACCATGTCGCCGCGCGACTGGTCGAGTCCAGCGAGCACCGCGACCTCCTTGCCGAAATTGCGGCTGAGGCGAACGATCTCCCAAGATCCCGACAGGGCGCGGGAAAATCGCTCGGCCCCGTCGTCGCGGCTGCCGTCATCGACCAGGATCTTGTGGACCGCCATGCCGAAACGGCTCGATACAGCTTCCTCGAGCCTGTCGAGCAGTGCGGCGAAGGCAGACGCCGATTGCGCCTCGTTGAAGAACGGCGCGACGATATCGAGTTTCTGACGCAACTCAGCCATGGGCGACGGGTCCGACATTCACCGCCTTTTCGCGCGCCTTGGCCCAGAACCACCAGATCAGCGAACAGGCGATGAAGGTGACCGCGAGCGGCCGGAACCAAGGGTAGAAGAAATCATGCATGTGACGCTCGACGCCGGTCAAACCCGTGAGGAACAATACCGTCGCCAGCACCGAGGCCAGGACGCCGCCACGCTCGTCCCGCCACAGTGTGGCAATAGCGAGGCCGGCGGGCACGGCGATCATGGCATAGGTGTTGGGCTCGACGCGCGGATTGAACACGCACATGTAGAAGGCTGCCGTCAGGAAGATCGCCAGTCCGGCCATTCCAGGCTGGAGCTTGCGGTCGAACCAGAGGACGGTCGATAGCGTAAGCAGTGCCACGACGACACGCACGGTCGTCGCGGCGAATTCAGGCATGGGCAGTCCCGCCGAGGTGAAGGGCGCCGTGAAGTCGGTGGGGACAAAGTGGCTTGATTTGTCGAGGCCCATCGAAGTCAGCATGCGGGCGAAATCGCCATATTGCGCGTTGAGGTAGGAAGCTGGTGCGAACGCATAGGGCACGGCAAGCACGAACAGCACCGATAGCACCAGCACGGCTATCAGCCGCGGGCGCAGAGCCCCCACCAACAAAAGCATGATGATGGCGGTCGGTTTGGCAATGATGGCGACCGAAGCCCAGAAGAAGGTCTCGGCGCGACGCCCTTCGAGCGCCGACAGAGTGAGAAGCCAGCAGGCACCGGTCAGGAGGATCGTCGCCTGGCCGTTGCGGATCGCGCCCAGCGCCATCGGCAAGGCAAGGAAGAGACCGTAAGAAAGCAACCAAGTCGATTCGCCGCCGCCAAGCTTGCGTACCTGCCGCATCGCCGCGAAGGTGAGCACGGCAAAGCCCATCACGTGCCAAATCAGCCCGCCGAGATAAGGTCCGAGCTTCGCCACCGGAACGTAAAGCGCGGCGAAGGCGGGCGCGTAGAGATATCCCATTTCGGATTGGAGATTGTAGAGCGGCCGCCCATTCAGGAATGCGTCGCTGCCATATGTGTAGGCTGCCATCACGGTGCGGGTGTGGGGCGACCACAGGACCATGGCGAGAACGACCAGGAATGCCCCGATCCAAAGGCCCAGCCCCAAACGGTCGAAAACCGGCTTGGAAATCGTCATCAATAAACCCCGCACGCCAATGGGGAAGACGCCTCAGCCTCGTCCCGGCATTCGATGGCGGCGGCATATCACGGACAAAGCGGCGCGGCATAGGGGGCTTGATGGCGCGGATGACGATCCGGCAGGTTCGATGGCGGTCTTTCGAGGCGCTAGGGCCGGATGAACACCTTGCCGTTGGGCTTGGCCAGCTCCGCAGGCACCCGTGCCATCGCTTCGGCGAGCGGCACGATCGCGGTTACGTCGGTTGACCAGCGTCCATCGGAAAATCGCTTCTGCGCCTCGAGGACCGCGGGGCCACGCCGATCTCTGGATTGCCGCATCCATTCGCTCAGCCAGAAACCCTCTATGTGCTTGTGCTGGAAGATCAGCTGGCCGGGCTCGCGGATGATCGTGGCCTCGGGGTCGAGCCGGCCATAGATGATCCAGCGCGCCCGTTTCGGCATTGCATTGAAGATGGCCGAGGCCAGCGGCCCGGTGACCGCATCGAGGAAGATGCGCGGCTGCTCGGCCTTCATTACATCGCGCAGCGTGACCTCGAAATCCGGCGCCTTCTCGTTGAGGACATGCGCCGCGCCAAGCTCTTTCAGCAATGCGATCTGCTCGTCGCGGCGCACGGTGACGACAGGCCGAAACCCTTCCTCCCTGGCCAGGCCGATGATCAGCTTGCAGAGTTGGCTGGCGCCGGCGGCCATGACGAAGGCCTTCTCGCCTTCCTGTTTGACGATGTCGAACATGGCGATCGCGGTCAGCGGATTGACGATCATCGCCGCGCCATCCTCGTCGCGCACCGTATCGAGCAGCGGAATGCAGGCCGCTGCCTCGGCGACGGCATAGTCGGCCCATGAACCCCAGTTGCTGAGACCGGTGGCGAAGGCGACGCGCTTGCCGACGAGGCTTTTGGCATAGGGCTCGTCACCACCGGCCACGACCGTGCCGACACCCTCGAAGCCGGCCGGCCGGCCCTTGGCGCGCGGCTGCCCATACTGGCCCTTGATGAAGGCGACATCCGAGGGGTTGATCGAGGCCAGGCTGACCTTGATCAGCACCTGGCCCGGCCCGGGCGCCGGCACCGCGATCCTGCCAGGCTCAAGATACGGCTCCATCGCCTCGAGCACGCTGCCGCTCGGCGTCCTGGTATAGCCGTCACCGACCAAGAGCAGCGCCTTCATTTCGGAGGGGATCGTCATTGGCGGGATTCCTTGTTTGTCGGCGGCAACACGGCCGGCAGCGCTCAGATCTTTTCCTGCGTGTATTTCTTGAGCTCGGTGCGCGCCACCTGCCGCCGGTGCACGGCATCAGGTCCGTCGGCGAGGCGCAGGGTCCTCAGATGCGTCCACGAGCGCGCGAGCGGCGTATCCTGGCTGATGCCTTGCGCGCCGAACATCTGCACCGCTTCGTCGGTGACTTTCAGCGCGACGCGCGGCGCGATCACCTTGATCTGGCTGATCCAGGGCGCAGCGGCGCGCGCGTCGCCCTGGTCGATCATCCACGCCGCCTTGAGGCAGAGCAGCCGGGCCATCTCGATCTCCATGCGGCATTCGGCGATGATGTCGAAATTGGCGCCAAGTTTTGCCAGCTTCTGGCCGAACGCCTCGCGGCGCACGGAACGCTGGCACAGCATTCCCAGCGCCATCTCGGCCTGGCCGATGGCGCGCATGCAGTGATGAATGCGGCCGGGACCGAGCCGCCCTTGGGCGATCTCGAAACCCTTGCCCTCGCCGAGGATCAGGTTCGAGGCCGGCACCCGGACATTGTCGAGGCGTAGGTGCATGTGGCCATGCGGCGCGTCATCGTCGCCATAGACCTGCATGGCGCGGACCTTGGTCACGCCCTTGGCGTCCGATGGCACCAGGATCATGGAATGGCGGCGGTGCTGTGGCTCCTCATCGCCGCCGGTCCGCGCCATGACGATATAGATGGCGCAGCGCGGGTCACCGGCGCCCGATGCCCACCATTTCTCGCCGTTGAGCACATAATCATCGCCCTGCCGCTCGCAGCGCATGGCAATGTTGGTGGCGTCGGAGGACGCGACATCCGGCTCGGTCATCAGATAGGCCGAGCGGATTTTTCCGTCCAGCAGCGGCTCGAGCCATTCCCGCTTGTGCTCGGCCGTGCCGTAGCGTTCCAGAACCTCCATATTGCCGGTGTCGGGCGCCGAGCAGTTGAAGGTTTCGGCGCCCAGATGCGCCTTGCCCATCTCCTCCGCCAGATAGGCGTATTCGACGGTGGACAGGCCGTAGCCGCGCTCCGAACCGGTCAGCCAGAAGTTCCACAGGCCGCGGTCCCTGGCGGTCTTCTTCAGCCCTTCGAGGATCTCGCTCTGGCGCTTGCTGTAGACCCAGCGGTCGCCTTCCTTGCCGACTTCGCCGAGGAATTCCTTGTCGAGCGGCATGATCTCGTCGCGCACCATGGCCGCGACGCGTGCGTGGATCGGTTTCAGCCGCTCGGTCATGCCGAGATTCATCTGCGTCATCGGTCGCTAACCCTTCATGCAGGCCAGGCATTTTACCCGTGGCAAGGATGACCGTACTTCGGATAGCCTTGTCAACGCGAACTGTTTTGCCCGCAGGCGGGGCAAGGCGCGGAGAAATTCGGATGAGCTATCTCGACGAGCTGTTTTCGGTTGCCGGCAAGACCGCGCTGGTGACGGGAGCGGCGACCGGCATCGGCCGCATGGCGGCGACCGCGCTGGTCAGGGCCGGCGCCAGCGTAATGATCGCCTCGCGCAAGGGCGACGACTGCATCAAGGTGGCCAATGAGTTGAACGGGCTTGGCGCCCCGGGCCAGGCGGAAGGCTTTGCCGGCGACGTCTCCAGCGAGGCAGGCATTGCCGCCCTGGTCGGCGAGGTCAAGGCGCGCACCGAAAAACTGCATATTCTGATCAACAATGCCGGCGTGTCGTGGGGCGCGCCATTGGAAAGCTTTCCCTACCATGCCTGGGCCAAGGTGTTCGGCGTCAACGTCACCGCGGTCTTCCATCTGACGCGCGAATTGCTGCCGCTGCTCGATGCCGGCGCCAGCGACGCCGATCCGGCCCGGGTGATCAATCTGGGATCGGTGATGGGCACGCAGCCGCTGGCCGACGATGCCTATTCCTACACCGCCTCGAAGGCGGCTGTGCATCACCTGACGCGCACGCTGGCGCTCGAACTTGCCGGCCGCCGTATCACCGTCAACGCCTTTGCCCCCGGCCCCTTCCAGAGCCGCATGACGGCTTTCGCCACCGGCACGGACGAACAGGCCAGGCATGTCGGCAACCATGTCCCGATCGGCCGCATCGGCGCACCGGATGACATTGCCGGCGCAACGCTCTATTTGTGCAGCCGTGCAGGCAGCTATGTCACCGGCGCCATCCTGCCGATTGACGGCGGGCAGTCGGTGCAGCATGGGCTGACCTTGTTCAAGGAATGACATTTTCCGGCCGCAGAAGCCGGAGGTGAAAACAGGAGGACGTGAGCGTGGAACCGATCAGTCTCGATGTGCTTCTGGCCAGCGTCGGCAAGGAAGTCGGCGTCTCGCCCTGGCGCGTGGTCACGCAGCGCATGATCGACCAGTTCGCCGACGCCACCGACGACCACCAGTTCATCCACTGCGACCCAGAGCGGGCCAAGCGCGAAACGCCGTTCGGCGGCACCATCGCGCATGGTTTCCTGTCGCTGTCGCTGCTGTCGGCCATGACCTTCGAGACCATGCCGCCGCTGGAAAACGGCAAGATGGGTGTCAACCATGGCTTCGATTCGCTGCGCTTCCTGGCACCGGTGAAGACCGGCGCGCGCATCCGCACCCGTTTCGTGCTGGCCGACGTCAAGGTCAGGCCGTCGGGCTGGGTGCAGACGGCGCACGACGTGACCATCGAGATCGAGGGCTCGAAGAAACCGGCGCTGACCGCCCGCTGGTTGACCCTGACCTTGCTTGAACGCCAGCCCGAGACCGCATGAGTGACCCGAACGCGCTCGACCAGGCGGCGCTCGCGCCTTACCTCGAGGCGCAAATACCAGGCTTTTCCGGGCTCGCGGCCATCGAAAAATTCAAGTCCGGCCAATCCAACCCGACCTATCTCCTGACGGCGGCAAGCGGCCGTTACGTGCTGCGCGCCAAGCCGCCAGGCCAACTCCTGAAATCGGCGCACCAGGTCGACCGTGAATTCCGCGTGATGAAGGCGCTTGCCGGCACGGCCGTGCCCGTGCCCGAAATGCTGCACCTGTCGACCGAGGACTCGCCGATCGGCCGCATGTTCTACGTCATGGACTTCCTCGATGGCCGCATTTTCTGGGATCCGGCATTGCCGGAGGCACGTGGCAACGATGAACGCGCGGCCATCTGCGACGCCATGAACGCCACGCTGGCCGCCCTGCACGATGTCGATGTCGAGGCGGTGGGGCTCGGCGATTTCGGCCGGCCCGGCAATTATTTCGAACGCCAGCTGGCGCGCTGGTCCACCCAGTACCGTGCCTCGGAAACCGGCGCCATTGCCGACATGGACCGCCTGATCGCCTGGCTTGAGACGCATGTGCCGGCCGATGATGGCCGCATTGCGCTGGTGCATGGCGACTACCGGCTGGACAATTTGATTTTCGCGCCGGACCGGCCGGATGTGCTGGCCGTGCTCGACTGGGAATTGTCGACGCTTGGCGACCCCTTCGCCGACATCGCCTATCAGTGCATGCAATGGCGCCTGCCGCATGCATCCGGCTTTCGCGGCCTGGGCGGCATCGATCGCTCGGCACTCGGCCTGCCCTTCGAAGAAGACTATGTCGCTGCCTATTGTCGGCGGCGCGGGCTCACCGGCATCGGCAACTGGACATTCTTCCTCGCCTTCTCCTTCTTCCGGCTGGCTGCAATCTGCCAGGGTGTCTACAAGCGGGCGCTGGACGGCAATGCCTCTAATCCCGAAAAGGCCAGGACCTATGGCGAGGCGGTGAAGCTGCTGTCGCGCCTCGCCGCCGAGTTGATCGACAAGGAGAGCTAAGCAATGGGCCGCTTTGATGGAGCTACGGTGCTGATCACGGGCGCGGCCGGCGGCCTCGGCCGTGGCGCCGCCAAGGGCTTTGCCGCCGAAGGCGCCCGGCTGGTTCTCTCGGACCTGGATGAAACAGCCCTGATGAGTTTCGCCGGGACGCTCGATGCCGAAACGGCAATTCTGGCCGGCAACATTGCCGATGAGGCGCTATCGGAAGCGCTGGTGGCGCTGGCGGTCGAAAGATTTGGCCGCCTGGATGTCGCCGTCAACAATGCCGGCATCGTCCAGAGTTTCGTGCGCCTGCCGCAGGTTCCATCCGACGAAGCCCGCCGTGTGCTCGAGGTCGACCTGCTCGGCGTGTTCTATGCCATGAAGCACCAGATCCCGCGGATGGAGCAGCAGTTCAAGGCGACGGCCAAGGGCGGCGCCATCGTCAACATCGCCTCGGCCGCCGGCCTTTCGGGCGCGCCGAAGCTTTCGGTCTATGCCGCCGCCAAGCATGGCGTCGTCGGCCTGACCCGCTCGGCGGCGGTCGAATATGCCAGCAAGGGCCTGCGCATCAACGCCATCTGCCCCGCCCACACCAGGACGGCGATGGTGGACAGTTTCGTGCGCGTCTCCCGCGCGCCGGAGGCAGAGGCGCTGGCCGAACTGACCCGTGGCGTGCCGATGAAGCGCGTGGCCGAAGTCGACGAAATCACCACCGCCATCCTGTTTGCCGCCGACCCGGCCAATTCCTTCATGACCGGCCATGCGCTGGCCATCGACGGCGGCATCGGCGCGATCTGATTCCCCGCGATCTGGCGCCTGCCGCTTGGGAACCGTCGGCGGCCTTGTTCGTTTCCGTACAGCGTATATAATTTAGCCAGGCATCAACCAGACAAGGGCAACGGACTTGCCGCTGAGCGTCCAGAAACGCCGCGAGAAACAAAAGGCCGAACTCCGCTCGGAGCTTGTAGAGGCCGCGCACAAGCTCGTCCAGGAAGAAGGCTACGAGGGCCTGACCATCCGCAAGCTGGCCAGGCGGGTCGGCTACGCGCCGATGTCGGTCTATTCCTATTTCGCCGACAAGCAGGACATCCTCTTCGCGCTGGCCGAGGACGCGTTCGAAACGCTTGCCCGGCGCATCGAGGAACACCCGTCCGACGATCCGATCGAGGCCTTGCGGGCGGTGATGACCGAATATGCCGCCTTCGGGCTCGGCAATCCAAATGAATACCGCACCGTCTTCATGACCGAAAAGACCAGGCTGCCGGAAGGCAGGAGCTACGAGGACATGGAAGAAGGCAATCCGGCGATGAAGGTGCTGATCAGCAGGGTCGAGGCCTGTGTCGCCGCCGGGAAATTGCATGGCGATCCGCGCGCCATCGCCACCATGCTGTGGGCGGTCGGCCATGGCACCATCTCGCTGTTGATCACCTTCCCCTTCTATCCCTTCGGGGACGCGCAGGCATTCGTGAAGCGGATGTGCGACTTCACCCTTGCCACGCTCAGCACACAAGATGTGCCGCCATTGACCGAGACACCGGTCAACTGCTGATCTGCAGGCTTTTCGTTTCCAGATTTCCGCGCCGCCTTTCCGAGCCAAACCGGGGGCGAATTTCTTGGTTAACAAAAAACTACCGTACGTGTACGATTTGCCCTTGAACTCCGCGATCGACGAGCGTATTTGTACGAAGCAACGTACATGTACGGAATAAATTCACCGTCGAAAACGGAGACTGACCATGAAAAAGACCCTCCTCACCCTCGCCGCCGTGCTGGCACTTTCGGGCTCGGCCTTTGCCGCCAACACGACCCATGCGGTCAAGCATGTGCCCGCCGCCGCCTGCGTCGACACCCGGACCAATGTGAAGCTCGATTGCGCTTCGACCGGCTCGGTCGACAAGAAGGCTTCCACGGAAGCCACGACCGAAGGCAAGGGCCCGCGCCTCGGCATCACGGTGAACCCGTGGATCATGCCGAGCGCCTACTGAGATTTGCAAGGTTGGTTGTGGCCGGCTCAGCCGGCCACATGATGATTTCAGGCGATCGAGACCGGCAGCTTGGCCGCCGAACTCTGAAAGGCCGCGTCGATCAGCTTCTGCATCTCGGCGGCGCGCCGGAACGACGGATCGCCGTTCTGTCCCGCGTCCAGCGCATCGGCGAAGCGCCGGGCATTGTGTTTGACGTCAGGCGGCGTCAGCGTCCGCCAACGGTGCTGATCGACGTCGTCGCCCAGGCAAGCGGACAGTTTCGAAACCTTGCCATCGGTCTCGACCTTGATCGCGCCCTTGGTGCCGTGTAGGGCCAGCGACAGATCATTGCCATGGCCTGTCGTGTAGCGGCTGGCCATGATCGTGGCCAGCGCGCCT
Organism: Mesorhizobium sp. ES1-6; assembly: GCF_020164775.1. NCBI lineage: Bacteria > Pseudomonadati > Pseudomonadota > Alphaproteobacteria > Hyphomicrobiales > Phyllobacteriaceae > Mesorhizobium > Mesorhizobium sp. ES1-6. The sequence goes on from NZ_JAIUGU010000005.1 coordinate 379,936, forward strand.
GACCTGAGCCGCGCCGTTATCGCCAGACTGTCATTGACGTCGAGCACATAATCGCCGATGCGGTCGCCCTCGGCCTTCGGAAACGTCACCAGATCGGCATGCAGGGAGACAATATCCTCGGCCGCCCCATAGGTCGCGAAGTCGAGGATATGGATGCCGACATCGCCCAAAACACCTGTCGAACCGTGCCGGCCCGACAGGCGCCACAGCCATTTGTCGTCGACCCGCCAATCGCCCCAGAACTTGCTGACCAGCCAGCTTTGCCTGTAGCTGGCCTCGACATGGCGCAGCTCGCCGATCTCGCCGGCCTCCACCATACGCCGCGCCGCATGGATCACCGGTGTGTTGCGATAGGTCAGATTGACCATGTTGACGAGCCCGGCCGCCTCGGCGGCTTCGCTCATCGCAAGCGCATCGGCGTAGGTCGGCGCCAGCGGCTTCTCGCAGAAGACATGTTTCCCGGCGGCGAGCAGGGCCAGCGTCGTCGCCTTGTGGACCTGGTCCGGCGTCGCATTGATGGCTGCATCGAACTCGCCCCAAGCGATCGCCGTTTCGAGGCTCTCGAAGAAAGTACCTATTTTGTTGGCGGCGGCGAACGCCGCCGCGCGGCCCGGCAGCTGGTCCACGCAAGCGACGATGGCGCAGCCGGGAACCTGACCGAACTCCTCGATATGATGGGCCGCGATCCAGCCGGTGCCGAGCAAGAGCAGGCGATGCATCAGCTCAACCCCCTGTCACCGTCGGTATGCAGGCGCAGGCCTTTCTGGACGATCTTCTCCTTGGCCTTGTCCGTCGGTACATTCGGCGCATTGGTGATGCCGGACCATGCCGGAGCCGGGTTGTGCGCCCAATGCACGGCGTTGCGCAGCACCTGCTGAACGCCTTCATTGTGGTAGATCGGATAGGTCTCATGGCCCGGTGAGAAGTAGAAGATTTTTCCGGCGCCCCGCTGGTAGGTCAGGCCGGAGCGGAACACCTCGCCGCCCTCGTACCAGGAGATGAACACCGTCTCCAGCGGCTCCGGCACCGCGAACGGCTCGCCATACATTTCCGTCTCGCCGATCTCCAGGCACTCGCCGATGCCTTGCGCGATCGGGTGGCCGCGGTTGATCGCCCAGACACGCTCGCGCTCGCCCGCCTCGCGCCATTTCAGCGAACAGGGCGTGCCCATCAGCCGCTTGAAAATCTTCGAGTAATGGCCGGAATGGAGCACGATCAGACCCATCCCTTCCCAGACCCGCTTCTGCACGCGCTCGACGATCTCGTCCTTGACCTCGCCATGCGCGGCGTGGCCCCACCACAGCAAGACATCGGTGGCGGCAAGGCGCGCCTCGCTCAGGCCGTGCTCGGGTTCCTGCAAGGTGGCGGTGGTCGCCTCGATGCCCTTGTCCTGGTTGAGCGCGGCGGCAATCGTGCTATGCATGGTCAGGGGATAGAGGTCGCGCACGGCGGCATTGGTCTGTTCATGGACGTTCTCGCCCCAGACTATGGCTTTAACAGGCATTCTTCCTCTCCAAAGCGCTTTGAATATCGTATCTGCGGAGGTCTTGGGAAGATGGCTTTCAACCAAAATTTTTGGAAATCAAGGCTTGCGGGACTTGCGACCGGGGACGGTCTTGGCCTTGCCGGGTTTAGCCGGGGCGCCCGGAATGGCGGAACTGGTGATCGACACCGGATCGCTGGCCGGGAACGTGTCCTCGAGGCCCTCCTCGAGTTCTTCTTCGGCGTCGGCGTCGTGATGCCGCTCGTGTTCGAGCGAACGGACCGCCGCTGTTTTCGGCGATTTCGGCGCGGACTTCGACGGCATCGGCATCTCTCCCTCGACTGTCGCCGCTCAACGGACGCGGGCGGCAAACGTTCCGGGGTCAGCCGGCGGCGTCGCGGGCTCCCTCGGACAGGAAAGTAAAGACATAGTCCGAGAAGGAACGCCAGCACTCGACCCTGAAGGCGTCCTCGGCCGTGCGCAACAGCACGATCTCGGCCTTGCCCAGGATGGTGCGCGAAGCGGCGCCCACCGGGAAGGCTTCGAGCGACAGATCCTGCGGGCAGCCCGAATTGACCGTGGCCTCGGCCCCTGGGCCGGCAACTGAAATCGCGATGTTGCGGTGCGAGATACCGACCGACGAGTGCAGGACGGAAACTTTCGCGCAATCGGCAAGCGGGTCCTTGCCGGCTTCATCGATGACAAGCCATTCGTCCGGGCCAAGCCACAGTGCGGTACGCCCCGCCTTGGACGCGGATGTTTTCGGCTTCTTCGGCAAGGTCACGCCGAGCGCCTTCGAAAGCCCCGCAAGCGAAGCCTCCGGCGCCCGCAGCGACATGCGCTCCGCCGGGGGCAGCACCTCGACCTTGACGCCGGCCGCCGATGTGGCGCGCCCGGCCAATGCCGGACGCCGCTCGGCCGAGGACGACGCCGTCGTCTTTGCAGCAGCCTTAGCCATTGAGGCGCCCTCCCGTCTCGTCGAAGAACACCATGCCGGTAACCTCCACTTCGATCACCCCATCAGGCATCGGCACGTAGAGCGTGTCGCCCATTCGGTCGCGCCCGCCGGCAACCAGCGCCAGCGCGATGGAGCGGCCGCAATTCTGCGACCAGTAGCTCGATGTGACATGACCAATCATCTTCATCGGGATGGCCTGTTTCGGATCCTCGACGATCTGCGCGCCTTCTTCCAGCACCACCTTGGGGTCCTTGGTCTTGAGGCCGACCAATTGCTTGCGGCCCTTGGCCACCAGGTCCGGCCGCTTCAAGCCGCGAATGCCGACAAAGTCGGTCTTCTTCTTGCCGACCGCCCAGTCGAGGCCGGCATCGTTTGGCGTCACCGTGCCGTCCGTGTCCTGGCCGACGATGATGTAGCCCTTTTCGGCGCGCAACACGTGCATCGCCTCGGTGCCGTAGGCGGTGGCGCCATGCTTCTGGCCTTCGGCCCACAACGCTTCCCAGACGGCCTGACCATGGTCGGCCGGCACGTTGACCTCGAAACCGCGCTCGCCGGTGAACGACATGCGGAACAGCCTCGTCGGCGCGCCGCAGATCTTGCCCTCGCGCACCGACATATGCGGCAGCGCCTCGTCGGACATGTCGATGCCTTCGACCAGCGGCGCGATGATGTCACGCGATTTCGGCCCCTGCACGGCGATGACCGCCCACTGTTCGGTGATCGAGGTCAGCCAGACATTGAGATGCGGGAACTCGGTCTGGAGATAATCCTCCATGTGGTTCATGACACGCGGCGCGCCGCCCGTCGTCGTCGTCACATGGAAACGGTCCGGCGCCAGCCTGCCGACGACGCCGTCATCATAGATGAAGCCGTCCTCGCGCAGCATGATGCCATAGCGGCAGCGGCCGGGTTCCAGCTTCTCCCACGGATTGGTGTAGAGCAGTTCCATGAACTTGGCCGCATCCGGCCCGACCACCTCGATCTTGCCGAGCGTCGAGGCATCGAACAGGCCAGCCTGGTTGCGCACGGCAACGCATTCGCGGTCGACCGCCGCATGCATGTCCTCGCCGGGTTTGGGGAAATACCAGGCGCGCTTCCACTGGCCGACATCCTCGAACACCGCGCCCTGCGCCTCGGCCCAGGGATGGATCGCGGTTTTGCGGGTCGGGTCGAACAGCGGCCCGCGCGCATGGCTGACGATCGCGCCGAAGGTGACAGGCGTATAGGGCGCGCGGAACGTGGTCAGCCCGACCTCGGGGATCGGCTTGCCCAGCGTCTCGGCGGCGATCGCCAGCCCGTGCATGTTGGAGGTCTTGCCTTGGTCCGTCGCCATGCCGTTGGTGGTGAAGCGCTTGACGTGCTCGATCGAGCGCATGCCTTCATGCACCGCCTGGCGAATGTCCTTGGCGGTGACGTCGTTCTGGAAATCGACGAAGGCTTTCACCGTCGTATCCGGCCCGGCGCCGGGTGCCGCGCCCAGCATGCCGCGCGACCAGCTCTCGGAGGCATCCACCTTCGGCTTGGTGCCCTTGGACACCTTGCCGCCTGTTTCCTTTGCCGCCTTGGCACCCGCCGCAGAGGCCTCGTCGACCGAGGCCGACAGGCCGTCGGTGCCGTTGCAGGCGCCGACCGAGACGCAGTCCTGCGCGTAGGTGCCGGGCACGAAACGCTTGGTCTCGTCGTTGAAGGCGATCTTGCCGCGCGACTGCGAGAACAGATGCACCGACGGTGTCCAGCCGGCCGACATCAGGATCGCGTCGACGGGAATGGTGCGTTCGCCGCCGCCATTCTTCGGCTGCACCGTCATCGACGACACCCGCAGCTTGCCGCCGGCGCGGATCACCGCACGGCCGAAATTGATCTCGATGCCGAGCGCCCTCGCCTCGTCGATTACCGGGCCGGTCGGGTTGTCGCGCAGATCGACGATCGCCGCCACGCTGACGCCGGCCTTCTTCAGGTCGATCGCGGCCGCGTACGCCGAGTCATTGGCGGTGTAGACGCCGACATTCCTGCCGACCGCGACGCCATAATGATTGAGGAAAGTGCGTGCCGCTCCCGCCAGCATGACGCCCGGCCGGTCGTTGTTGGCGAACACCATGTGGCGCTCGATGGCGCCGGAAGCCAGCACCACGCGCTTGGCGCGAACCTGCCAGAGCCGCTCCCGCGGCAGGTCGTGGCCCGGGGCCTTCAGGTGGTCGCTGACGCGCTCGACCAGGCCGATGAAATTCTGCGCGTAATAGCCGAACGCCGTGGTGCGCGAGAGCACGCGGACATTGTCCATTGAACTCAACCTGGCGATCGCCGCTTGCGCCCAGGCAAAGCCGTCCTGGCCGTCGATCTTCGCACCAGACTCGAATCGCAGGCTGCCGCCGAACGCGGCCTGCTCGTCGGCGAGGATGACGCGAACGCCGGTCTCCGCCGCTGCTAACGCCGCCGCGATACCGGCCGCACCGCCGCCCAGCACCAGAACGTCGCAATGCGCGTAGCGCGAGGAATAATGGTCGGGATCGGGCTTGTCGGGCGAAACGCCGAGGCCGGCGGCTTCGCGGATCTTGGGCTCGTAAAGGCTCTTCCAGGCCGCCTTCGGCCACATGAAGGTCTTGTAGTAGAAGCCGGCCGAAAACAGCGGCGAGGCCAGGTCGTTGACAGCGCCGAGGTCGAAGGACAGCGACGGCCAGCGGTTCTGTGAGTTGGCGGCGAGACCGTCATAGAGCTCCTGCACGGTCGCACGCACGTTCGGCGTCTTTCGCGCATCGTCGCGCACGATCTGCACCAGCGCGTTGGGCTCTTCCGCGCCGGCCGACAGGATGCCGCGCGGGCGGTGATATTTGAACGAGCGGCCGACCAGATGCACGCCATTGGCAAGCAGCGCCGAGGCCAGCGTGTCGCCCTCGATGCCGGTATAGGACTGGCGATCGAAGCTGAAACGGGCTGTCTTGGCCTGGCTGAGGCGCCCGGCGCCGGAAATGCGCAACGCGCCGCTCATTTCGCAACTCCTTCGGTGGAGTTTTTGGGCAGCTTGGAGGGTTTGGGCTCGCCGGCCTTGTAGGTCATGACGAATTTGTCGGTCACGGTGTCGCGCACCGCGTTGAAGAAGCGCGCGCAGCCATGCATGTGCCGCCAGCGCTCATAAATGATGCCCTTGGGATTGGAGCGGATGAAGAAGAACTTCTCGAAGTCGTCGTCGCTCTCGGCGGATATGTCGGCCGAACGCGCGATATGCGCCTCGCCGGCGTTGCGGAATTCGAGTTCCGGGCGCTCTTCCTCGCAATAGGGGCAGCGGATGAGAAGCATCGTGTTTGTTCCTACAATTCGCCGTGACCGACGTGGGCGCCAGCCGGTTGGTCGCAAAGCCTTTGGCCCATAGCCGCAAATGGCGCGACGAGCCGGATGCGCTCCTCCACGCTTGCGGCCGGGCGAAACAGATCGCGATACGCCATGTTGCCGATGGTGAGTTGCATCGGATCGGTCGTGACGATGACGCGACGTGGCTCGAACGGTTCGTCCTCGTCGAGATCGGCGGGTCTGTTCTCCACGAACATGACCACTCTCTGGCCGCCACTCCACACGCAGGCCAGGACGCCGTCGTCGACGGTAAATGGCCAGTTGGCCTCGTTTCCAGCGCGGCTGATCGGCTGCGTGCGGAATTCGTCCGCCGAAGGAAAATGGAACATGCCCTGTTCCCCCGCCAGCATCAGCGGCATGGCGACAGCCATCTGCGCCATCATCATCAGTGCGCCACCGCCGCCGCCGCCGCCTCGTCAATGAGGCGGCCGGTGCGGAAGCGCTCGATGGTGAAGGGCGCGTTGATCGGATGCGGATCGTCCTTGGCGATGGTGTGGGCGAAGACATGGCCCGAACCGGGCGTCGCCTTGAAGCCGCCCGTGCCCCAGCCGCAATTGACATAGAGGCCGGGCACCGGCGTCTTGGCCAGGATCGGCGAGCGGTCGGGCGTCACGTCGACGATGCCGCCCCACGAGCGCAGCATTTTCATGCGCGTGAAGATCGGGAACATCTCGCAGATGGCGTCGAGCGTATGCTGCAAGATGTGCAGCCCACCGGTCTGCGAATAGGAGACATACTGGTCGGTGCCGGCGCCGATCACCAGTTCGCCCTTGTCGGACTGCGAGATGTAGGCGTGCACCGTGTTCGACATCACAACGCAAGGCACGACCGGCTTGATCGGCTCCGACACCAGCGCCTGCAGCGGATAGCTTTCCAGCGGCATGCGCACGCCGGCCATATTCATGATGACCGAGGAATGGCCGGCGGCGACGACGCCGACCTTCTTGGCGCCGATGAAGCCACGCGTCGTGTCGACGCCCGTCACCGCGCCATTGGCAGCCCGCTTGACGCCCGTCACCTCGCAGTTCTGGATGATATGCACGCCGCGCGCCGAGGCGCCGCGCGCATAGCCCCAGGCGACAGCGTCGTGGCGCGCCGTGCCGCCGCGGCGCTGCAAGGCAGCCCCGACGACCGGATAGCGTGCGTCCTTGGAGGTGTTGAGCGGCGGGCAGAATTCCTTTGCCTGCTCAGGCGTCAGCCATTCATTGTCGATGCCGTTGAGCCGGTTGGCATGCACGTGGCGCTTCAGCACCTGGATGTCGTGCACATTGTGGGCCAGCATCATGACGCCGCGCGCCGAATACATGACGTTGTAGTTGAGTTCCTGACTGAGCCCATCCCACAGCTTCAGGGCATGGTCGTAAATGCCGGCGCTCTCGTCATAGAGATAGTTCGAACGGATGATGGTGGTGTTGCGGCCGGTATTGCCGCCGCCGAGCCAGCCCTTTTCCAGAACCGCGACATTGGTGATGCCGTGCACCGTGGCGAGATAATAGGCGGTGGCCAGGCCATGGCCGCCGGCGCCGACGATGATGACGTCGTATTCCTTCTTCGGCTCGGGCGAGGACCATTGCTCCTCCCAGCCCTTGTGGCCGCGCATGGCCTCGCGGGCGATGGCGAATACAGAGTATTTCTTCACGGTCCAGCCTCGCAAATGGCAGCCGGGCGTTCATCATCAAGCCCCGGCGCGCGAGGTGTATCACTAGCGAAACCGCGCTGCCATCCTTGCGCTGTTTGCGACGGCGCTTGCCGTTTTGCGCCGTGCTGAAAAAGACGCAAGCAAGGCATCGGCACATTGGCACGTATCGGGTGGCCCTGCCCGGCCCGATCTGTGACCAAGCATCCCGATTGCCGGCGAGACCGGCGCGAAGGACAGGGATGCAAAAGATGCTCGCACTCGCCAATAAGATCGCCATCGTCACCGGCGCCAGTTCCGGCATTGGCCGCGCCACCGCAAAGCTGTTCGCCGAGGAGGGCGCCAGGCTCGTCATTTCCGCCCGCCGCCAAGCGGAGCTTGATGCGCTCGCCGCCGAAATCGAGGGCGCCGGCGGCACGGCCGTCGCCCTCGCGGGGGACGTCACCGACGAGACCTACGCGAAAGCCCTCGTCGAGCTGGCGGTCGGCAGCTTCGGAGGACTCGACATCGCGTTGAACAATGCCGGCTCCGTTGGACTGATGGGATCAGTCCCCGACATGTCGGCACGGACATGGCACGGGACGATGGACACCAATCTGACCAGCGCCTTTCTCGGCGCGAAGTATCAGATACCGGCCATGCTGGAGCGCGGCGGCGGCTCGCTGATCTTTACGTCGAGCTTTGTCGGTTACACCGCCGGCATGCCGGGCATGGCCGCCTACGCCGCCGCCAAGGCCGGCCTGATCGGTTTGACGCAGGTGCTTGCCGCCGAATACGGACCGAAGGGACTGCGCGTCAACGCGCTGCTGCCGGGCGGCACCGACACGCCAGGCGCGACCACGACCACGCCCGAGGCCCGCGCCTTTGTCGAGGGCCTCCATGCCCTGAAGCGCATGGCGCAACCGCGAGAGATCGCCCGCTCCGCGCTTTACCTCGCCTCCGACGCCTCGAGCTTCACCACGGGAACCGCGCTGTTTGCCGATGGCGGCGTGTCGATCAACCGGACGTGAAGGATTTACGGGGAACAGGCCTGTTCGTCGTTGTGACGCAGGCCGCCGGTCTTGCTTTTTGCGCCCGATTTGGCGATTTCGTTTCCTGTCGAAACGGGTCCTTTTACCAAACGAGTCTTGAAGCCATGATGCTGATCCGAACTTATGTCGCCCAGAGCGCCATCGAAGGCGTCGGCATGTTCGCCGCCGAGCCGGTCGCGAAAGGCGCCTCGATCTGGCGGCTGGACCCGGATTTCGACCGGCTGATCCCGATGGACAAATACGAGACGGCCTCGCCGCCCCTTAAGGAATTGCTCGACCGCTACGCCTATCCGAGCCCGGACAAGCCCGGTTTCATGGTCTACGAGGTCGACAATGGCCGCTTCATGAACCATTCGGCCACGCCGAACACCGACTTCTCGCACTATGGCGGCGCGACCGCGACCCGGGATATCGCCGTCGGCGAGGAGATCACCTGCGATTACGGTGAGTTCTTCGAGGATTTCGAGCGGTTGCACCTGGCCACGGCGTAACGGCGCCCTATCTCCAGGCGACCGTGGCAATTTGGCTGCCGTCTCTCATTTCGACTGTGGACAGCGAGGCTTGATTCTGCTATCAGCCGCCACAATTCGTGGTGTCGAGCGCCGCGGAGGCTTGTGGCTATGGCTACTTGCCTGTTGATATCAAACCCGAAAGACAGGATTGCCCGTGCAGGTACTCGTCCGCGACAATAACGTTGATCAGGCGCTTCGCGCGCTCAAGAAGAAGATGCAGCGCGAAGGCATTTTCCGCGAAATGAAGATGCGCGGCCACTACGAGAAGCCTTCCGAGAAGCGCGCCCGTGAAAAGGCCGAAGCCGTTCGCCGTGCCCGCAAGCTGGCCCGCAAGCGCGCACAGCGCGAAGGCCTGCTGCCGATGACCCCGCGTCCGGTCGCTGCTGGCGGTGCCGCCGGTGCAGCGCGTCCGCCGCGCTGATTATCGCCAATATTTCGTCCTTTTCGAAGGATACCAGGGTGGCGCGATGCGGAATCGCCGCCACCCTTTTATTTTGATATGACCGGCCCGGAGGGGGGAACCGGACCCGAACGACGGCGCAAGTGAGGACAGGGCAGACATGAACGCAACGAGCGTGGAGCGCGGGACCGCATTGCGTGGTTTCGCCCTGACAGCGGCCCTGCTTTCCGGATTGGTGCTTGCCGGCTGCCAGACATCGGGCCCGGCTGGCGAGTTCAACAACATCGACAAGGCGCAAGGGTCGAGCGAGAACATCTCCTCGCTGTCGGCGGTGATCCAGCGCAATCCCCAGGATCCCGAGGGCTACAATGTGCGCGGCTCGGCCTATGGCCGCGGCGGCCAGTACCAGGCGGCGCTCAAGGACTTCAACCAGGCCATCCAGCTCAATCCGAATTTCTACCAGGCCTATTCGAACCGGGCCCTCATCCAGCGCTTCCTCGGCAACCAGGAAGCAGCGCTTGCGGACTACAACCGCTCGATCCAGATCAACGGCAATTACGACGCCGCCTATATCGGCCGCGGCAATCTCTACCGTAAGGCCGGCCGCACCCAGGATGCCTTCACCGACTTCCAGAAGGCGATCCAGCTCGACACGACGGACGCCCGCGCCTACCACAATCGCGGGCTGATCTATCAGAGCCAGGGCCAGCACAAATTCGCCATCGAGGATTTCTCGACAGCCATCTCCCTGGCCCCCGACGCGGCCGAGCCCTATAACGGCCGTGGCCTCTCCTATCTGGCGACGGGCGACGAGGACAACGCCTTCTCCGATTTCAACATGGCTATCAAGCTCGACGGCCAGAACGCCGAGGCCTGGGCCAACCAGGCGCTGATCTACGAACGGCGCGGCGACAAGGCCAAGGCGGCGAAGTCCTATCGCGAGGCCGTGCGCCTCAACCCCAGCTACCAGCCGGCCAAGGACGGCCTCGCCCGCGTCAGCTGACATCGGCCTCTACAAGCCCGCATAAGCGTTCCACCACATCGTGTGCGTGTCCAAAAAGACACGCGGCGAGGCATATCGCCCTCAAACCGGCAACCCCGCGTTAACCCCGGCGGCAAGCCGTCGACCCTTGCCTTGTTCGCGCCAAGTTTTCAGCGGAACGGTCGCGGGGCCCGAGACGTTACCGAAGACTGACTGCGAAAGGACCCTCCCATGATCAAGAAACTCGTCTGCGCCGCCGCCCTTGCAACGACCGTGTTCGCCGCCGCTCCGGCCAGCGCCGGCAAGCTGCAGCTCGGCACCCTCGACTGCACCATCGATGGCGGCACCGGCTATATCGTCGCCTCCAACAAGGGTGTGTCCTGCGTTTTCCGCCCCTACCATCACGGTCCGTCGGAAATTTACACCGGCGTCATCTCCAAGATCGGCGTCGATCTCGGCAAGACGCATCAGGGCCAGCTCGTCTGGGCCGTTTTTGCCGCGACCCGCGATCGTGACGCTGGCGACCTTGCCGGCAGCTATTACGGCGTCAACGCCGAGGCGAGCGTCGTGACCGGCGGCGGCGCCAACCTGCTGGTTGGTGGCTTCGACAGCGCCTTCATGCTGGAGCCGCTCAGCGTCCAGGCGCAGACCGGCGTCAACCTCGCCGTGGCCGTGACGTCGCTGGAACTGATCCACTCGCTCAAATAAGCGGATTGGAGCCTCGACTCCAGGCCCTTCACTTCGCGGCGCGGAACCCGATAGGATGGTTCCGCGCCGTTTTTGATTTTGGGGGACGCCATGCCGAGGACAGCCATTGCCGCTGCCGTGATCGCAACCGTGCTTGCCGGCCCGGCACGAGCGCAAGATCAGGGCATCGAACTCGGCACGCTTGAATGCGCCATATCGGGCGGCACCGGTTTCATTTTCGGTTCGAGCAAGGATCTGAGCTGCACCTTCACTCCGGCCGACAAGACCTTCGCCCCGGAAGCCTATTTCGGCGCCGTCAACAAATACGGCCTCGACATCGGCACGACCAAGCAGGCGGTGATGCGTTGGCTGGTGCTGACGCCGCTGAAGAACATCTACGCGCCGGGCGCCTTGGCGGGTGACTATATCGGCGCCAGCGCCGAAGTGACCGCGGCCGTCGGCGCCGGCGCCAATCTCCTGGTCGGCGGCTCCTCGCAAGCCTTCACCTTGCAGCCGCTCAGCCTGCAGACGCAGACCGGCATCAATCTCGCCATCGGCGTCAGCCAGTTCCAGCTGCGCAGCACCGAGAACTGATCAGCATGATGACGGCCGGTCGCCCCATCGCTTCGTCATCCTAAAGCGTGTCGCGTCGAAACGGGTTTCATGCGACGCGCTTAGATCCTTGGTTTTATGCATGGCGTTCTCCCAAAACCGAGGTCACTTTTGGGCGACATGCATTAGGGCGAAGCAAGGAGCGGAGCGACGCGGCGCAGAACCCTGGGATCCATGAGGTGACCCTAACACTTTGAAACAGTGCAGAATTCTGCACCCCTGCACCCCTCAACAAAGGTCGCGGCATGGCAACTGTGTTCATGCGAATGCTTTTTTATCACGGATGATGGCGTTGAGGACGACGAGGAGCTTCCTTGCAACG